>JBFWQM010000205.1:0-9712 GCA_050249455.1 Rhodospirillaceae bacterium | reverse complement strand
TAGTAGAGCGGCTCGGTGCCGCCGAACTGGGTCAGCTCGCGGTACTGCTTCTCCGCCCGCGCGTGGTTGTTGCGGCCCTCCGGCGTCTTGAGGTGGACGGCGTAGATCGCGACCTGGTTCGCCTCCATCCGCGCCAGCGTGTTCATCTCGCCGGGGCCGAGGCGCGTGGCGCTGCGCTCGTCGGTCGATTCGCGCGTGCCGGCATCGGTGATGAGGATGATGAAGCGGCCGCCGAAGTCGGCCCACTTCACCTGGTCGAGCGCCAGCGCGATGCCGGCCAGCGCGTCCTCGTCGAAGCCCTCGTTCGACGCCTTGGCCTCGCTGACGGTGGCGATCTGCGACAGGACCGAATCGGGCGCGGCGGCGAAGTCCGGCGCGCTGAACATCTTTGCGACGTATTCGAGCCGCGGGTCGCCGCCCGTGTGGTCGCGGAAGGCGACCATGCCGAAGCGGAAGTTGTCGCGAACCGCGGTGTTGCCGATGCGCTGCACGACGCGCTTCAGCGCCTCGCGCGTGCGGTCGATGTAGGGGCCCATGCTGATCGTGGTGTCGACCACGAAGACGATCGCGCCCTTGTAGTTGCGCAGCGCATCCGGGTCGGGCGGCAGCTGGGCCGGCTTCTCGGCCGGCGCCGAGATGACGTCGAGCAGCAGCGACTGCTCCGCCCGCTCGTTCTCCACCCGCTGCGCCGACAGGATCGGCAGCAGGTAGAACTGCCGCGTGATGTCGACGTAGTTCTCGGGCTCCAGCGCGATGACGGGACCGTCGCTGTTGGCCGACGCCGCCTCGCGCAGCTTCTTCGCCTCGTCCGAACGCTGCGGGCCGGACAGCCACAGCCGGCGCGCCGCGTCGGCATCGCGGAAGAACATCGCGCGGTCGCGCCCCGACGGGTTGGTGAACGCCAGCACCATCGTCTGCTTCCAGTCGATGGTGCGGTCGGCGGGCAGCCAGCCTTCGGTCTTGCCGTCGCTGCCGCCGCCGACCTGCACGAAGCCGTCCTTGCGCTCGTAGACGTAGAAGACGGAGAAGCCGGGCACCGGCTTGCCTTGCGCGCCGGCGCGCGCTTCCGCCGTCATCTGCGCGCCGGGACGGGCGATGACGCGCTGGTAGAGGTTCGACTTGCCCTCGATCAGGAGCGGCTTGCGCTGCTGCGCGGCGAGGTCGCCGGCGGCCGGCGCGAGCACGACGAAGGCCGCAAGGGCCGCAGCGAACAGCCGTGCGATCATTGCCAGAACTCCTTCAGCGCGTCGGCCGCGGTTGGGTTGCGCGCGGCCTCCGTCTCCAGCCACGTCTTCAGCGCCGCGCGCGGCTGTTCCGCCGCCGCATCGCCCTTGGCCACCGCGTCGCGGTAGTAGCGGGCGGCGGCGCGCGGGTCGGGCGAGGTGAACGGCCGGCCGGGCTGGAAGCCGTTGGGGTCGTACATCCGCGCCAGCGCGGTCAGCGCCGGCGCGTGGCCGCGGTCGGCCGCCTCCTCGAACAGCACCAGCGCGTCGTCGTGGCGGCCCGCCGCCTGGCGGCGCTGCGCGGCGGCGAAGATGCCGGCCGCGTTCGGCGCCTTGCCGACCAGGTCCTGCAGGGTCATGCCGTCGGTACCGTCCGGCCATTCCTGGGCCGGCCCCGGCGGCGTGGGACCCGGCGTCGGTCCCGGCGTCGGTCCGGGGGCCGGTCCCGGCGGCACGACGACGATCGGACCGGGAACCGGCTCCGGCTGGGTGAACCACCAGTAGCCGCCGGCGGCGGCGATCAGGAGGAGGACCGCCAGGCCGACGGCGAGGAAGATGCGTCCGCGCGGGTTGGGCCCCGGGGTCGGACCAGGCGTCGGACCAGGCGTCGGACCAGGCGTCGGCCCCGGCGTCGGACCGGGGGTCGGGCCCGGGGTCGGGCCGGGGGCGGGGCCGGGCACCGGCACAGGTCCGGGCGCGGGCGTCGGGTTCGGCGTGGGCCTCGGCAACGGGGCCGGCGCCGGCTCGGGCTCCGGCTCGGCGCCGTCGATGCGGGTGCCGTCCTCCACGAAGTCGATGTCGTCGGGCCAGAACAGCGCGGTTTCGACGCCGGCCGCCGGCAGGGCGAACAGCACCGGCCCCGGCTCCATGTGGCGGATCACCGCCGGCCCGACCAGGAGGACGGTGGCGCCGCCTTCTGCGGTCGCCGAGACGGGCTTCAGCCGCGCCTCGCTGACCTGCCAGCCCGACGTGCCGAGGTTGGCGCGCTCGTAGCCTTCGCGGCGGATCACGAACCCGGCGTCCGCCGGTGGCGACGCCAGCCCGGCGATGACGATCCGCGCGTGGTTGAGCCTGTCGGGATCGCTCTCGGCCCGCACGCTGAACGCCATCGTCACCCTCGCCGTTGGATTTCTTCTCGGCCGCTCACGCGGCGCCGCGCAGATCGCCCAGCAGCTTGCCCAGCCGCGCGTTCGCGGCAATGTCGACCGTCACGCCGCCGGTGGCGCGCACGTTGTCTTCCACCAGCCGGACGAACGCGGTCGCCCAGTCGAGGTAGAAGGCCGCGTCGTAGGCGACCGGCGCTTCCGACAGCGCCGGCATGTCCTCCGCCGCCGGGGCGCGCTTGAAGACGGGCCGCTGCTCGCGCCCGGCCTTGGGGCGCGCGTCCTCGGCCATGCCGTCGAAGCCGAGCCAGGTGACGAAGTCGTTGATCGTGCGCTCGGCGATCATCACCGGCTTGACCAGCCGGTCGGCCAGGCCCTCGTGGTAGCCGGCGCCGGCGCGGATGCGCTCGGCGATCGTCTCGCGCAGCTTGAGCCGGCGGCCGCCGACCGCGATCTGCCCGACCAGGTTGGCGGCGCTGTCGCGGTCGATGCGGAACAGCTCCGGCACGTCGGGGCGCGCGGCGAAGCGGTGCATGCCGTCGATCCATTCGGCGACCGCGAGCTCGGCCAGCACGTCGGCCATGTCGCGCGGCGAGTTATCCTCCGGCACCGGCTCGGGCGCCGGGCCGTCGTCCTCGAACAGGCTCTCGAAGTCGGCGCGCAGCGACTGGCCGGCGACGCGCGCGCCGACCGGCCCGACCACCGCGGCCGGTCCCACCGCGGCTTCCAGCGTCTGGCGGCGGAACAGGTCGGCCAGCGTCTCCGCCTCGACCTGCAGCTCGCGCAGCATCAGGCCGAACGCCTGCGCCTCGGCGCACGCCAGCAGCTGGCGGCCGGTGGTGCGCGCCTCCGCCCGGCGCTTGGCGAGCTCGGCATCGAGGTCGCCGGAGACGTGGTAGGGCTCCAGCCGCGCCGCCATGCGCTTGGCGAGCTCGGCGAGCTGGCCCATCACCTGCTGGCGCTTCTGCGCCGGGTTGCACACCGGCGCCAGCCGCTCGGCGATCAGCTTGATGCCGCCGTCGTTGAGCGCCATCGCGGCATCCCACGACACGCCCGGGTCGGCGAAATGCGCCTGCACGTCGGGGTTGGCGAGGAAGTTCTTGCGCAAGGTCGCCATCCGGTCGGGCTCGCGGAAGGCGACCTCGCGGTTGGCGTCGTCGTATTCGAGCAGGCCCTTGTCGAACACCTCCGGGTTGCGCAGCCAGAAGGTGTTGGCGAACGGCTTGCCGGGCGTCCAGCTGCGCGGCCAGTCGTGGTCGAGGCCGAGATACTGCTTGATCGTGGTGTCGAAGCGGATCGACCAGTGCTCCACCGCGTCGCCGCTGACCCCGCCCTTGGTCACGAACTCCTTGTCGAACATCGTGAAGACCAGGAACAGCGCCGTCTTCTGCGTCGCCCGCGCCTCGGGCGTCGCGCCGTGTGTGCTGTCGATCCAATCCTTCACCATCGAGGGGACCGAGCGGACCTCCTGGTTGCTGTCCTTGAGGCACAGCAGCATCGAGGTCAGCTCCTGTTCCTCCAAATAGCGCTGGTAGAGGTAGGCGACCTTGCCGCGGCGGAACAGCATGAACAGGTTCTCGGCCGCCGTCTCCTCCGCCTTGCCGGCGTTGTACTTCTCGCGCGAGCGCGCGCCGGGGAAGTCGAGCAGGTCGGTGTGGTCGAAGAAGTCGAACGGCTTCTCCGCGAGCTGGAGCTGCAGCTCGGCGACGATGGCGGTCAGGACGGCGCGCGGCACCTCCGCCGTGCGCCCCATGCGGGTCGCCACCGGCACCTTGTCGCCGTCGTCCTTGCCGAGCTTGGCCATCGTCTCGACGTCGATGATGCTCTTGGCCTTGGGCTCGATCGCCACCATCGGGCAGAACGCCTCGTCGGGGAAGTCGAGCTGCGCCAGCGCGCTGATGAGGCTCGTCGCGACGCGCGTCATCGTCGGCGTGCCGTTCCACAGCAGGCCGAACAGCTCAACCCGGTCGGGGATGGAGAGCCGCGGCGCCAGGGTCTCCATCTCGCGCCATGTCGTCGGCTTCAGCGCGACGTGGGTGGGGTGGTTGCGGAAATAGCGCTCGAAATACTCGAACAGGTCGTAGACGTCGTCGTCGTTCAGCCGGTCGACCGGGCCGGGCGCCGCCTTGGCGCGCAGTTTCGCCAAGGTCTCGTCGATCTTCTCCGGCGTCAGCGCCACCACGGTGTCGCGGTCGAAGTCCTCCATGAACGCGTTGGCCACGATCTTGACGATGTCGGTCTGCGACAGCATGCGGCAGGCCACCGGCATGCCGGGCAGCCCGGCGATCGGGCGGATCGAGAAACGGGTGACGAGGCCGGTGGATTCCTTGCCACCGTCGGGGTTGATGTCGCGGTTGAATCCGCGCAGCTCCTCGCCGAAGCGGATAGTCGCGGGGTTGGAGCCTTTGCGCGCCAGCGAGGCGATCAGGTAGCTCTTGCCCTGCTGGCTGGGGCCGAACACCGAGACCGCCATCGGCCGGCGCGCCGCGGCGGCCAGCCGGCGGACGCGGATCGCCTCGCGCCGGAAGTCGCGGATCATCGCCGGGCCTTCCTCGCGCACCCGGTCCGTCTGCTCGCCGATCCAGGTCATCGCGGCGACCGCGGCGTCGGCGACCGCCTCGCACTTGCGCGCGGCCTCCTCGTTCTCCGGGTTCAGCGGCGGGATGGTGTCCATCGTGTGGTTCAGGCCACGTTCAGCGCGCCGGTGTCGCGCCAGTAGCCGGCCTCGCTCTTTTCGGTCTGCAGGCGCAGCTGCACCTCGGTCTGGCGCAGCGGGTCGCGGTCGGCATCGACGATCTCGGTGATGCGGAAGTCCTCGCGCTTCTCCTCCGCGTCGATGTCGTCGGCGGCGATGTCGGCGCGCGTCAACGTCAGGGTCAGCGGCAGCTTGAGCTTGGGCACGCTGTCAGGGTTCGCATATTCCAGCGCGTAGAGGCGCGACGCCGGCCAGCGCTCCAGGTCGAGCTGGCGGAAGCCGAGGAACACCGGCGCGCGGAATTCCATGCGGAACGCCACGTCGCCCTCGGCCGGCTTGGCCTCGAGGTCGACGTTGGAGAGCAGCACGTTGCGGCGCAGGATCTGGCCGGACAATTCCATGCGGCCGAGATAGCGCGCCGTTGACCGCATGGAGAGCCGGCTGGTGCGCATCAGGAAGCCTTCGAGCCGGCCTTCCGCCAGCGCGCACAGGGTGGCGCCGACCGCGGCCGAGGTCTTGGGGTCGTCGATGCGGCCGGCGGCGTCGCGGAACGGATACCAGCCGCCGACGGCGTAGCGGTGCATGCCGATGATGCGGTGCGGCGGCGCCGGCAGCTTGGCCAGCACGATGTCGTTGACCGCGCGCAGCCGCGACGGCCGCCCGGACAGCAGAAGCCAGTCGCAGTCGAAGCTGTGCACCACCTCGCACAGGTCGGCGAGGATCGGGCCCAGCGCGGCGTGGACCACCGCGTCGACCCGCGCGGCGGTGGCCGCGATCTCGACGTTCTCCAGCAGGAAGTCGCGCGCGCCGACCCGCGCCGCCTCGTTCTGCACGTAGCGCAGCGGCGCGTTGGCATCGCGCCCGGCCAGCACGTCGCGGATGGTCTTGCGCAGCACTTCCCCCAGCTCGCGCCCCGTCACCTCCTCATAGGCGTGCAGGATGGCGATGCCGACCGGCTCCAGCACCAGCGCGACGAGCTGGCGGCGCAGATGGCGCTCCAGCTCGCTCTGGCTGCCGCGGTCGCCGCCCAGGATCTCGCGCAGGAACGCCTTGGCGTCGCGCGCGCCGGCCTCCTTCAGCGCCGCCTCGATCTGCGGCAGGACGATCGCCTGGATCACCTCCTGCAGCACCTCGTCGCCGGCGATGCGGAAGCCTTCGCGGAAGTTCTGCCGCGGCACGATCTCCTGGCCCTGCTCGGCGGCGTAGGTCGCGACCATCAGGTCGGTTGTGCCGCCGCCGATGTCGATGCTGGCGATGCGCAGGCACGGCGCCGCGCCGTAGCCGTCGCGTACCCGGCCGGTCAGGGCGAAGAAGGTGCCGGGATCGCCCTTGAGCTTCTGCGCCGCCTCGGTGAACAGGAAGACCAGCTGGGTTGCCGTCGCCTCGTCCAGGTTGGCGATCACCCGCGGCTCCGGCGGCACGTTCGGCCCGGGCGTGCCCCAGCCCAGCATGTCCCAGGCGAGCTTGACCGCCGCCTCGGCCCGCCGGCGCAGGATGCGCTGTTCCGCCAGCGCCATGGCGGGCGGCAGGGTCAGCATGATGCGGCGCAGCCGGCGCGGCACGTCGGGGAAGCTGCGGGCGTAGCGCGTCTCCGCGGCATTGATCTGCGACAGCGCCTGCAGCAGCAGTTCGGCCAGCAGGAAGGTGGTCAGCGACGAGCGGCTGAAGCGAGCGCGCACTGCCGGCTGGGCGCGGCCGCGGGTGGCGCGCACGACCTCGCCCTCCTCCGACACGAACGACATGAACGAGCCGCTGACCGGCGGCTCGCTGGTCACGCCGTCGGCAGCGACTCCGTTGAAGCGCCACACCTGGCTGATCGGGCGGGTGTCCCACAGGTAGCGCTTGGGCGAGGACAGTCCGGTCGCGCCCTCGTTGCCGCGCGCGGCGGCGGCCAGGCGCACCGCCTCCGGCCCGACGCGGACCGGCGACAGCCACTGGAAGGCGTTGGCGCGGCCGGACCGGCGGCTGACCGCATCCTTGCCGAAGCTGGCGCGCACGAACTCCACCCGGCTCTCGAACGGCTCGCCATAGGCGCGTTCGGGCGCCGAGAGGTCGCGCGGGCGCAGCACGTAGGAGTTGTTGAGGTTCATCCGGGCGTCGCGGTCGTCCTCGATCAGGATGCCGCAGGTCCGTGAATTGCCGATGTCGAGCACCAGGTCGACACTGATCGGCTCGTAGGCCTTGGCCGCCGAGACCACGTCGACCAGCTTGATGCGCGGCAGCAGCTTCGCTTCGGCCAGCAGGCCGACGAAGGCGATGTAGCGCGCCCAGTGCTCGCAGCCGTGCGGGAAATCCTCCGGCCGCAGCGGCCGGCCGCCGCGCTGCACCTGGCGCAGCTCGCGGAACAGCTCCTCCAGCCACTGGGTCATCCACGGCTCGTTGAGGAACCAGCTGATCGTGTCGCGCTCGGCGACCAGGGTGAACTCCGCCGCCCGCTCGCTGTCGGGGGGCGCGATCGCGGTGTAGGGCCGCCCGTCCTCGCGCGCACGGAGCGCGGTGTCGAAGGCGAGCGTCAGGTGGTGTGTGTTGCCGTCGTGGTCGGGCGCCGGCAGCTCGGCGATGCGTACCCGCGCCCAGTTGGTCGGGCCGCTGTCGTAGACCTCCTTGCCGCCGGCCGCGATCGCGGTGACGCGGAAGAACGGCAGCGGCACCCACTTGTTGGCGTAGGTCTCCAGCGCCTGGTTGCGCCCGATCTGGTAGATCTCGTCCGGCGGCGGGCTGATGCCGCTGACCGGGTCGAACAGTTCGCCCCCGTCGTCCGGGCGCAGCGCGCGCAGCGACACCAGCCCCTTCGCCGCGTCCTGGCCCGCCGGCATCGGCTCTTCCCAGAACGGCGCCGGCGTGCGCGGCAGCCGGTCGAGGGCGAACCGGACATCCACGAACTGAATGCCGCTCTGCGGCACGAGGCTGATATGGGACGGTAGCCCGCCGAGGTGCGGTTCCATTATCCGGCCGGAGATTCTGACTGCGCGCAATCATCGCAGAGGAAGGGCGGCCAAGGCAACCCGAAGGGGCGGCGGGCGGCCAGGCAACCGGCCGGCCGAATCATGCGGGAATGCGGCCCCGACTGGCGGATTTGCGTCATGCGAGGGCCGGCCGAAGCGTTCGCGCGGCGTTTGCTTCGCCTGCTTTGGGCCGTTAGGGTGGCGGTCCGACGTGCGCCGCCGCCCGCGGCGCGGCGGCGGCCGGGTCAGCAGAGGTGCCGCCATGTCGAATCCGATGCGCCGCGCGACCGCCGCCGCCATCGTCGCCGTCCTTTTCGCCGCGACGGCCGCCGGGCAGGAACGGCCGCCGCCGAGCGTGCTGGGGCCCATGCTGGACGCGCTGTCGGGCGGCGTCGGCACGCGGCAGCAGGCGCCGCCGAGCGGGCCGGTAACTTCGGGCGTCAACCGCGCCGCGTTCTCCTACTGCACGCAGCTCAACCGGTCGGGGCTCGAGGTCGCGCTTGCCGCGGCGCCGATGTCGGAACAGGCGCGGCGCCTCCTGTTCGCCGCCGGCTCGACGGAGGAGCTGTTCGCCTACTGCTCGGACCAGATCAACCATCACCTGTGCACCCGCGACATCGTCGGCCTGGCCGGCAGCTTCCTGACCGCCGGGCCGGCGGGCAACAGCGTGGTCGACGGCACCGGCGGGGTGGCGCAGGACGCGGCGGAGAAGCGCGCGAGCGCCCTCGGCCTCGTGTTCGGCGTCGCAGGCGCCGTCGGCGGCGCGGCGGCGAGCGGCAATGCCGGCACCGCGGCGCGGACCGGCGCCGCCGGCGCGATCGGCGGCTACGCCGCGGGCAGCCAAGCGGGCGGCGCCGCCGGCGTCGCCGCGTGCGACCGCAACCGCGCGACGATGGCCGAGGTGTCCGACCTGTTCCGCCAGCCCCTCGCCGGCCGCAGCGTCGGCGAGGTCGACCGCTTCATGCAGGCGAACGCCCGCTTCGTGCCCGCGGAGAGGCAGGAGGCGCTGCGCTACCTGCAGCAGGTGTCGCAGCGGCTGCGCCAGTCGTCCGCCGATTTGTGGCAGCGCCTGAACCAGTAGCCTGCGGCGCCGGAGCGGCCGGCGCCGTGCACGGGCAGAGTGAAGGGGCGGCTCGATGCCGCCCCTTCGCCGTGCGCCGCGGGCCGCCCGGCGCTACAGCTGGATGTCGACCTGGCAGATCGCCGTGGCGAGCTGCACGGTGTCGCCGCCGCCCGGCACCAGGAAGTACCGGCACTGGCCGGCGGCGGTGAGCTGCATGTCCTTCTGATCGCCGGCGGACCCGGCGCCCTGATCGCCGGCGGATCCGGCGCCCGAATCCTTCGCGCGGGGGATCGTGCCGGTCTCGCGGCTATCGGCATCGACGATGGCGAGCGCGCCGCCCGACAGCAGCTTCACGCCGTTCACCGTCATGTCGAGCTTGTAGTCGCGGATCCGCCCGTGCGGCGAGCCGGCGCCCATGAGCATCGACGTCGCCTTCATGAGGCCGTCCTTGCCGAGCGTGCCCTGGCTGCTGGCGACCCGGCGCTCCTCCACCGTCGTGGTCGTGTCGTAGAGGAACTGGGCGCCGTCCAAGGTGTGCTTGTCCAGCCAGCCGCTGAGCTTGTCGGCCGAGCCGGCGTTGACCCACTGGGTCATCTGCGTCTCCATGCCGTCGAAGAACGAGCGCACCTGCGCTTCGGTGAGCGGCTTCTGCGACGACGGGGATTGTGCGGCGGCGCTGCCCG
>JBFWQM010000204.1:0-9719 GCA_050249455.1 Rhodospirillaceae bacterium | reverse complement strand
CGGAACTCGTCCCTGCTCGCCTCGGCCGGCATCGGCGGTCACCCCTGGTCGTTCGCGCTACGTTGTTCTGTCGGGGCGGGTCCCAGCCCCGCCCGCGGCGCCGCCATGCGGCGATCGATCGGAATTCCGCGTCCGGCATCCGGCACGGGCGGGTCTGAGACCCGCCCTACGTGACGATCGGGTTGCGGCTGGACGTTCCTGTCGCACCGGCCGCCGAAGCCGTCAATACCCCCGCGCGCGGTCGACAGGCTGCAAGAGCGGCTGGCCGGCGCGGAAGCGGCGGATGTTCTCCACCGCGTGCGGGATGATGCGGTCGGCGCGCGGCCGGCGCGCGGTGTGCGGCATCACGGTGATCTTCGGGTGGCGCCAGAACGGATGCGCCGCGGGCAGCGGCTCGACGCGGAACACGTCGAGCGTCGCGTGCGCGAGGTGGCCGGAATCGAGCGCGGCGATCAGCGCGTCGTCGTCGACGTGCTCGCCGCGGCCGATGTTGATGAACGAGGCGCCCGGCGGCAGCAGCGCCAGGGTCTTCGCGTTGACGATGCGCGCGGTCTCCGGCGTCACCGCCAGCACGTTGACCAGGATCTCGGTGCGCTTCAGGAACGGTTCCAGCGCGTCGCGGCCGTGGAAGCTCTCGATGCCCGGCTCGTCCTTGGGCGTGCGCGACCACGCGGCGACCTTGAAGCCGAGGTCGCGCACGCGGCGCGCCACGGACGCGGCGACGACGCCGAAGCCCATGAAGCCGACCGTGCGGTCCTCCGCGAACTTCACGCCGGGGTTGATCCATTCGCCGCGCGCCTGGGCGGCGACGAATTCCGGCATGTGGCGGTGGTGGCGCAGCACGTGCAGCAGCACGTATTCGTCGATCATCTTGTCACCGCCCGGCTCCTGCGCGCGGCAGATCGGGAGGTCCGCCCGAAGGCCCGGCACGGCGAGCAGGTCGTCGACCCCGGCGCGCAGTGCGACCAGCAGCTTCAGGCTGGTCAGCGATTGCAGGAGCGCGGGGTTGGCCTGGGCGAGCAGCGCGATCTCCACCGCCGCCGGGTCGCCGACGTCCGGCGCAGCGCGCACGTCGTCTTCCGGGAACGCCGCCTTGAGGCGGTCGAGCCACGCCTGCATCGGGCCGACCGTGGACATCAGCAGGATCGACATGGCCCGCCCCTCAGCGCGGCAGCGCGCTTGACCCCATCAGGAACTGGTCGACCGCGCGGGCGCACTGGCGGCCCTCGCGGATCGCCCACACGACCAGCGACTGGCCGCGCCGCATGTCGCCGGCGGCGAACACCTTGTCGACCGAGCTGCGGTAGTCGTCGGTATTGGCGCGCACGTTGCCGCGGGGGTCGAGCGCGACGCCCGACTGCTCCAGCATCCCCGCCTTCCGCGGGCCGAGGAAGCCCATCGCCAGCAGCACGAGGTCGGCCTTGAGCTCGAAGCGGCTGCCCGGCATCTCCTGCATCGTCATGCGGCCGTCGGCGCCCTTGACCCATTCGACGCGCACGCACTCCAGCGCCGTCACATTGCCGTCGGTGCCGACGGCGCGCCTGGTCAGCACCGCCCAGTCGCGGTCGCAGCCTTCCTCCTGCGAGGAGGAGGTGCGCATCTTCAGCGGCCAGTCCGGCCAGGTGAGGCCCTTGTCCTCCTTCTCCGGCGGCTGCGGCATGATCTCGAGCTGGGTGATCGACGCGGCGCCCTGGCGGACCGAGGTGCCGATGCAGTCGGAGCCCGTGTCGCCGCCGCCGATCACCACGACGTGCTTGCCGGCGGCGCTGATGGTGCCGCGCGGCGCGGCGACGGCTTCGGGATCGCCGGCGTTGCGCTTGTTCTGCTGGGCGAGGAAATCCATCGCGAAGTGGATGCCGTCGAGCGCGCGTCCCTCCGCCTCCAGGTCGCGCGGCCATTCGGCGCCGCCGGTCATCGCGACCGCATCGAATTCGGCGAGCAGCGCATCCACCGTAACCGTCACGCCGACCTCGCAATTGGTGCGGAAGGTCACGCCCTCGGCCTGCATCTGCGCGACGCGGCGGTCGATCAGGTGCTTCTCCATCTTGAAGTCGGGGATGCCGTAGCGCAGCAGGCCGCCGATGCGGTCATTCTTCTCGAACAGGGTGACGTCGTGGCCGGCGCGCGCGAGCTGCTGCGCGCACGCCATGCCGGCCGGGCCGGAGCCGACGACGGCGACGCGCTTGCCGGTCCGGCGCGCCGGCACCACGGGGACGATCCAGCCTTCCTGCCAGCCGCGATCGACGATGGCGCACTCGATCGTCTTGATGGTGACCGGGTTGTCGTCGATGTTGAGCGTGCAGGCGGCCTCGCACGGCGCCGGGCAGATGCGGCCGGTGAACTCCGGGAAGTTGTTGGTGGCGTGCAGCGCGCGCAGCGCGGTTTCCCACTGGCTGCGGTAGACCAGGTTGTTCCAGTCCGGGATCAGGTTGTTGACCGGGCAGCCCTGGTGGCAGAACGGGATGCCGCAGTCCATGCATCGCGCCGCCTGGACGTTGAGCTCTGGCTCCGGCAGCGGCTTGACGAATTCGCGCCACGTCTTGCGGCGCGCGTCCACCTTCTCGTAGCCGCGGTCGTGGCGCTCGTACTCAAGAAAGCCGGTCGGCTTGCCCATCCGTGTCGTTCTCCTGTCGGCGTGCGGGCGCTATTCGGCGGCGGCCTTGGCGGCCAGCCGCTCGGCCTGCAGCTCCAGGAGCGCGCGGCGATAGTCCCTGGGCATGATCTTGACGAAGCACGCGAGCGCATTGTCCCAGTCCGCCAGCAGCCCGCGCGCCCGCGCGCTGCCGGTGAACAGCAGATGGCGCTCCACCAGGATGCGCAGCCGTTCCGCATCGAAACGCAGCGGATCGCCCATGCCGCTGTCGTCGACGCTGACCGATCGCTGGCGCGGGCGTTCCGGTTCGTCACCGGCGTCGGGATCGGCCGGGCCGACCGATTCGATATCGACCATCGCGGGGTTGCACAGGTCGCGGATGCGGCCCTCCGGGTCGTAGACGTAGGCGAGGCCGCCCGACATGCCGGCGGCGAAGTTGCGCCCGATCTCGCCCAGCACCACGACGATGCCGCCGGTCATGTATTCGCAGCCGTGGTCGCCGGTGCCCTCGACCACCGCGACGGCGCCCGAGTTGCGCACCGCGAAGCGTTCGCCTGCGACGCCTTCGAAATATGCCTCGCCGGCTACGGCGCCGTAGAGGACGGTGTTGCCGACGATGATGTTGCCGGCCGGGTCGCGCGACGGCACGGCGGGGTGGCGCACCACGACCCGGCCGCCCGACAGACCCTTGCCGACATAGTCGTTGGCATCGCCCGTCAGCTCGACGCTGACGCCGCGGGCGAGGAAGGCGCCGAAGCTGCCGCCGGCCGTGCCGGCGAAGCGGATCGCGATCGTGTCCTCCGGCAGCCCGGCGTGGCCATGGCGGCGCGCCACCTGGCCCGACAGCATGGCGCCGACGGTGCGGTGGACATTCCTGATCTCGCGCTCGATGCGCACCGGCTCGGCGCGCTCCAGCGCCGGCGCGGCGGCGGCGATCAGCTCCTGGTCGAGCGCGCGGTCGAGGTGATGCTCCTGGCGCTCGCCGTTGTGGATGGCGACGCCCGGCTGCGGCTGCACCTGGTGCAGGATGCGGCCGAGGTCGATGCCCTTCGCCTTCCAGTGGTCGAGCGCGCGGCGCATGTCGAGCCGGTCGACCCGGCCGATCATCTCGTCGAACGTGCGGAAGCCGAGCTCGGCCATCAGCGCGCGCACTTCCTCGGCCACGAAGAAGAAGAAGTTGATGACGTGCTCCGGCTGGCCGGTGAAGCGCTTGCGCAACACAGGGTCCTGTGTCGCGACGCCGACCGGGCAGGTGTTGAGGTGGCACTTCCTCATCATGATGCAGCCGGCCGCGATCAGCGGCGCGGTGGCGAAGCCGAACTCGTCGGCGCCGAGCAGCGCGCCGACCACCACGTCGCGCCCGGTGCGGAAGCCGCCGTCGACCTGCACCGCGATGCGTCCGCGCAGGCCATTGAGCACCAAGGTCTGCTGCGTCTCCGCGAGCCCGATCTCCCACGGCGAGCCGGCATGGGTGAGCGAGGTCAGCGGGCTTGCCCCGGTGCCGCCCTCGTAGCCGGCGATGGTGACGTGGTCGGCGCGCGCCTTGCTGACGCCCGCGGCGACCGTGCCGACGCCGACCTCCGACACCAGCTTGACCGAGATCCGCGCCTCGGGGTTGACGTTCTTGAGATCGTGGATGAGCTGCGCCAGGTCCTCGATCGAGTAGATGTCGTGGTGCGGCGGCGGCGAGATCAGCCCGACGCCCGGCGTCGAATGGCGCACCCGCGCGATGTTCTTGTCCACCTTGTGGCCGGGCAGCTGGCCGCCTTCGCCGGGCTTGGCGCCCTGCGCCATCTTGATCTGGATGTCGTCGGCGTTGACCAGGTATTCGGTCGTCACGCCGAAGCGGCCGGAGGCGACCTGCTTGATCGCCGACCGCATCGAATCGCCGTTGGGCAGCGGCTTGAAGCGGTCCGCCTCCTCGCCGCCCTCGCCGGTGTTCGACTTGCCGCCGATGCGGTTCATCGCGATGGCGAGCGTGGTGTGCGCCTCGCGGCTGATCGAGCCGAAGCTCATCGCACCGGTGGCGAAGCGGCGCACGATGGCCGACGCCGGCTCGACCTCCTCCAGCGGCACCGGCGTTTCGGCCGGCTTCAGCGACATCAGGCCGCGGATGGTGAGCAGCCGCTCCGACTGGTCGTTGATCGACTTCGCGAACGCGCGGTAGTGGTCCTGCGCGTTGCCGCGCACCGCGTGCTGCAGCAGCTTCACCGATTCCGGCGTCCAGGCGTGGTCCTCGCCGCGCAGGCGGAAGGCGTAGTCGCCGCCGGGCTCCAGCAGGCCGCTGTCGAGCGGGTCGTGGCCGTAGGCGCTGCGGTGGCGCTGCACCGCCTCCTCGGCGATCTCCAGGAGGCCCGCCCCCTCGATGGTGGACGCGGTGCCGGTGAAGTACTTCTCCACGAAGCCGGTGGCGAGGCCGACTGCGTCGAAGATCTGCGCCCCGCAGTAGGACTGGTAGGTCGAGATGCCCATCTTGGACATCACCTTCAGGATGCCCTTGCCGACTGCCTTGATGTAGTTCTTCTGGACTTCGTATGCCTTCAGCGGCAGCGCGTTCTCGATGCGGATCTGCTCCAGCGTCTCGAACGCGAGATAGGGGTTGATCGCCTCCGCGCCATAGCCGGCGAGCACGCAGAAATGATGCACCTCGCGCGCCTCCCCCGTCTCGACGACGAGGCCGGTGGAGGTGCGCAGGCCCTGGCGGATCAGGTGGTGGTGCACCGCCGCGGTGGCAAGCAGCGCCGGGATCGCGATCCGCTCCGCCGACGCGCCGCGGTCAGAGAGGATGAGGATGTTGTGGCCTTCGAGCACCGCGTCCGTCGCCTCTCGGCACAGCCGCTCCAGCGCGGGCGCGACGCCCGCGGCGCCGTCGGCCGCCGGCCAGGTGGCGTCGAGCGTGCGGGTGCGGAACGCATCGCCCACCAGGTCGGTGATGCCGCGCACCTTCTCCAGGTCGGCGTTGGTCAGGATCGGCTGCGTCACCTCCAGCCGGTAGTGCGTGCCGGCGTGGTGGCCCAGCAGGTTCGGCCGCGGCCCGATCATCGAGACCAGCGACATCACCAGTTCCTCGCGGATCGGATCGATCGGCGGGTTGGTGACCTGGGCGAAGTTCTGCTTGAAGTAGTTGAACAGCAGCTTCGGCTTCTTCGACAGCACCGCGATCGGCGTGTCGGTGCCCATCGAGCCGACCGGGTCGTCGCCGTCGCGCGCCATCGGCTCCAGGAAGAACTGCACGTCCTCCTGGGTGTAGCCGAACGCCCGCTGCTGGCCGCGCCGTTCCGCCGCGTCGTTGCGCAGCCGCGGGCCGTTGGCGCCCGGCACCTCGGGCAGCTCCTCCAGCTTGACCTGGGTGTCCTTGAGCCATTCCTCGTAGGGATGCTCGTCGGCCAGGGTCCGCTTGATCTCCTCGTCGTCGATGATGCGGCCCTGCTCCAGGTCGATCAGCAGCATCCGGCCCGGCTGCAGCCGCCACTTGCGCACGATGCGCTCTTCCGGCACCGGCAGGACGCCCGCTTCGGACGCCATGATGACGTGGTCGTCGTCGGTGACGACGTAGCGCGCCGGGCGCAGGCCGTTGCGGTCGAGCGTCGCGCCGATCTGGCGCCCGTCGGTGAACGCGATTGCCGCCGGCCCGTCCCACGGCTCCATCACCGCGGCGTAGTATTCGTAGAACGCGCGCCGCTTCGGCTCCATCAGCGGGTTGCCGGCCCACGCCTCCGGAATCAGGATCATCATCGCGTGGGCGAGGCTGTAGCCGCCGGCGACCAGGATCTCCAGCGCGTTGTCGATGCAGGCGGTGTCGGACTGGCCGTGCGGGATCAGCGGCCACATCTTGTCGAGGTCCGGGCCGATCAGGTCCGATTCCATCGAGTTGCGCCGCGCGTACATCCAGTTGACGTTGCCGCGCACCGTGTTGATCTCGCCGTTGTGGGCGAGGAAGCGGTAGGGGTGCGCCAGACGCCATGACGGGAAGGTGTTGGTCGAGAACCGCTGGTGCACCAGCGCCAGCGCCGATTCCGTCAGCGGGTTGTGCAGGTCCTGGTAGAACGTCCCGACCTGCGGCGCGAGCAGGAGCCCCTTGTAGACCACCGTGCGCGTCGAGAACGAGGGGATGTAGAGCTCGTCGGCCGCCGGCAAGCCGCGCTTGGCGGCGGCGGCGCGGATGCCGTTGAGGGTCTGCTTGCGGATGGTGAGGAGCTTGCGCTCGAACGCCTCCTGGTCCTTCAGCCGGTCGCTGGCGACCACGACGGCCTGGCGGATCACCGGCATGGTGGCGATCACGGTGGCGCCGAGACCGGCGGTGTCCACCGGGACGTCGCGCCAGCCGAGCAGGAACTGGCCTTCGGCCCGGGTGTAACGCTCGAACTGCCGCACCGCGAGCTCGCGCGCCTCCGCCTCGCGGGGCAGGAAGCACATGGCGACCGCATAGCGCCCCGGCGCCGGCAGCGCCCAGCCTTCCCGCGTCGCCCAGTCGCGCAGCAGCCGGTCCGGCATCTGGATCAGGATGCCGGCGCCGTCGCCGACCAGGGGGTCGGCCCCGACCGCGCCGCGGTGGTCCAGGTTGACCAGGATCTGCAGGCCCTGGCGGACGATGTCGTGCGATTTCTGGCCGCGGATGTTCGCGATGAAGCCGACGCCGCAGGCGTCGTGCTCGTTGACCGGGTCGTAGAGGCCTTGCTTGGTCGGCGGAAACATCGTGAAGCCCTTGAAGTCCCGACGGTCGGGGCGAGCGAAACCCCGCCCGGCGGGTCCGTGCGATTCGATACAATATGCATGGGAGAGGCCGGGAAGGCGACTCCTTGATAGCGCCTGGCGCTATCGGCCGCCCCGCGGTCGGGACCGCCCAACCCCCGGCAACCAGCCGCCGCCATCGCCCCGTTTATATGGGCCTTATACGAAGCGCCCCCGCCGGCACACATCGTATTTATACGAGGTGCGAACCCATATTCCGATCCGTGCGGCCGGCCAATCCTGGCAGCCATCGCGGGCATCGCACGCCCGCCGGACGGAGAGCTACCCATGCTCGACGCGATCTTCCTGATCGTCGGCATCGGCTTCTTCGCCGCAGGCATCGCCTATGCGATCGCCTGCGACCGGATGTGAGGAGCCGCCGATGACCTTCGACCTGATCCTTGCCGCCGCCGTGACGGCAGGTCTCCTGGCTTACCTGGTCTACGCACTGATCCGGGCCGAGCGGTTCTGAGGACCCGGCCATGACGATCAACGGATGGGTTCAGATCGCGCTCTATTGCGCGCTCGTGACGGTGTGCGTGAAGCCCTTGGGCGCCTACATGGCGCGGGTGTTCGAGGGCGACCGGACCTTCCTGTCGCCGGTGCTGGCGCCGGTGGAGCGCGGCCTCTACCGCCTGTGCGGCGTCAATGCCAGATCCGAGCAGCACTGGGTGACCTATGCCGTCGCCATGCTGCTGTTCAGCGCGGTGAGCTTCGTCGTCGTCTATGCCCTGCAGCGGCTGCAGGGCGTGCTGCCGCTCAACGCGGCCGGAATGCCGGCGGTTACGCCCGACTCCGCGTTCAACACCGCCGTCAGCTTCACCACCAACACCAACTGGCAGGGTTATGGCGGCGAGACGACCATGAGCTACCTGACCCAGATGGCCGGGCTGACTGTGCAGAATTTCGTCTCGGCCGCCGCCGGCATCGCGCTGGCCATTGCGCTGATCCGCGGCTTCGCCCGCCGTTCGGCGCAGACGGTGGGCAATTTCTGGGTCGATCTGACGCGCGGCACGCTCTACGTGCTGTTGCCGATGTCGGTCGTCGTCGCGCTTGTTCTGGTCGCCCTCGGGGTGCCGCAGAACCTCGGCGCCTATACCGAGGCGACCACGCTCGAGGGCTCCAGGCAGATGATCGCGCAGGGCCCGGTCGCCTCGCAACTCGCCATCAAGCAGCTCGGCACCAACGGCGGCGGCTTCTTCAACGCAAACTCCGCCCATCCGTTCGAGAACCCGTCGGCGATCACCAACCTGATCGAGATGTGGGCAATCCTCGTCATCAGCGCGGCGCTGACCCACACCTTCGGGCGCATGGTCGGCAGCGCGCGCCAGGGCTGGACGATCTTCGCCGTGATGGGCGTCCTGTTCCTCGGCGGCCTGACCGTCACCTACGGGTCGGAATCGGCCGGAAACCCGGCGTTCGCCGCCACCGGCATCGACAGCGCAGCCGGCGAGGCGCAGGCCGGCGGCAACATGGAAAGCAAAGAGGTGCGCTTCGGCATCGTCAATTCGGCGATCTGGGCCACCGCGACCACCGCCGCCTCCAATGGCTCGGTCAACGCCATGCACGACAGCTACACGCCGCTCGGCGGTCTGGTGGCGATGTTCAACATTCAGCTCGGGGAGATCGTCTTCGGCGGCGTCGGCTCCGGCCTCTATGGCATGCTGCTGTTCGCAATCGTCGCGGTGTTCGTCGCCGGGCTGATGGTCGGGCGCACGCCCGAGTATCTCGGCAAGAAAATCGAGGCCAAAGAGGTCAAGATGGCAATGCTCGCCATCCTGATCCTGCCGCTCTCGATCCTCGGTTTCACCGCGCTGGCGGTGGTGCTGCCGGCCGGCCTCGCCGGTACGGCCAACGCGGGGCCGCACGGCTTCAGCGAAATCCTCTACGCCTACTCGTCGGGCACCGGAAACAACGGCAGCGCGTTTGCCGGTCTCGGCGCCAACACGCCGTTCTACAACACGACGATCGGCCTCTCGATGCTGGTCGGCCGCTTCTTCGTCATCATCCCGATGCTGGCCGTCGCGGGTTCGCTCGCCGCCAAGAAGATCGTGCCGCCGTCCGCCGGGACATTTCCGACCGACAGCGCACTGTTCGTCGGCCTGCTGGTCGGCGTGATCCTTGTCATCGGCGGACTCACCTTCTTCCCGGCGCTCGCGCTCGGCCCCATCGTCGAGCACTTCGCGATGCACGCCGGCGCGCTCTATTGAGTCCGAGGGCACTTCCATGGAACTTTCCAAGACCCGTAAACGCATGCCCGCCGCCACACTGACGGACCCGAAGATCCTCGGGCCGGCGGTCGGCGGGGCGTTCCGCAAGCTCGACCCACGCCTCATGCTGCGCAGCCCGGTGATGTTCGTGGTCGAGGTGGTTGCCGCGCTGACCGCCGTGCTGT
>JBFWQM010000203.1:0-9735 GCA_050249455.1 Rhodospirillaceae bacterium | reverse complement strand
TCGACCTCGTCACCTCGGCGTGGACCAAGGATGGCCCGTTCGAGCACGAGGGGCCGCGCTACCCGCTGCGCTACGTCAACATGTGGCCGCGGCCGCAGCAGCGCCCGCACCCGCCGGTGTGGATCCCCGGCGGCCGGTCGGTCGAGACGATGGTGGAGACGGCGCGGCGAGGCTTCGACTATTTCCTGTCGTCGCGCTCGCACGGCGACGCGACGCGGCGCGCCTCGCAGGAGTTCGCCAAGACCATCGAGGGCTTCGGCGGCCGCTACCACCCGTTCCGCTTCGGCATCCTGCTCTCGGTCTATGTCTCCGAGACCGACGACAAGGCGCGCGCGGAATCGCAGGAAGGCATCTGGTACTTCCTGAAATACTGCCTGAAGGGCCACCTCAGGAAGAAGGGCCGCAGCCTGACCTTCGGCCCCGGCGTGCCCAACACCAGCGTGCGGTCGTGGGAAGGCTACCTGCGCAACTCCGACCCCAACGCCAACATGCTCGGCGACGTGAAGGACTGGGACGAGCTGGAGGCCGCCGCCTCGATCATCGTCGGCAGCCCGGAGACGGTGAAGAAGAAGCTGTGGCCGCTGATCGAGATGGCCGGCGCCGGCAACCTCCTCATCCAGTTCCACTTCGGCAACATGAAGCCGGAGCTGGCGCGGAAGTCGATGCGCCTGTTCGCGACCGAGGTGGCACCCGCCCTGCGCCAGGACTCGGCCGACCTGTTCGCGCGCAACTACCCGTGGCTGGAGGATCTGCCGAAGGTGTCGGCGGCGGAGTGAGGGCGTCGCCCGTCATCGAGCACGAGGCCACCCACCTCACCCGCTCGCTACGCTCGCACCCTCTCCCCCCAAACTGGGCGGAGAGGGTTTCTTTTCCCTCTCCGCCCAGTTTGGGGGGAGAGGGAGGGGACCGCAAAGCGGGAGGGTGAGGTGGGCGGCCGCCGGCCCATCCGCACGCTGCCCGGGAATCCCCGATGATCGCCCTCCTCGTCGTCGCCAACCCGAGCCCGGCGAGCTTCGCGCACGCGATGGCCGGCGCCGCGCGCGCGGCGTTCGCGGCGGCCGGCTGCACGGTGGTTGCCCACGACCTCTACGCCGAGGGGTTCGACCCGGTCCTGCGCACGGGGGAAGCCGGCAACGTCGCCGGCGACGATCCGTTGGTGGAGCGCCACGTCGCCGACCTGGTCGCCGCCGACGTCATCGCGGTGTTCCACCCCAACTGGTGGGGCCAGCCGCCCGCGATCATGACCGGCTGGATCGACCGCGTGTTCCGCCCCGGCGCCGCCTACGGCTACCCGCCCGGCGTCGATCCGGCCGGCGTGCCGGTCGGCCTCCTGAAGGCGCGGCGGGCGCTGGTGTTCAACACCTCCAACACGCCGCCGGCGCGCGAGGCGGATGCGTTCGGCGATCCGCTGGACGCGACCTGGCGGCGCTGCGTGTTCGCGTTCTGCGGCGTGACGGACGTGGTGCGCCGCTGCTATGGCCCGATCGCCGGCGCGACCGAGGCGCAGCGCGCGGCCTGGCTGGCCGAGGTGGCGGCGATCGCCGCCGCTGCCGCGCGCTAGCCGGCCGCGGCGAACCGCGCCTTCAGCTCCGCCGCCAGGGTCGCCATCTCGCGGTTGGCGGCGCCGAGCCGGCCGCCCATGCGGACGAAGCCGTGGGTGACGCCGGGCACGCAGCGATAGGTGGTCTTGACGCCGGCGGCGGCCAGCTTGTCGGCATAGGCCTTGCCCTCGTCGCGCAGGATGTCGCATTCGGCCGTCACCACGATCGCCGGCGGCAGCCGCGACAGGTCGCGGGCGAGCGACGGCGAGGCGCGCGGGTCGGTCCGCTCCGCGGCGCTGTTGAGGTAGGTCTCGGCGAACCAGTTCATCGCCGCGGCGGTCAGCAGATGGCCGGTCGCGAACTGCTTCCTCGACGGCGTGTCGGCGGTCAGGTCCACGGTCGGATATTGCAGCACCTGGACCGCGAGCGCCGGCCCGCCCGTGTCGCGCGCCATCTGGCAGACCACGGTGGCGAGGTTGCCGCCGGCCGAATCGCCCGCGACGCCGATCCGCGCCGCGTCGATGCCGAGCGAAGCGGCGTTCGCGGCAACCCAGCGCACGGCGGCAAACGAGTCGTCGGCCGCGGCGGGGAAGCGGTGCTCCGGCGCCAGGCGGTAGTCCACCGACACGACGACCGCGCTCGCGGCGTCGGCGAGGCAGCGCGCGTAGACGTCGTGGGTCGCGACGCTGCCCAGCACCCAGCCGCCGCCGTGGAAGTAGACGATCGCCGGCAGCGGCCCGGCGCCGCCGCCGTTGGGCACGTAGACCCGCACCGGCACCGGCCCGTGCGGGCCAGGCGCCGCGTGGTCGGCGACCGACTTCACCGCCGGCGGCTGCGGCGCGTTGGCGAGGCCGGCCTTGGCGAACATCTCGCGCGCGACCGCGACGTCGAACGGGTTGGCGACGGTGGCGGCGATCGCGTTGGCGCGGTCGACGATCGCCTGCATTTCGGGGTCGAGGGGCACGTTGCGGCTCTCCCTGCCAGTTTGGGCTACCATAGCACCGGGCGACGGCCTGGAAACGCCGTCGGCGTCGGCCCACATCCAGGCATGACCGGCCCCGCGCCGGGGAAGGACGCCCGATGGAAAAGAAGACCCAGTTCAATCTGTGGTATGCGCTGATCGCGGTCGGCGTGATCCTGCTGTTCCAGGGCTGGTGGAGCCAGCAGCAGCAGGTCCAGCAGATCCCCTACTCCCAGTTCGAACAGCTCCTCAAGGACAGCAAGGTCGAGGAGGTCTCGATCCGCGAGAACCGCCTCCAGGGCAAGCTCAAGGCGCCGACCGAAGAAGGCTGGCAGTATTTCGCCGCCAACCGCGTCGACCCCGAGATCGCGGAGCTGCTCAGCCGCTACAACGTCAAGTTCACCGGCGTCATCGAGAACACCTTCCTGCGCGACCTGCTGTCTTGGGTGCTGCCGGTGCTGCTGTTCTTCGGCGTGTGGATTTTCCTGTTCCGCAATTTCGCCGAGAAGCAGGGCATGGGCGGCCTGATGTCGATCGGCAAGAGCAAGGCCAAGATCTACATGGAGGCCGACACCAAGGTGACGTTCGCCGACGTCGCCGGCGTCGACGAGGCCAAGACCGAGCTGCAGGAGATCGTCGCCTTCCTGAAGGACCCGAAGGAGTACGGCCGGCTCGGCGCCCACATCCCCAAGGGCATCATGCTGGTCGGCCCGGCCGGCACCGGCAAGACCCTGCTGGCGCGCGCGGTGGCCGGCGAGGCCGGCGTCGCGTTCCTGTCGATCTCCGGCTCCGACTTCGTCGAGATGTTCGTCGGCGTCGGCGCCGCGCGGGTGCGCGACCTGTTCGCCCAGGCGCAGAAGATGGCGCCATGCATCATCTTCATCGACGAGCTCGACGCGGTCGGCCGCGCCCGCGGCATGGGCACGTTCGGCGGCCACGACGAGAAGGAGCAGACCCTGAACCAGCTCCTGGTCGAGCTCGACGGCTTCGACCCGCGCGAGGGCGTCGTCATCCTGGCCGCCACCAACCGGCCCGAGATCCTGGACCCCGCGTTGCTGCGCGCCGGCCGGTTCGATCGCCAAGTGCTGGTCGACCGGCCCGACCGTATCGGCCGGGTGCAGATCCTGCAGGTCCACATCAAGAAGGTCCGCGCCGCCGCCGACGTCAACCTGGAGCACGTCGCGGCGCTGACGCCGGGCTTCACCGGCGCCGACCTCGCCAACCTGGTCAACGAGGCGGCGCTGCTGGCAACTCGCCGCCGCCACCACGACGTCGCCATGGAGGACTTCACCGCCGCCATCGAGCGCATCGTCGCGGGGCTCGAGAAGCGCAGCCGCGTCCTGTCGCCGCACGAGCGCGAGGTGGTGGCGCACCACGAGATGGGCCACGCCATCGTCGCGACCGCCCTGCCCGGGGTCGACCCGGTGCACAAGATCTCGATCATCCCGCGCGGCATCGGGGCGCTGGGATACACCCTGCAGCGGCCGACCGAGGACCGCTTCCTGATGACGCGCGGCGAGCTGGAGAACCGCATGGCGGTGCTGCTCGGCGGCCGCGCCGCCGAGGCGATCGTGTTCGACGAGGTCTCCACCGGCGCCGCCGACGACCTCACCAAGGCCACCGAGATTGCCCGCAACATGGTCACCCGGTTCGGGATGAGCGAGAAGCTGGGCCAGGCCGCCTATGACAGCCGCCGCCCGACCTTCCTGGGCGACCAGACCCGCCAGGCGCTGATGGAGCGCGAGTTCAGCGAGGAGACCGCGCGCGAGATCGACGTTGCGGTGCGCGACCTGGTGGACGGCGCATACGATCGCGCGGTGTCCATCCTGACCACCTACCGCCGCCAGCTCGACGCGGGCGCCAGCCTCCTGCTGGAAAAGGAGACACTGACCCGCGAGGAAATCCCCGTGCTGGAGCCGCCGCTGATCGAGCGGCCGCGCGCCACCGCCTGACCGCGACGCCGCGGTACCATCGCCGGCCGAATTCGGCTAAACCCACCGCGCGACGATAAGGAGGAGTCATGGACGCGGTGCGGCCCGCCTCGGGCCGGTTCGCCGGGGCCTGCGCGGCATGGGTCGGCTGGGCAAGCCGGCTGGCCTGGCCGGTGCTGCTGCTGTCGGTCGCCGTCACCGCCGCGCTCCTGGCCTATACGGCCGCGCACCTGCGCATCAACACCGATTCGTCGAGCGCGCTGTCGAAGGACCTGCCGTTCCGCCAGCACTACATCGCCTACAAGGAGGCGTTCCCGTGGGCGGCGGCGCCCCTGGTGGTCGTCATCGACGGCGCCAGCGCCGATGCCGCGGCCGAGGCCGCCGATGCGCTGGCCGCCGCGATGGCGGCCCGGCGCGACGCGTTCGCCGGCGTGCTCAACCCGGCGGGCGATCCGTTCCTGCAGCGCAACGGGCTCCTCTACCTCGACGAGGCGAAGCTGGAATCGCTGGCCGACCGGCTGGCGGCGGCGCAGCCGCTGCTCGCCACCTTGGCGCGCGACCCCAGCCTGCGCGGGCTGTTCGAGGTGCTGGGGCTCGCCGTCGACGACCTCGCGACGGGGAGCCCGGGCGGCGACGCCGCGCAGCTCGCGCCCGCGCTTGCGGCGATCGGCGACGTGCTCGACGGCCGGGCGGCCGCGGTGTCGTGGCGCGAGCTGATGATGGGCGCCGACGCGCGCGACGGGCGGCGGCGCTTCGTGCTGGCGATGCCACGGCTCGACTACGCCTCGCTGAAGCCCGCGCAGACCGCGATGGCCGCGGTCCGCGAGGCCGCCGCGGCGCTCGGCCTGACGCCCGAAAACGGCGTGCGGGTCCGCCTGACCGGCGCCGCCGCGCTCGACACCGAAGAGCTGCAATCGGTGCAAACCGGGGCCAGCCGGGCGAGCTTCCTGTCGCTCGGCCTCGTCACGCTCCTGCTCGCGGTCGGACTGCGCTCGTGGCGCCTGTCGGTCTCCGTCCTGGTGACGCTGGTGATCGGCCTGGCATGGACCGCGGGCTTCGCCGCCGTGGCGATCGGCGAGCTCAACCTGCTGTCGGTCGCCTTCGCGGTGCTGTTCATCGGCCTCGGCGTCGATTTCGGCATCCACTACGCGTTGCGCTACCGCGAGGCCGTGGAAGGCGGGCTGGCGCAGGACGCGGCACGCCGGACGGCGGGCGGCGCGGTCGGCGGCTCGCTGGTGCTGGCTGCGGTGGCGGCCTCGATTGCCTTCCTGTCGTTCGTGCCGACGCCGTATCGCGGCGTCGCCGAGCTCGGCATCATCTCGGCCGCCGGAATGGCGATCGCCGTGGTCCTCAGCCTGACCCTGCTGCCCGCGCTGTGCCGGCTGCTGCCCTATCCGTCGCCGCCGACGCCCGAGCCGCCGCCGTCCGCCGGCGCGCTGTCGGGCTGGATCCTGCGCCATCGGCGCGCGATCGCCGGCGCCGGCATCGCGATCGCTGCGGCCGCCGCGCTGCTGGTGCCGCAGCTCAGGTTCGACTACGACCCGCTCGACCTCAAGGACCCGACCCGCGAGTCGGTGTCCACCCTGCGCGAGCTGGTGAGCGACCCGCACACGCCGCGCTACACGATCTCCGTCGTCGCGCCGGACCTCGCCGCCGCGGACGCGCTGGCGACGCGGCTCAAGGATTTGTCCACGGTCGGCAGGACGATCACCGCGAGCAACCTGGTGCCGCAGGGCCAGGAGGAGAAGCGCGCGGCGATCGACCAGGTGGCGCTGCTCCTCGGCCCGGCCCTCGACGGCGAGTCGCCCGAGCCGGCGCCCGACGATGCGGCACGCGCCGCGGCGCTGCGCGCGTTCGCCGGAAAGGTGGCCGTGCTCCTCGACGGCGGCTATCGCGGGCCGCTGGCGCCGGCGCTCGCCGGGCTGCGCGCCGGCATCGAGCGCGCGCTGGCCGGCGGCACCGATCTCGCCGCGCTCGAGCGCCGCCTCGTCGGCTCGCTGCCGCGCCAGCTCGAGACGCTGCGCCAGGCGCTCGATCCGACCGAGGTGCGGCTGGACAATCTGCCGGACGTTCTGCGCGCGCAATATCTCGCCGCCGACGGGCGCGCCCGCGTCGAGGTCGTGCCGAAGGAACCGATCGCCGGCAACGACACGGCCTTCCGCGCCTTCGTCGCCGACGTGCAATCGGTGGCGCCCGACGCGACCGACAGCCCCGTCGTGGTGCTGGCGGCGGGCGACGCGGTGCTGAACGCCTTCGTCGTCGCCTCGCTGATCGCCATCGTGGTGATCACGGCGCTGCTGTTCGTGCTGCTGCGCCGGGCCTGGGACGTGTGCATGGTGCTGGTCCCGGTCGTCCTGGCGGCGCTGACGACGATCGGGTTCACGGTCGTCGCCGACCTTGCGTTCAATTTCGCCAACGTGATCGTGCTGCCGTTGCTGATCGGCCTCGGCGTCGCCAGCGGAATCCACCTGGTCGCCCGGGCGCGATACGGCGGCTCGGCCGCGCTGCTGGCCACCAGCACGCCGCGCGCGGTGATGTACAGCGCGCTGACGACGGTGGCCTCGTTCGGCAGCCTGGCCGTATCGTCGCACCGTGGCACGGCGAGCCTGGGCGAGCTGCTGACCGTCTCGATCACGCTGACCCTGATCTACGCGCTGATCGTGCTGCCGGCGCTGCTCTTTTCCACCCGCCGCTACGACAGGCCGGCGGCACAATGAAACGTCCCGCTCGAGGGAGGCGACAAGAATGACGATCCAGCGCTTGGCGGCAGACGAGGTGGGGCTGCCGAAATTCGCCTTCGCGCCCGCGCCCGACGCCGCGGCCTTCGACCTGTCGAGCCACCAGCGGGCGCGCGAGGCGATCGAGATCGGCCTCGCCATCGACGACGTCGGGTTCAACGTCTTCGTCGTCGGCGAGGATCGCAGCGGCCGGATGACGGCGACGCTCGACTTCCTGCAGCAGCACGTCGCGAAGCGGCCGCTGCCGCACGACTGGGTCTACCTGAACAACTTCCGCCGCCCGCACCGGCCGACGCCCTACCGCCTGCCCGCCGGCGTCGGCCGCGCCTTCCGCGACCGGATGGCGGACGCGGTGCGGCTGCTGCGCGAGGCGATCGCGCGCGCGGTGGGCGACGAGGGCCTGCATGCGCGCATCCGCGCCATGGGCGACGAGATGCAGGGCGAGCTGTCGCACGCCTTTGCCGCCCTGCGCGCCGATGCCGAAGGACAGGGCTTCGAGATGCGGCAGTCCGAGCAGGGCACCGAGATCGTCGCGCTCGGGCCCGACGGCGAGCCGCTAGCCGACGAGGCGCTGCCGCCGGAACGGCGCCAGGCGCTCGCCGACACCGCCGGCCGGGTCGCCGCCGGCATGCGCGCGCTCAACCGCGAGGCGGCCGACCTCAAGGGCCGCTTCGAGGGCCACATTCGCGACCTCAACCGCCAAGCCGCGGACGCCGCCATAGCGCCCTACATCGACGACCTTATCCGCGACTACGGCAGCCACCGCGGCCTGACCCGCTGGCTGGTCGGCATGCGCGGCGACATCCTCGACCACCTCGACAGCTTCACCGTCACGGGCGAGGAGGCCCCCGGCAAGGCACCAGAACCGGCGGAGCGCCGCTACGCCGTCAATCTGCTGGTCGACCACAGCGACGACCCGCACCCGCAGGTCGTGCTGGAGCCGTCGCCGACCTACGAGAACCTGTTCGGACGCATCGAGTACCGCCCGGTGGAAGGCGGCATGGTGACCGACTTCACCATGATCCGCGCCGGCTCGCTGCACCGCGCCAACGGCGGCATCCTGGTGGTGCGCGCCGAGGCGCTGGTCGAGGAAGGCGACGTCTGGGGCCTGCTCAAGGGCGCGCTGCGAGACGGCGAGATCCGCATCGAGGAGATGCACCGGGCCAACGCGATGCCGGTCGCCGGCGCGCCGTCGCCCAAGCCGGTGCCGCTGGAGCTCAAGCTGGTCATCGTCGGCGCGCCGCGCTGGTACTACGCGATGCTGTCGATGGACCCCGACTTCCAGACCTACGTGAAGATCAAGGCCGACATCGACCCGGACATGGACGCAACGCCCGAGAACCTCGCCTGCTACGCCGGGCTGATCAACCGGATGGCGCAGGCGCACCGCAAGGACGGCTGCGAGGACTCGGCGGTCCGCCGCCTGCTCGGCGTCGCGGCACGCTGGGCCGGCCGGCGGACCAAGCTGACCGCCAAGTTCGAGCTGATCGAGGACGTGGTCGGCGAGGCCGCGGCGCTGGTCGGCGCCGATGGCCGGACGATCACCGACGCCGCGATCGTGCAGGCGCTGCTCAACCGCCGCCGCCGCAACGCGCGCGCCGAAGACCGCTTCCAGGAGGCGATCGCCACCGGCAGCATCATGATCGCCACCGACGGCCGGGCGGTCGGCCAGGTCAACGCGCTGACGGTGCGCGACCTCGGCGATCACGAGTTCGGCTCGCCCGCGCGCGTGAGCGCCCGCGGCTCCGCCGGCCGCGACGGCATCATCAACGTCGAGCGCGACGTTGAGCTGGGCGGGCCGATCCAGCAGAAGGGCGTGATGGTGCTGCAGGGATTCCTGTCCGGCAAATTCGCCCGCCGCTTCCCGCTGTCGTTCAATTGCTCGATCACCTTCGAGCAGAGCTACGGCGCGGTGGAAGGCGACAGCGCCTCGCTGGCCGAGCTGCTGGCGATCCTGTCCGACCTGTCGGGCGTGCCGCTGCGCCAGGACCTCGCCGTCACCGGGTCGGCCAACCAGCACGGCGAGGCGCAGCCGATCGGCGGCGTCTACCACAAGATCGAGGGCTTCTTCCGCACCTGCTTCGAGAACGGCGGATCGACCGGCATGCAGGGCGTCGTCATCCCGGCGCCGAACCGCCGGAACGTCATCCTGCACGACGACGCCGCCGCCGCCGTCGCCGACGGCCGCTTCCATGTCTATGCGGTCGCCACGGTCGACGAGGCTATCGAGCTGTTCACCGGCCTGCCGGCCGGTACGCCCGACGCCAACGGCGACTACCCGCCCGACACCATCTACGGCAAGGTCGCCGCCCAGCTCGCCGCCTTCGACAGCGCGCTCGCCGAACGCGCGGTGCGGATGTAGCGGCGGCAGGACCGGCGCACGATTCTTCGGGAGCCGGGGCCGCCCACCTCACCCTCCCGCTTCGCGGGCCCCACCCTCTCCCGCCATGCGGGCGGAGAGGGTGCGAGCGCAGCGAGCGGGTGAGGTGGGCGGCCGCCGGCCCCTCCGCCAGCGGCCGACATCGCTTCCGTCAGTCGTACACCGTCAGCACCGCGCAGTCGTC
>JBFWQM010000202.1:4439-9925 GCA_050249455.1 Rhodospirillaceae bacterium | reverse complement strand
CGGCGATGCAGCGCAGCAGCGCGAGCCCGCCGCCCGGCACGGTGCCTTCGGCGACGGCGGCCTTGGTGGCGCTGATCGCGTCGTCGAGCGCCTCCTTCTTCGCCTTCATCTCGGCCTCCGACGGCGCACCGACCCGGATCACCGCGACGCCGCCGGCCAGCTTGGCCAGCCGTTCCTGCAGCTTCTCCTTGTCGTAGTCGGACGTCGTCTCGTCGATCTGCTGGCGGATCTGGGCGCAGCGGCCGTCGATGTCGGCCTTCTTCCCGGCGCCGCCGACGATGGTGGTGTCCTCCTTGTCGATGGTCACCCGCTTGGCGGTGCCCAGGCTCTTGATGCCGACGCTCTCCAGCTTGATGCCGAGATCCTCGGAGATCACCTGGCCGCCGGTCAGGATCGCGATGTCCTCCAGCATCGCCTTGCGGCGGTCGCCGAAGCCGGGCGCCTTCACCGCGGCGACCCGCAGGCCGCCACGCAGCTTGTTGACCACGAGCGTCGCCAGCACCTCGCCCTCGACGTCCTCGGCCACGATCAGGAGCGGCCGGTTGGTCTGCACCACCGCCTCCAGCAGCGGCAGCATCGGCTGCAGGGTGGCGAGCTTCTTCTCGTGGATCAGGATGTAGGGGTCGTCGAGCTCGGCGATCATCTTCTCCGGGTTGGTCACGAAATAGGGCGAGGTGTAGCCGCGGTCGAACTGCATGCCCTCCACCACTTCCAGCGCCGTCTCGGTGGTCTTCGATTCCTCGACCGTGATGACGCCTTCGCCGCCGACCTTCTCCATCGCGTCGGCGACCAGCTCGCCGATCGCCGGATCGTTGTGGGCGGAGATGGTGGCGACCTGCGCCTTCTCCTTGCGGCTCTCCACGGTGCGCGACATCGCGCGCAACGCCTCGATCGCCGCCCTGGCGCCGCGGTCGAGCCCGCGCTTGAGGTCGATCGCGCTGGCGCCCGCGACGACGTTGCGCACGCCGTCGGCCAGGATGGCGTGCGCAAGGATGGTCGCGGTCGACGTGCCGTCGCCGACATTGTCGCCGGTGCGCTCCGCGGCTTGGCGCAGCATCTGGGCGCCGAGGTTCTCCTCGGCGTCCTTGATCTCGAATTCCTTGGCGATGGTGACGCCGTCGTTGCACACCAGCGGCGTGCCCCACTTCCGCTGGATCAGCACCGACTTGGATTTGGGGCCCAATGTGACGCGGATCGCGTCGGCCAGCATCGTCGCGCCGCGCAGGATCTTCTCGCGGGCGGCAGAACGGAACACGACTTGCTTGGCGGTCATGGCGGATCTCCCCGGCTCGCGGCGCCTTGATAGCGCCGCGGCGGGGTCGGCCGCCCTAACCTGCATCAAACTGCGGGCCCGCTATTCCTTGAACAGCGCGTTGCGGGCGCGCAGCGCGGTGGCCAGCCCGTCCTTGGCCACAGAGTCGCGGAAGGCGCGGGTGACGCCGGTCTCCTCGGCATAGATCGCGGCGATCACGTCGACGCCGGCGCGCAGGGCGTTCTTGAAGCCGGCCTCCTCCATCGTCCGGTTGATGGCGAGCTTGGCGCGCTGCAGCGCCTCCGGCGCGTTGAGCGCGAGCCGGCGGGCATAGCGCATCGTCGCGGCCTCCAGCTCGGCGGCGGGGTAGATGCGGTTGACCAGCCCGATCTCCTTCGCCGTCTCGGCGTCGATCTGGTCGCCGAAATAGATCAGCTCGCGCGCCCGCTTGATGCCCATGATCCACGGCATCAGCACCATCGAGCCCGAGCTGGAGAAGCGGATCTCCGGCTCGCCGAAGCGCGCGTTGTCGGCGCAGAGCGTGAGGTCGCAGACCATGGTGAGCCAGCAGCCGGCGCCGACCGCGTGGCCCTGGACGGAAGCGACCACCGGCTTCCTGAGGTCGAAGATCGTCATGTAGAAGCCGAGGCTCTTCGTGAAGTGCTCGTGCCACCACAGCGCGCTCGACCGGTTGGCATCGCCCTCGGGGTATTCGCGGGTCAGGTCGTAGCCGGCGCAGAAGCTGCGCCCGGCGCCCTTCAGCACGACGACGGACACAGCTTTGTCGGCTTCCGCCTTCTTCATCGCCGCGGTGACGCCGTCGACCACGGCCTGGTTGATGACGTTGAGCTTGTCCGGCCGGTTCAAGGTGACGGTCGCGACGGGGCCGTCGACCGCATAGAGCACCGCGTCTTCGCTCACGGGAACCTCCCTGAAAGTGCATCGATTCTTTCGTAGGGGCGGGTTTTAATCGCCCCTACGTATTGTTTTGCGTCAGCCCTTCGGCACGACCAGGGCATCGACGACGACGATGCCTTGCCCGGCGGGCAGCACCTTGATCGGGTTCAGGTCGACCTCCTGGAGATGCGCGCGCTCGGCGTGCGCCCAGTCGGCGAGGCGGTAGAGCGCGTCGGCCAGCGCGGCGACGTCGCCGGCCGGCGCGCCGCGGAAGCCGGCGAGCAGGGTGGCCGCCTTGGTCTCGGCGATCATCGCCTCCGCCTCGCCGGCGCGCAGCGGCGCCGGGCGCAGCGACACGTCGCGGAACAGCTCGACATAGATGCCGCCCAGGCCGAAGGCCAGGACGGGGCCGAAGTCGGGGTCGGACGAGACGCCGGCGAACGCCTCCACCCCGCCGCCCACCATCTCCTGCACCAGGAAGGCGGCACCCGCTGCATCGTCGCCGAGGCGCTTCAGGCGGTCCTGCATCGCCGCGAACGCGGCCGCCAGCGCCGCCTCGTCGCGCAGGCCGACGGCGACCAGGCCGTGCTCCGACCGGTGCGGGATGGCGTCGGCGACCACCTTCAGCACGACCGGCCAGCCGATGTCGCGTGCGGCCGCGGCGGCATCCGACGCCGTCTCCACCCGCCGCTCGCGCGTGGTGCGCAGGCCGAGGTCGGCGAAGAGGCGCTTGGCGTCGTACTCGTTGACCGTCTTGCGCCCCGGCTTCAGCAGCGCGGCGAGGCCGCCTTTCGCGGCGGCCGGGGCGGGCCGCGCCGGCGGCGGCCCCTGCATCCACTCGCCCAGGCGGCGGATCGCGCCCAGGCCCTGGCGGGTGCCGCCGATCTGCACCAGCCCGGCGGCGCGGAACTGCGCCACGTAGTCCTGGCGGAACAGGCCGGAGCGCGTCGACATGAAGTAGCAGGGCTTGTCGGTCGTCTCCGCCGTCTCGATCAGGTAGGTCTGGTACTGCGTCGGCGCCATCACCTGGCCGTCGCGGGTGTCGGAGGCCATCACCACCGCGTCGATGCCGGGCTCGGCCGCCAGCACCTTGAGGCCGTGCGGCAGGTTGGCCTGGAACTTGCCGTCGCCCCACGAGTCGAGCGGGTTGCCGTCACCGCTGATCGGGCCCAGCACGCGGCTCGCCTCCGCGATGCCGTCGCTGCTCAATGGCGGCAGGTCGATGCCGTGCTCGGTGGCGAGGTCGAGGATGAGTTCCGCCTGGCCGCCCGACGCGGTCAGCACGCCGACCCGCGGGCCGTTCGGCCAGCGCGTGCCCTGGCACACCGCCAGCACCTCGGTCAGCTCGTCCATGTCGTTCACCTCGATCGCGCGGTGGCGCCTGAGGATCTGCGAGAACACCTTCGATTCGCCGGCGAGGCCGCCGGTGTGGCCGGTGATCGCCGCGCGGGTGCGGTCGGACTTGCCGACCTTGAGCACCACGACCGGCTTGCCGCGGTCGGCCGCCTTGTCGAGCGCGGCGATGTATTTCTCCGGGTCGCGGATCGCCTCGGTGAAGGTGGCGATCACCTTGGTCTCCGGCTCGTCGGCGAGGTAATCGATGTAGTCGGCGGTCGTCGTCGCCGCCTCGTTGCCGGCGGAGATGACGTGGCTGAAGCCGTAGCGGCGCAGGTCGGTGAGCTGGCCGATCGCGATCGAGCCTGACTGCGTGATCAGCGCGACGTTGCCGGCCAGCGGCGTCGGGTCGGTCAGTACGCCGGTGTAGAGCGAGCTTTTGAACGCCGGGTTGAGCACGCCCATGCAGTTTGGCCCGCACAGCGCCATGCCGGCCTCGCGCGTGATGCCCTGGATCTCGCGCTGGCGCGCCGCGCCGTCCGCGCCCTTCTCGGCGAAGCCGGCGTCCAGGATCACAGCGGCGCCGAAGCCGTGCGCGGCGGCGGCGCGGTAGGGCTCCATCACCAGCGTGTGGTTGACGCAGAACACGATGGCGTCGACGCCCGTCGGCAGCGCGTCGATCGAGGGATAGCAGCGCTTGCCCAGCACGGTCTCGTAGCGCGGGTTGATCGGGTAGACCGCGCCCGCGAAGCCCATCTTGTCGAGCGCCTCGATGATCCGGCGGCCGGGCGAGATGTTCTCCGAAGCGCCGTAGATCGCGACCGACGTGGGATTGAGCAGGCGTTGGAGATACATGGACGTTCCGTTCGCATGGCTGGGCATCGGCCGCCCGGAGCCGGACGGCGGGGGAGCGTAGCGAGCGGATGCCGGGTCAGCAATGGCCGGCCCGCTGCCGAGGCCCGGACATGCACGGCAAGCAGACCGGCATTGCGTCGCCGGCGGCCCGATCATCAATCCGTGAGCGACGTGGACGGCTGCTGCGGGCAGGCCAATTTTTGCAAGTGCGAACGCCGCGCGGCGAGCGGTTGCGACAGCCGCGGCCCGGCGGGCGCAGACCACGCGACGCCCATCCGGGCACCGCGATTTGTCAGATCATCAGGAGCTCAATCATGCTTTCCATGCGTTCAGCGCTGGCGGGCGCGACGTTTGCGGCTGCCCTCGCCATGGCGACCGCCGCCGGCGCCGCCACGGCCACCGGCACCGTCGCGCAAGTGGACCTGGCGACCAACATGATCACGCTGGCTAGCGGCGATGTCTTCAAGCTCGGCACCGGGCTCGGCGCGTCGCACTACCAGGTCGGCGAGCAGGTCGAGGTCGCCTGGTCCGGGTACGAGAAGGGCTACATGGCGGCCTATGACGTGCAGGTGACGGCGCCGGCCGTCGCGGCCCAGCCGGCCCGGGATCCGTTCTTCAGCCAGGCGTCGCCGGTCGCCGGCACCATCGTGGACGTCGACCTGGGCGCCAACATGCTGACGTTGAGCAACGGCGACATCTTCAAGCTCGGCACCGGGCTCGGCGCGTCGCACTACCAGGTCGGCGAGCAGGTGCGGGTCCGCTGGGAGATGGGCAACAAGGGCTACAAGGAGGCCTATCGGATCGACGTCGGCGCCTGACGAGGGCGTCCACACTTCGAGAGCCGAGGCCCGCCCACCTCACCCTCCCCATTGCTTCGCAATGGGTCCCCTCCCTCTCCCCCCTCTTAGGGGGGAGAGGGTGCGAGCGCAGCGAGCGGGTGAGGTGGGCCGCTGCCGGCCTATCAAGCGGCTGCCGATCCCGGCCGCGCCCTAACGCCGCGCGTCGACCGGCGCGGGAACATCGAGCTTGAAGAACGCGACCGCGTTGTCGCGCAGGATCTTGCGCTGGTCGGTCGGCGAGATGCCGCCCTTCTCCAGGAACTCGCGCACCGGTCCCGCGCCCGAATCGAAGTGCGGGTAGTCGGAGG
>JBFWQM010000202.1:0-4339 GCA_050249455.1 Rhodospirillaceae bacterium | reverse complement strand
TCGAGCTTGAAGAACGCGACCGCGTTGTCGCGCAGGATCTTGCGCTGGTCGGTCGGCGAGATGCCGCCCTTCTCCAGGAACTCGCGCACCGGTCCCGCGCCCGAATCGAAGTGCGGGTAGTCGGAGGCGAACAGGATGTGGTCGGCGCCGATGCCCTGGATGGCGAGCGGGATGGTGTCGTCGTCGGGATCGCAGGTGACGGCGCACTGGCGGGCGAAGTATTCGCTCGGCTTCATGGTGAGGAGGGGCATCTGTTTGCGCATCGAGCGGTGCTCGAAATGGCTGTCCAGCCGCCCGAGCCAGTAGGGCGCCCAGCTGCAGCCCGCCTCGAAGAAGCCGACCTTGAGGCGCGGGAACCGTTCCAGCACGCCGCCGCAGATCACCGACAGCGCGGCGAACATCTGCTCCATCGAATGCGACACGACATGGTTGAAGGTGTAGGCCGCCGGGTTATCGATGCCGTAGCGGTCGGCGCCCAGGGTCTGCGGGCAGCCGGTCGATTCGTGGATGATCAGCGGCAGGCCGAGGTCCTGCACCGTCGCGTAGAGCGGGTCGTAGGCGGGATCGTCCAGGTTGCGGCCCTGGATCGGGTTGGGCCGGATGGCGAGCGCGACGACGCCCTTCTCCGTCGCCGCCCGTCGCGCTTCCGCCGCCGCGGCCGCGATGTCGTGCAGGGTGAGGAGCCCGACGGGCAGCAGCCGTTCCGGGAACGCGCCGCACCAGTCGGCCAGCCAGTCGTTGTAGGCGCGCATGCACGCGACCGCGACGCCGGCATCCTGCATGTACGGCACCAGGAGCCCGGCGGACGGGAAGATGATCGCGCTCTGGATGCTTTCGTTGTCGAGCACGCGGATGCGGTTCGACGCCTCCATCGGCTTCCTGATCGACACCATGGCGGGAAACGGCGGATGGCCGACGTCGTCGACGTAGAAGCGGAACTTGCCCTCGTCGTTGGCGCGGTAGCGCGGGGCGCGGTCGCGGTAGATCGCGGGCAGGTAGGTCTCCCACGCTTCGTTGGGCTCGATGACGTGTCCGTCGGCGTCGATCGCGAACGGTTCAACCGCGGCGGTGTCCATCACTGCGTCTCTCCGGCTGCGCTCAATTCTTCCTGTACGGGCCGATCTTGGCGATGGCCCGCTGCCGCACCGAGTCGTCGATCATCTTGTCGAGGTCGACCGGTGTCTTGACCTGGCCGAGCTCGACGAAGATCTGCTGCGATTCGGCGAGCGAGGCGCGGTCGATGGCGCCGTCGGGGTCGATGTAGGGCATCGGGAACCACGACAGCAGCGCCTTGTGCTTGTAGTCGATCGACTCCAGGAAGGCGTTCATCGCCGCGGCCTTCGCCTTGTCCCCGGACAGGTACGCGTCGTAGTAGTCGCGCACGCCCTTCAGGTACGCGATCATGAAGCGGGTCGACTTGTCCTGGTCCTTCAGGAAGTGCGGCGCGTAGAAGATGATCGCCGCCGTGTGGCCCGGCCACACCTCGTCGAAGCCGATCCAGCGCGCCACCAGGCCGCGCTTCACCGCGCCCTCGGTGATCGGGTCGATCAGCACCGCCGCGTCGATCGCGTTGTTGCCGATCGCCGCCGGCATGTTGGGGAACGGCATCTCCGACAGCGTGATGTCCTTGAACGTCAGCCCGGCCTTCTTCAGCGCGACGTGCATCTCGGCTTCCGCGATCGAGCCCTTCAGCGGGATAGCGACGCGCTTGCCGGCCAGGTCCTTCAGGGTCTTGAGCTCGCCGCTCGCCACCAGCTCCTTGCGCGCGACGAGGCCGACATAGGTGCGGCCCGGCATGACCCGCGACTTGTCGGCGACGATGCGGATGTCGATGCCGCGGGCGAAGGCGTTGAACGGGCCGGCCGCCACCGCACCCCCGCCGACGTCAAGCCGGCCGCCGGCCAGCAGGCCGACCATGTCGCCCGAGCCGGTGAAGCCCGAGCGGTCGACCTCCATGTTCTGTTCCTTGAAGTAGCCCTTGGCCTCGGCGATGTCGATCGCCGCGTCGGTGACCGAGCCGACATAGCCCAGCATCACCTTGTCCTGGGCCCGGGCTGCCGCCGGCGCCAAGGCGAGGGCGGCCGCCATGCAGAGCGCAGCGGTCAGAAGGCTTCCGGACGCACGCTCGTACATGGCTGAACCCTTTCGCTCGAGGTCTGGCTGTTCGGTGCCGGCCGCGACGGCCGGCGGCGGCGTCTCAGGGCGCGACCGCGATGACGTCGATCTCGATCATCATGCCGGGAACGGCGAACTTCGAGACCTCGATCATCGTCGACACCGGCGGGTTGTCGACGTCGATGAACTCGGCGCGGACGTTGCGGATCGGCCACTGCTGCTTCTCGATGTCGGAGCAGAACACGATCATCTTCACGATGTCCTTGAACGTCGCGCCGGCGAGGTCGAGCTTCTCCTTGATGTTCTGGAAGGTGACGCGGGTCTGCGTCTCGATGTCGCCTTCGCCGATCAGCTTCAGGTTCGCATCGATCGCGCCCTGTCCGGCGATGAAGATCAGCGAGCCCGGGTTCTTCACCTTGATCGCGTGGCTGTAGCCGCGCGGGATGGAGTTGAGCGCGCCCTTGGGGTTGATGAATTCTCTTTCCATGCGTCTCTCCTGTGGCCGATGTCCGGCGCGTCTATTCCCACTTCAGCGGCACGAACGTGTCGGTCACGTCCTGGCGGCCGCCGTTCGCGGCATAGGCCTCCTCGCGCCACATCTTGAAGGCGTCGATGATCGGCTTGTCGCTCATCACGAAAAACACGGCGTCTTTCGACGTCGGGTTCACGTGCTCGTGCCACGCCCACGGCGGCACCATGAAGAAATCGCCCGGGCCCCAGTCGAGCCGCTGGCCGTTGACGACGGTGTAGCCCTCGCCCTCCAGCACGAAGCGGACGGAGCTGGTGGTCATGCGGTGCGCGCGGGTGTGCTCGCCGGGCCGGATGAGCTGGGCGTAGCACGCCATCGTCGGCAGCACCGCGCCGTCGTTCAGCGGGTTGACGTACTCGAACAGGATGCCGTCGAAAGGGCTGCCCTCTTCCTTGCGCATCGCGTCCATCGCCGCCCACGTCTCCGCCCAGCGGTACGTGACGTTGGGGATCTCCTCCGGGTACTTCGTCCACGCCGGCCGCGCGTGGCCGATGCGGTTGGCGGTGAAGTTGACGGGGCGCGGCTCCGGCGCCGCGGCGGGGCTGCCGGGCTGGAAGAAGCTGAGCTGCATCAGCTTGTTGAACGGGTAGTCGAGCGCATCGACCCAGACGATCGGCTCCTGCGTCTCGTTGCCATGCTCGTGCCACGTCCAGGTCGGCGTCAGGATCAGGTCGCGCTCCTCCATGTAGAGACGTTCGCCCTGCACCGCGGTGTAGGAGCCGCGGCCCTTGACGATGAAGCGGATCGCGTTGGCGAGGTGGCGGTGCGGCGGGGCGAGCTCGCCCGGCTGCACCAGCTGCAGCGCCGCGCCGATGGTGTGGGTGGTGCCGTGGATGTGGCGCAGGTCGGGGTTCACCACCTCGAACGACCGGCGCTCGCCGCCGCGCTCCAGGTCGACCAGCTCGCCCGACTTGCGGATCACCTGCCACAGCAGGTCGGACTTCCACAAATAGGGCCGGTAGGCGACCGGCGGCTCCTTCGCCACCAGCTCGGAATAGTACGCCCAGGTCGGCGTCAGATGGTGGCGGACCATCTTGTCGTTGAAGTCCGCCAGCTCGGATTCCCAGTTGCGGTTGACCGACGTGGCCATGATGCGCTCTCCCCTCCCGAACGGAGCGGGGCGGCCCGGCGGGCCGCCCCTCGCTAGTCCGCTTATTCCGCGGCGACCTTCGGCGCTTCCTTGCGCTTGTTCTGGTCGGTCAGGCCGAACAGGCGCTCGGCATTCTTCCACGTCATCGCCTCGTAGGCTTCACTGGAGATCGACGACAGCGTCTCCACCGTCTTGGCGACGTTCATGTGCGCGTCCGGGTGCGGATAGTCGGTGCCGATCAGGAACTTGTCGGTGCCGTACTTGTTGATCACCAGCTCCAGCAGCGACTCGTCCAGGCCCACCGCGTGGTGGAACATGTCGAAATACTCCGTCGGCGGCCGCTTGTTGGCTGGGCGGCGGCGGATGTCGAAGTTGTCGAACGCCAGCGGCGAATGAAACGTCTCGGTGGTGTCGTTCAGCCGGTCCTCCAGGAACGGCAGGAAGCTGACGCCGGCCTCCGCGAACAGGAGCTTCATCTTGGGGAAGCGGTCGAGCATGCCGGAATAGATCATGCACACGATGCCGTGCATGTAGTCGAACGGGAAGCCCAGGCAGTTGAACAGCCGCCAGCGGTCGAACCGCTCCCAGCCGACCAGCTTGGAATC
>JBFWQM010000201.1:0-10123 GCA_050249455.1 Rhodospirillaceae bacterium | reverse complement strand
CCGGCCGCGGCAGAATAGCCATGCTCGCCAAGCTCCGCTTCGAGGGCGCGCCGGTGGTCGTCACCGGCGCCGGCGCCGGCATCGGCCAGGCGTGCTGCGTCGCGCTGGCGGAGCTCGGCGCCTCGCTGGTCCTGGTCGGGCGCACCGAGAAGTCGCTGCGCGAGACCCAGGCGCTGGTCGCCGGCGCCGGCGTCGCCACGCTGTGCCATGTCGCCGACGTTACGAAGGAGGACGACGTCGCGGCGCTGCGCGACGCCATCGCCGACCGCTGGGGCCACCTGAAGGCGCTGGTCAACAACGCCGGCGACAATTTCCGCAGCCCCATACACGAGCTGAAGACGGAGGACTGGGACCGCATCATCGCGGTCGACCTGACCAGCGTCTATTTCTGCAGCAAGCTGCTGCTGCCGCTCCTGAAGCGCGCGCCGGGCGGCGGCGCGATCGTCAACAACTCGTCGACCTTCGGCGTCGTCGGCAACCCGCTGATGCCGGCCTACTGCGCGGCGAAGGGCGGCGTCCTGTCGCTGACCCGCCAGATGGCGCTCGACTACGGCACGGAGAACGTGCGGGTGAACGCGGTGTGCCCCGGCCCGACCCTGACGCCGCGCATCCGCGGCTATGCCGAGCGCGGGCTGACCGACCCGAAGCGCATGGGCTCGCTCACCTGCCTCGGCCGCCCGGCGGAGCCGGAGGAGATCGCCGACGTCATGGCCTTCCTCGCCAGCGACGCGTCGTCCTACGTCCACGGCGCCTCGATCATGGTCGACGGCGGCTATACGATTAAGTGACGTACGGCGGATCTTACGTAGGGGCGGGTCTCAGGCCCGCCCGCGGCGCCGCCGTCGCACGATTTCCGGCATAGACGCACGGAGGGACGGACGGGTCTGAGACCCGCCCCTACGCAACGGTGGAGACTCACACATACCCGTCCTCCGCATCGCGCGCCCGCGCGGCGGGGTCGCGGGCGGCGGGGTCGCCGTAGCCGCCGCCGCCGGCGGCCTCGATGCGGATGCGCGCGCCGGCGGGCAGCTCGACCCGGCAGGAGGCGGGCATCGCGGTCTCCGTCCCGTCAGGCGCGATCACGACGAAGCGGCTGGCGCGGCCGGGCCGTCCGCCGGCGACGCCGGCCGGCGCGAAGCGCGCGCGGTCGCCGCGGTAGATCACGACCGCCGGCTGCAGGAGCTCGTATTCGCGCCGGAAGCTGAGCCCGCCGCGGAACGCGCCGTCGCCGCCGGAGCCGGGGATCAGCTCGAACCGGGTGACGCGGCAGGGGAACTCGCTCTCGACGATCTCCATCGGCGTGACGAACAGGTTGGAGAGGTGGACGGCCGTGCCCGATGCGCCGTCCTGGCCGGAGCTGCCGCCGTAGGCGGAGCCGAAGATCTCGTACTGGTTGCCGCGCGGCGCGCGCGGGCCCGCCCCCCAGGCGATGGACAGCGCGCCGCCGCTGCCGCCGGCATGCGCCGCCGCGCGCGCCGGGCAGAACGGGTTCAGCGCCTCGATCACGACGTCGACCAGCTTCTGGCATGTCACCATGTAGCTGGAGCACGGCGCCGGCAGGCGCGCGTCGAGCACGCTGCCCGGCTCGGTGACGACGGTGACGCGCTCGCGCGCCGCGTCGCTGTAGCGCAGCTCCGGGTCGATCAGCGCGATCAGCGCGTGGAAGCAGCACGCCTCGACCAGCGCCGGCCGCAGGTTCACCGGCCCGCGGCGCTGCGCGTCGCTGCCGGCGAAGTCGAAGGTGACGCGGCCGTGGTCCACCGTCACCCGCACCCGCAGGCGCACCGGCGCATCGCGCTCGACCCCGTCGCCGTCGAGGCAGGCCTCGGCTTCGTGCGTGCCGTCGGACAGGCGGTCGAGCGCAGCGGCGAACTCGCGCCCAGACGCCGCGATCATGTCGCCCAGCATGGCGCGGAATGCGGCCGGACCCTGCGCCGCGCACAGCGCCATCAGCCGCGCGACGCCGAGGCGTACGGCGCCGACCTGGCTGCCGAGGTCGCCGAGCACGAGGTCGGGCTGGCGGCTGTTGGCGGCGATCAGCCGCTCCAGGTCGCGGTTCGCCACGCCGGCGGCGACCAGCCGCACCGGCGGCACCAGCAGCCCCTCGTGGAACAGCTCCGTCGCCTGGCCGTAGGTGGAGCCGGGCACGGTGCCGCCCAGGTCGGCCTTGTGCGCGATGCTGCCGGCGAAACCGACCAGCGTGCCGTCCGCCACCACCGGCGCGACGACCGCCATGTCGGGCACGTGCGGCAGCCCGCCCTCGTAGGGATGGTTGCACACGAACACGTCGCCGTCGCGGAGATCGCCGCCAACCGCCTTGATGCGCCGGACCAGGTAGTCGTAGCAGCGCGCGTGATAGAACATCGCGGGCGCGACCAGGAGCCGGCCCTCCGCGTCGAGGATCACGCAGCTGAAGTCGCGCGATTCGCGCACGATGGTGGAGTAGCCGGAGCGGAAGAACTGGTGCGCCATCTCCTCCATCAGGCTGGCGATCCGGTTGCGCAGGATCTGCACCGCGACGGCATCGGTCATCGGCCGCGCTCCAGCACCAGGTTGCCGCCGCCGTCGCAGCGCGCGGTCCATCCCGGCGGCACCAGCGTGGTCGCGTCCGCCTGCTCGACGACGGCGGGCCCCGACGTCCGCCAGCCAGGCGCCAGGCCGTCGCGACGCCACACGGTGGCTTCCGCGGTCGTATCGGCGCCGAACATCACCGAGCGGCCGCCGAGCGGCTGCGGATCGGCCCTGGCCGGCTCGGGCGCGCCGGGCTGGTAGGCCGGCATCGGCGCCACGGCGCGCAGCCGCCAGCTGACGACCTCGACCGCCGTGCCGGGCGCGGCGTGGCCGTGCAGCGCCGCGTGACGGTCGTGGAACGCCTGGGCGAGCCGCGCCGGCAGGTCGCCAGGAACGGGACGCGCGCCGTCTCCGGCCGGAAGGCGCAGCTCGTAGCCCTGGCCGGCGTAGCGCAGGTCGGTTTCGCGCAGGAAGCGCGCCCCGCCGGGATCGATGCCCTCGGCCGCCAGCTCGGACGCGGCCGCCGCCTCCAGCGCGGCGAACGCGGCCTCGGCGTCGGCGGCGGCCAGCGCGGCAAGGTCGCGCAGGTCCGACCGCACGTAGTCGTGCATCACGTCGCTGCACAGGAGGCCGAGCGCGGAGAACGCGCCGGGATTGCGCGGCACCATCACGCGCCCGATGCCGAGGTCCTCGGCGACCGCGGCGGCGTGGACCGGCCCGGCGCCGCCGAACGGCACCAGCGTGAAGCCGGCCAGGTCCAGCCCCTTCTTGGCCGCCTGGACCCGGATCGCGTCCGCCATGCGCGCATCGACGATGCGGGCGACGCCGGCCGCCGCTTCGGCCGTGCCCAGCCCGGCTGGCCGGGCGACGCCGTCCATCGCCGCGACCGCGGCGGCGCGGTCGAGCCGGCGGCGGCCGCCGAGGAAGTAGTCGGGGTTGAGCGCGCCCCGCACCACGTCGGCGTCGGTCACGGTGGGTGCGGCGCCGCCGCGGCCGTAGCATGCCGGGCCGGGGTCGGCGCCGGCGCTGCGCGGCCCGACCTCCAGCAGCCCGGCGGCGCCGAGCCGGACCAGGCTGCCGCCGCCGGCGGAAATGGTGGTGACGTCGAGCGCCGGCGCGCCGACGACGCGGCCGTCGATCGCCGTCTCGGTCTGCTCCAGCGGCGCGCCGTCCTCGATGAAGGCGATGTCGCAGCTGGTGCCGCCCATGTCCATGGTGACGATGCTGCCGCCGCCGCCGAGCGCCGCGGCGGCGCGCACGCCGGCGGCGGGGCCCGACAGCAGGGTACGGACCGCGTGCGCCTCCGCCTCTGCCGCCAGCGGCATGACGCCGCCGTTCGACTGCATCAGGAAGCGCTGCCGCGTCGCCACGCCGGCGCGGTCGAGGCCGGCGGCGAGGTCGCGGCAATAGCCGGCCAGCACCGGCGCCAAGTAGGCGTTGAGCAGGGTCGTCGACAGCCGCGGCCATTCGCGGATGCGCGGCAGCACGGCGCTGGAGCACGATACGAAGGCGTCCGGCACGGCCTCGCGGACGATCGCCGCCGCGCGGCGTTCGTGGGCCGGGTTCATGAAGGAGAACAGGAAGCACACCGCGAACGAGCGCACGCCGCCGCCGGCCAGCGCGATGGCGGCCTCGCGCACCGCGGACTCGTCCAGCGCGACCAGCTCATTGCCGGCGTGGTCGATGCGGCCGCCGATCTCGGCGACCCGGCGCGGCCGCACCAGCGGCTCCGGCCGGCGGAAGCGGTGGTCGAACGGGCTGGCGCCGTCGCGGCCCTGGGTCTGCACCTCGGCGATGCCGCGCATGCCGGCGTTGACCAGGAGCCCGACCGCCGCGCCCTTCAGCTCCAGGAGGGCGTTAGTCGTCACCGTGGTGCCGTGGCCGAAGAAGCCGACCTCCTCGGGGCGCAGGCCGGTCGCGAACAGCTGCCCCAGGCCGTCGAGTACCGCGACCGCCGGGTTGTGCGGCGTCGAGGCCAGCTTGACGATCGACAGCGCGCCGCCCGCGCCATCGTGCAGGACGATGTCGGTGTGGGTGCCGCCGACATCCACGCCGACGCGGTAGCGCGGGCCGCCCCGGTCGGCTGGCTGCAAGTCTCGTCTCCCCATCCGCCTTCTTGCCGGCAGTGTCGGCGCGCCGGTTGCGGGCGTCAACGCCGCGGCGTTGGCGGCGACTCCGCCGTGGGCTATGGTGGCGCCGGGTCCGCGCGTTGGGGGAAACGGACATGTCGCCAGATGCCGACGGCGCGGCCACCGAAGGCCGCACCGCGCTCGACCTGCAGCGCGACCGCGCGCCGGCGATCCGGCCGCCCGGCGCCGCCGAGACGCCGCCCGGTCCGCCGCCGCCGCCCGCGCGGCCGTGGCTGGTGCTCGGTCTCGCGGTTTACAACGCGGCGCTCGGCGTCGCGCTGTGCTGGCTGATCGTGAGCCTGCTGCTGCACTGGGACCTTGCGGCCGCGCCCGGCGCCGACGCCGCGTGGGCGGCGAAGGTGGAAGCGACCTTGCGCTTCCTCGGCTTCACTGCGATGGGTTCCGCCCTCGGCGCCATCATCCACAACCTGATCGGGCTGCACGTCCACTACGCGGTGATGGGCGACTTCCGGGCGCGGTTCAGCGGCTCCTACCTGTTCGGGCCGGTCGCCGCGGCGATCCTGGGGCTGGCGATGTTCGCGATCCTGCAGGGCGGGCTGATGGCGCTGGGCGGCGACGTGACGACCCCCGAGGATAGCCTTCGCGCGGCGCTGTTCTATATCGCCATCGGGATCCTGACCGGGCTCGCCTGGGACGCGGTGATCCTGCGCTTCGACGCGGTGGCGCGGCAGGTGTTCGGCGGCGACGGCAGCTCGCTGGTCAAGCGCGCCGTCGGCAACGCCCAGCGCGGCCCCGACGCCGGCTGAACGGGCCGGGACGCCGCCGGCAACCGAACGGTAACGTTCATTTGATAGTATCTATCGATTGACACATTCTATCAAACGACATAATTCGCCGTCGTCGCCCACCTGACGGATCCCAGATGCCGCCCGTCCTGCGCTACCGCCCCGGGACCAACCCGCGAGGGGAGGATACCCGCCGCCGCCTGATCGAGACGGCGATCGAGGTGTTCGGCTCGTCAGGCTACGAGGGCGCGACGACCCGCGTGCTGGCCGAGCGCGCGGACGCCAACCTGCCGGCGATCCAGTACTATTTCGGCAGCAAGGAAGGGCTCTACCGAGCCTCCATCGACCACATCGTGGCGTGGATCGAGAACCATCTCGCACCGGCCTCGGCGGCGCTGGAAGCCGCGCTGGCCGATGCCGACGCGGCGCCGCCAGCGGTAGAGGCGCGGCTGCACGAGCTGCTCGACGCGGTCGTGGCGCTGTTCGTCGGCGGGCTGGGGCAGGACAAGTGGTGCCTGTTCCTGACCCGCACCGAGATCGAGCACATGGCGGCGCTCGATCCCCTGCACGAGATGTTCCAGCGCCGCTTCGTGCGACCGTGCGCGGCGGCGATCGGCCGGCTGACCCGCCAGGCGGCCGACGACCCGCAGACGCTGATGCAGGCGCTGGCGATCCTCGGACAGATCACCATGTTCGGGAAGAAGGGCGCGCAGCGGGTGCTCGGCTGGGCCGAGCTCGACGAGGGCCGCGTGCGTGAGATCCAGGCGCTGGTCCGCCGCAACACCGCGGCGATGCTGCGCGCAACCGGCGGCACAATGCGATGACCGATTCCATTTCGCGACACGCGGGCCCGGCCACCGGCGCCCGGACGTATCGGTGCGCAGCCATGGCGCTGGCACTGCTGGCGGCCGGCTGCACGGTCGGCCCCGACTTCCGGCCGCCGGCGCCGCCCGTGGTGACCGCCTATACCGGCCAGCCGATGCCGGCGCAGACCGTCGCCGCCGCGGTGACCGGCGGCGCGTCGCAGTCCTTCAACCCCGGGGCCGACATCCCCGGCCAGTGGTGGAGCCTGTTCCGCTCGGCGCGGCTGAACGAGCTGATCGCTGCGGCGTTCGCCGCCAACCCGACCGTGCAGGCGGCGCAGGCGGCGCTGCGCCGCGCCAACGAGAACGTCTACGCCCAGGAAGGCGACTTCTACCCGAAGGTCGACGGCTCGGCCGGCGTGTCGCGCCAGAAGGATTCCGGTGCGCTGCGCGGCGGCCAGGGATCGTCGGTCTACAACCTGTTCAACGCCACCGTCGCGGTCTCCTACACCCTCGACGTGTTCGGCGGCACGCGGCGGCGGGTCGAATCGCTCGCCGCGCAGGCCGACTTCCAGCGCTTCCAGCTCGAGGCGACGTATCTGACGCTCGCCGCCAACGTGGCGACCGCGGCGATCCAGATCGCCTCGCTGCGCGGCCAGATCGCGACCACGGAAGACATCGTGCAGATCCAGTCCGACGCGCTCGGCGTGCTGCGCCAGCAGCTCTCGCTGGGCGCCATCTCAGTCGCCGACGTGCTGGCCCAGGAGGCGCAGCTCGCGCAGACCCGCGCCACCCTGCCGCCGCTGCAGAAGAGCCTGACCCAGACCCACAACCTGCTTGCCGCGCTGACCGGCCGCTTCCCCAGCGAGGTCGCGGCGCAGGACTTCGACCTCGCCACGCTCTATCTGCCGGAGAACCTGCCGGTCAGCCTGCCGTCGGCGCTGGTGCGCCAGCGCCCGGACATCCGCTCGTCCGAATCGCTGCTTCATTCGGCAAGCGCGGAGATCGGCGTCGCCACGGCGAACATGCTGCCGCAGATCACGCTCAGCGCCGACCTCGGCCGCGCCGCGACGCAGGCGGGCGAACTGTTCTCGCCCGGCACGGGGCTGTGGAGCATCGCCGCCGGGCTGGCGCAGCCGATCTTCAACGCCAACCAGTTGCAGCACCAGAAGCGCGCCGCGGTGGCCGCCTACGAGCAGGCGGCTGCGGAATACCGCAGCACGGTGCTGAACGCGTTCCAGAACGTCGCCGATTCGCTGCGCGCGCTCGAGTACGACGCGCATGCGCTGCAGGCGCAGCTTGCCGCCGAACGGGCGGCGCAGCGCAGCCTCGACGTGACGCGCGAGCAGTTCTCCGCCGGCGCGATCAGCTACCTCACCCTGCTCAACGCCCAGCGCACCCTGCAGGAGGCCCGGCTCGGCCTCGTTCGGGCGCAGGCCAGCCGCTATGCCGACACCGCCGCGCTGTTCCAGGCGCTCGGCGGCGGCTGGTGGAACCGGCCCGAAGCCGTCGCCACGCGTTAGCGCGACAGCCGCAACCCGTCCGCGGAAAGGAACACGCCGATGGTCAAGCGCATGATCATCATGCTCGTCGCGACCGGCCTTGTCCTGGGCGCGATCTTCGGATTCCAGGCCTACAAGAATTCGATGATCCAGCAGTTCATGGCCTCGATGGCGGCGCCGCCGCAGACGGTCTCGACCGTCGCCGCGGACCTCCAGCAATGGCAGCCGCGGCTGTCGGCGGTCGGCACCCTGCGCGCCGTCAACGGCGCCGACCTGGCGTCCGAGGTCGCCGGCATCGTGGAGGAGGTCAACATCAACTCCGGAGACGACGTGGCGGCCGGCGCGGTGCTGTTGCGCCTGCGTGCCGAGGACGACGCGGCGCGCCTGCGCTCGCTGGAGGCGACGGCGGAGCTTGCCGCCATCACCTACCAGAGGAACGAGCGCCAGCTCCGCGTCCAGGCGATCAGCCAGGCCACCGTCGACGCCGACGCCGCCAACCTGAAGAACGCGCGCGCGCAGGTGGCGGAGCAGAAGGCGGTCATCGACAAGAAGACCATCCGCGCCCCGTTCGCCGGCCGGCTCGGCATCCGCCACGTCGATCGCGGCCAGTACCTCAGCGCCGGCGCGACGATCGTGACCCTGCAGGCGCTCGACCCGATCTACGTCGATTTCTACCTGCCGCAGCAGGCGCTCGACGAAATTCGGGTCGGCCAGCCGGTCGCCGCGACCGTCGACACCTGGCCGGGCCAGACGTTCGCGGGCACCATCACCGCGGTCAATCCGAAGGTCGACCTCGCCACCCGCAACGTCCAGGTGCGCGCGACCCTGAAGAACCCGGACCGCAAGCTGCTGCCCGGCATGTTCGCCGCTGTGGAGATCGAATCGGGCGAGCCGGCGCGCCACGTCACGCTGCCGCAGACGGCGATCACCTACAACCCATACGGCGACACCGTCTACCTGGTGGTGGAGGACGGCCAGCAGGAGAACGGCGAGCCCAAGCGGGTCGCCAAGCAGACCTTCGTCACGCTGGGCCCGACGCGCGGCGACCTTGTCGCGGTGCTGAAGGGCGTCGATCCCGGACAGACCGTGGTTAGCGCCGGCCAGATGAAGCTGCGCAACGGCGTGCCGGTGGTGGTGAACAATTCGGTGCAGCCGTCCGCGGACGCGAGTCCGGCGCCGGTCGACCGCTGAGCGGGCGCGCGCGCGATGAAATTCACCGACATCTTCGTCCGCCGGCCGGTGCTGGCGACGGTCGTCAGCCTGATGATCCTGGTGCTCGGCCTGCGCGCCGCGACGGTGCTGCCGATCCTGCAGTACCCGCGCACCGAGAATGCCGTGGTCACGGTGACAACCACCTACTACGGCGCCGACCCGGACGTGATCGCGGGCTTCATCACCACGCCGCTGGAAAACGCGATCGCCCAGGCCAACGGCATCGACTACATGAGCTCGTCCAGCCGCAGCGGCGTCTCGACGATCACCGTCAACCTGCGGCTCAACTATCCGACCGACGCGGCGCTGACCGAGATCAACGCCAAGATCAGCTCCGTCCTCAACCAGCTGCCGCCGGAGACGCAGCAGCCGGTGCTGACCGTGCAGGTCGGCGAGACGTTCGCCGCGATGTACATCGGCTTCAAGAGCGACGTGCTGGCCGCCAACCAGATCACCGACTACCTGGTCCGCGTCGTGCAGCCGAAGCTGCAGGCGGTGGTCGGCGTGCAGACGGCGGAGCTGATCGGCGGGCAGAACTTCGCGCTGCGCGCATGGCTCGACCCGGTGCGGCTGGCCGCGTTCGGGCTGACGGCGGCCGACGTGCGCCAGGCGCTCTCCGTCAACGACTACATCTCCAGCGCCGGCAACACCAAGGGCCAGATGGTGCAGGTCAACCTGTCGGCCTCCACCGGCCTGCACACGCTGGAGGAGTTCCGCAACCTGGTCGTCAAGCAGGAGGGCGGGGCCATCGTTCGCCTGAGCGACGTGGCCAACGTCACGCTCGGCGCCGACAACTACGACTCCAAGGTCTCGTTCGACGGCCAGGACGCGGTCTATATCGGCATCAAGGTGGCGCCGACCGCCAACCTGCTCGACGTCGTGGCCGGCGTGTACCGCGCGTTCCCGGACATCAAGGCGCAGCTGCCGCAGGGCCTGGAGGGCGCGGTGGTCTACGACTCGACCGAGTTCGTCAACAGCGCGATCGACGAGGTGGTGCGCACCCTGGTGGAGGCGGTGCTGATCGTCGTGCTGGTGGTGTTCCTGTTCCTGGGATCGCTGCGCTCGATCCTGATCCCGGTGGTGGCGATCCCGCTGTCGCTGATCGGCACGTTCACGATGATGCTGATCTTCGGCTTCTCGATCAACCTGCTCACCCTGCTCGCGCTGGTGCTGGCGATCGGCCTGGTGGTGGACGACGCGATCATCGTGGTGGAGAACGT
>JBFWQM010000200.1:0-10127 GCA_050249455.1 Rhodospirillaceae bacterium | reverse complement strand
GCAAAGGGACGACGGCTGAAATTCGATCGCATGGCTTTATGGACGGCCGGCCCTCATCGGAAGACTGCGAAATTAACCATTTAATGCATTGAATTAATTTAGGAAAAATAACAATAAAGATGAGGTTTGCTTGGTCTGAAACGGGCCGATGCCGGAGTTGACTTTCACAAGGATGGGCCACAGCATTGCTCTCGGCCGGCCTGCCTGGACCAGCAGGCCGGCGGGATCGAATATAAGTAGCGTTTTTGACTGATGCGCGCTTGAACTGCCCGGCATTTGGCGCTGTCGGCCGGATTTTGTGAAATCGATTTGAATAGATTTGAGATTTGGCGTGTCGTCATGATGCCAATCCCGAATAAATCCGGTCATCTGGCACTTGATCTGAAGGGATCGGTCGTCGAGGGGTTGCGCTGGTCGCTCGCCGCCGGCGCGAGGATGTTCGGCGTCTGCCTTGGCATCGCGATTCTGTATTTTCCCTATGACAAGGGCGGCGGGAGCGGGCCGGCAATGTCGAGCGGCTACGCTATCGTGACCGCCGCCGCTGCGCTCGCATTTCTTGTTTATCGGACACGAGCCGGGATGCGCCTGCCGGGCGCGCTGTCGTTCGGATCGCCGCGCGGCTTCGCCGTTTTGATTTTCGGATTGGCGCTGTCGCTGCGACTGCTGGTCCTCATCGCCCTGCCGATCGAACCGACCGGCGATCCGGCAAGCCATGAACGAGCCGCGTGGAGCGTCGCCCAGGGCCATGGTTACGTCAGGGACGGCCACCCCGACCCGCACTACCCGCCGGGCTATGTGCTGTTTGCATCCGTTTTCTATTTCCTCGCCGGGCGGGAATGGGAGGTGCTCGCGGCAGTCAATTGCCTGGTGGATGCCGGCACGGCACTGCTGGTGTACCGCGTGGCGGAAACCGTCTGGTCGCCACGGGGCGGACGTCTCGCGGCGCTGTTGTACGCGCTGAACCCGGCGATGCTCATCAATGCCCAGGTGATCATGTATGGGCCTCTCCTCGGCCTGCTGCTCGTGACGCTCGTCCTCGTGCATCGCAGGCCGGTTCTTTTCGGCCTGGCTGCCGGCGTCGCGGCCTTGGTGAAGCCGATCGTGCTGCCGGTCCCCATCCTGGCCTGCTGGGTTCACGCCATCGCGAAGCGCCGCCCCGTCGATATTCTCCGGCAGGCGGCGATTTCCGTGGTCGTCATGATGGTCGTCATCTCCCCGTGGACATGGCGGAATTACGTCGAGTTCGATCGCGTGCTGTTGATCAGCGCCAACGGGGGCTGGGTCCTGTGGTGGGGCAACAACGACGCCTCCGAGGGTTTGATGATGCCTTGGAACGACGAGCAGAAGGCCACGCGAGGCCCGGCGGTGATCGACCTCGACAAGCGGATGGGACGTGAGGCGCTGGACTGGATCGCAGAGAATCCGCTCCGCTTCCTGGCATTGATTCCGAAAAAGCAGGCCCACACCTGGGGTACGGAGGCTGCGAGCCTCCCGGATCTGGCAGGCCTGGGAGCGACCGGAGAGCTCCTGGCGAGATCACTGGTTCAGTTTTATTACATATTCCTGGCCATAAACGTTTCTTATATTTGTATTGTTCGTTCTCATACTATTTGCGCGACCCAAGAGGGGCAGATGATCGTGATATTGCTACTTCTACTTTTGGGAATTCATAGCGTTTACATCGGATGGGCGTTCTACCACCAGTCGTTCCTGCCGCTCATGAGCGTTGTCGCGGCGGGCGGAATGGGATTGATCGAGCGGCGGGCAGCCGCCACGAACGCCGCCCTGGCGGGATCCGGGGGCCGATGATGACGCGGGTAGGAGTTCCGGCTCGAAGCGCGCGCCGGATCGAGAGCGCCTGGACAAGGCTCGCGGATTTTTCCGGCTGAAGGATCGATATCTGCAAGATCATAATGAAAAAATCTCGTATGTTCTTCTTTTTGTCTAGTACACCGCTAGTCCGGATATCCGGTTCATGGACATCTCATGCGTTCCAAATATTCTCGGAATGATCGTCGAAACTTCGTATTGGTGGCGTTGATTCTGCTGTTCACGGCGGCGCTTCTGCTCGCGGCCGCGGAAACCATCGTCCGCATTCGCGAGGAGAACAGGTTCGGTGGCGCCGCGACCCCGGAACAGCTGCTCGTCTATGACCCGGCCACCACGCTGACGATCCCGCATCCGGGTTTCGTCTCCGACCGGATCACGATCAACCGGCTGGGCTTCCGCGGCCCGGAGATCGCGATCCCCAAGCCGGCGGGCACCGTGCGGCTGGCGTTCCTGGGCGGCTCGACCACGTTCTGCGCGGAGGTGGGCGGCGACCAGGCCGCGTGGCCGCACCTCGTCACCCAGGCGCTGCAGCAGGCCTTTCCCCACGTTCGCTTCGACTACGTCAATGCCGGCGTCCCCGGTTACACCGTCCGGCTGCTGCAGGAAACCTTCGAAAAGCGGGTGCGGGCGCTGCAGCCCGACATCGTCGTCATCTACGAGGCGACCAACGACCTCAGCGGCGACAGCCGCGACGTGGCGCTGGCGGCCGGCGTCATCTCGCAACGGCCGGAACGGACGAGTTGGCTCGGCCGGCAGTCGCTGCTGTGGTACCTGGTGGAAAAGAACCTGACGGTCGCCCTGCGCCAGCGGGCGGCCGTCCGCCCGGAGGGCAAGGCGGCAATCGACGCCGAAGCGCTGGCGCGCGGGTTCGAGGCCCGGCTCGACGGGCTCGTCCAGGCGGTTCGCGGCACGGTCCCGACGGTCGCGCTGGCCGAGTTCGCGCCGCGCCTGCGCCGCAGCCTTCCGGCGGACGAGCGCGTCCGCGCGGCCGTCACGTCGGCGTACTACATGCCCCATCTGACGATCGAATCCATGCTGGACGGCTTCGAAGCCTACAACCGCGCCATCCGGCGGGCCGCCGGGCGGCACGGCGCCCTCCTCATCGAAACGGGGGATGCCATCCCGCCCGATGACGCGCACTATACGGACTCGGTGCACTTCACCGATGCGGGCAGCGCCGCGCTGGCACGCCGGGTCGCCGCGGCGCTGGCGGATCGCGTCCGGCCGTCCCTGAATGCGCCAGGGAATTAATGCGGCGTTCAACGATATTTGCTTCATTTCGTTCCGGTTTAAGCTGTTCGGCATGAGCCGTCCCACGATGTCCGCCACCCACGAAACGATTATCCGCCACGAAGCGGTGCGCGGCTCGTCCGACCGCGGCTTCGGCATCGTCATGGCGGCCTTCTTCGCCGTCGTCGGCGTCTGGCCGGTGCTGTTCGGCGGCGGGTTCCGGCCGTGGTCGCTGGCGCTCGCCGCCGCCTTCGCGGCCGCCGCGGCCGTTCGCCCATCGGTGCTGGCGCCGCTGAACTGGCTGTGGACCCGGCTCGGCCTCCTGCTGCACCGGGTGATGAACCCGATCATCATGGGGCTCATCTTCTATGTCGCGGTGACGCCGACCGCGCTCGTCATGCGCGGCCTGCTGCGCCGCGACCTGCTGCGGCTCAAGTTCGACCGCGCGGCGGCCACCTACTGGATCGACCGCCAGCCGCCGGGCCCGCCGCCCGATACCATGAAGAACCAGTTCTGAAGCGGGGAAGCGCGATGGACCTCGTGCGCGAGTTGTGGATGTTCATGCGGGTGCGCAAGAAGTTCTGGCTGCTGCCCATCATGGTGATGACCCTGCTGGTCGGCGGCCTCGTGGTGCTGACCAAGGGCTCGGCGATCGCGCCGTTCATCTACACGATCTTCTGAGGTCGCGCCGATGCGGGTGCTCGGCATCTCCGCGTTCTACCACGACAGCGCCGCCGCGCTGGTCGAGGACGGCGCCGTCGTCGCCGCCGCGCAGGAGGAGCGCTTCACCCGCATCAAGCACGATTCCGCGTTCCCGCGCCGCGCGGTCGACTACTGCCTGACGCATGTCGGAGGCGGGCTGGACGGCATCGACCTCGTCGCGTTCTACGACAAGCCGTTCCTCAAGTTCGAGCGTCTGCTGGAGACCTACGTCGCCTTCGCGCCGCGCGGCTACCGATCGTTCGCGATGGCGCTGCCGGTGTGGATCAAGGAGAAGCTGTTCCAGAAGTCCCTGCTGAAGAACGAGATCAAGGCGATCGCGGGCGGCGGCGACTGGGACAACCGCATCGTCTTCGCCGAGCATCACCAGAGCCACGCCGCCAGCGCGTTCTATCCCTCGCCGTTCGAGGACGCCGCGATCCTCACCATGGACGGCGTCGGCGAATGGGCCACCACCTCGCTCGGCTTCGGGCGCGGCAACGCGATGGAGATGCGGCGCGAGATCCACTTCCCGCATTCGCTGGGTCTGCTCTACTCGGCGTTCACCTACTACACCGGTTTCAAGGTCAACTCGGGCGAATACAAGGTCATGGGCCTCGCGCCCTACGGCGAGCCCAAATATGCCCAGGCGATCCTCGACAACCTGATCGACCTCAAGGACGACGGCTCGTTCCGGCTCGACCTGTCGTATTTCGACTACTGCACCGGCCTGCGCATGACGAACGCGAAATTCGACGCGCTGTTCGGCGGCCCGCCGCGCGACCCCGAAAGCCTGCTCACCCAGCGCGACATGGATTTCGCCGCCTCGATCCAGGCGGTGACGGAGGAGGTCGTGTTGCGGCTGACCCGCGCGGTGGCGGCGCAGAACGGCACGCGCAACCTGTGCCTCGCCGGCGGCGTCGCGCTCAACTGCGTCGCCAACGGCAAGGTGGTGAAGGAAGGCCGCTTCGAGAACGTCTGGATCCAGCCCGCGGCGGGCGATGCGGGCGGCGCGCTGGGCGCGGCGCTGCTTGCCTGCCACCACCACAACGGCGTGCCGCGCACCGTCGACAACCGGATCGACGGCATGGCCGGCGCCTATCTCGGCCCCAGCTTCACGACGGAAGAGGCGGCGGCGCGGCTCACGGCCGCGGGCGCGCGCCTGACGGTGCTCGATGACGACGCGCTGGTCGCCGCCACGGCGAATGCGCTGGCCGAGGGCAAGGCGATCGGCTGGTTCCAGGGCCGGATGGAGTTCGGCCCGCGCGCGCTCGGCGCGCGGTCGATCCTGGGCGACCCGCGCTCGCCGGACATGCAGAAGACCCTGAACCTGCGCATCAAGTACCGCGAGTCGTTCCGCCCGTTCGCGCCGTCGGTGCTGCGCGCGGACCTCGCCGACTGGTTCGAGCTCGACTGCGACAGCCCCTACATGCTGGTGTGCGCCGACGTGGTGCCGCGCCGCCGCCGCGCGATGACAGAGGCCGAGCAGACGCTGTGGGGCATCGAGAAGCTGAACGTGCCGCGTTCCGACATCCCCGCCGTAACGCATGTCGACTACTCCGCGCGCATCCAGACGGTGCATGCGGAAACCAACCCGCGCTACCACGCCCTCATCAGCGCGTTCAAGGCGCGCACCGGCTGCCCGGTGGTGGTCAACACCAGCTTCAACGTGCGCGGCGAGCCGATCGTCGGCACCCCGGAAGACGCCTTCCGCTGCTTCATGGGCACCGGCATCGAGGTGCTGGTGGTGGAGAACTGCCTCCTTCGCAAGGAGGACCAGGACCCGGCGCTCGCCCAGGACTACAAGAACGCCTTCGAGCTGGACTGAACGCCCGCCGCGCCCGTCCCTTCGGTTTTCCCTTCCTGGTCATGCGCGGGCTCGACCCGCGTATCCAGCGCGCGCGGTCAGCGCGCAGGAGACTCTGCTGCGCGGCGATGCCACGCTGCTGGATACGCGGGTCGAGCCCGCGTATGACTTCAATTTGGAAGATCGGACGCCTTCCGTCCCATGGTGCCGCCATCCGACTGACCGCCGCCCTGCGCACCGGCCCCACCCGCGTCGTGCTGTCGCTCGGCACGACGGAGACGCTGGCGTGGGCGTCGACCTACTACCTGCCGGCGATCCTGGCGGTGCCGATGGCGCGCGACATTGGCGTGTCGGCGAACTGGGTGTTCGCCGCGTTCTCCGTCTCGATGGTGATCTCGGCGCTGGCGGGGCCGCTGGTCGGGCGCACGGTCGACCGCGGCTACGGGCGCGGCGTGCTGTGCGCCTCCAACCTCGCGGCGGCGGCGGGGCTCGTCATGCTGGCGACGGCGCAGGGGCCGGTCGTCATCGGCCTCGCCTGGCTGGTGCTCGGCGCGGCGATGTCGATGGGGCTGTACGACGCCGGGTTCAGCGTGCTGACCCGGCTCTACGGGGCCGCCGCGCGCGGGCCGATCACCGGCATCACGCTGATGGCGGGCTTCGCCTCCACGGTCGGCTGGCCGCTGTCGGCGCTGTTCGAGGCCGAGCTCGGCTGGCGCGGCGCCTGCCTCGCCTGGGCGGCGCTGCACCTGGTGCTGGGCCTGCCGCTCAATCGGCTGGTCATCCCGAAGCCGCCGCCGCGGCCGCCCGCCGCAGCGGCCGCCGCCGGCGGATCGGCGCTGGCGGACGACCCCGCGCCGCGCCACGCCATGGCGGTGCTCGCCTTCGTGTTCGCCTGCGCGTGGTTCTCCACCGGGGCGATGGCGGCGCATCTGCCGCGGCTCCTCCAGGAAGGCGGCGCCACCGCCACGGCGGCGATTGCCGCCGGCGCGATGGTTGGCCCGGCCCAGGTGGCGGCGCGGCTGATCGAGATCGGGCTGTTCCGCCGCTGGCACCCGCTGGTGTCGGCTTGGGTGGCGACCCTGTGCCATCCGCTGGGCGCGGCGGTGCTTCTGTTCTTCGGCGCGCCGGCCGGGGCGGCGTTCGCGCTGCTGCACGGCGGCGGCAACGGGCTCCTCACCATCGCGCGCGGCACCCTGCCGCTCGCGATCTTCGGCCCGCACGGCTACGGGCTGCGCCAGGGCATCCTCGGGGTTCCGGCGCGGTTCGCCCAGGCCGGGGCGCCGCTCCTGTTCGGGCTGCTGCTCGACGGGTTCGGCACCGCGGCGGTGGCGTTCTCGGCCGGGCTCAGCCTCGCCGCGTTCGCGGCCCTGTTCCTGCTGCGCGGCACGGCGCGACGGCGGCCGGCATGACGGTCGCTTGCCCCGATTCGGCGAAGTTGGTACCTAGGTAAGGTGCAGCAGGCCACGCGTATCGCCCCATCGATCCTGGCTGCCGACTTCGCGCGGCTCGGTGAAGAGGTCCGGGCCGTGACCGATGCCGGCGCGGACTACATCCATGTCGACGTGATGGACGGCCATTTCGTGCCCAACATCACCATCGGCCCGGAGGTGGTGAAGGCGTTGCGCCCGCACAGCGCCCGGCCGTTCGACGTGCACCTGATGATCGCGCCGGTCGATCCCTACCTGCCGCGCTTCGCCGAAGCCGGCGCCGACATCCTGACCGTCCATCCGGAGGCCGGGCCGCACTTGCACCGCACCGTCCAGCTCATCAGGTCGCTCGGCAAGAAGGCGGGCGTGTCGCTCAACCCCGCCACGCCCGTGTCGGCGGTGGCGGAGGTGCTGGGCGAGCTCGACCTCGTGCTGGTGATGACGGTCAACCCCGGCTTCGGCGGCCAGAGCTTCATCGCGAGCCAGCTCGCCAAGATCCGCACCCTGCGCGCCATGATCGACGCGCTCGGCCGCCCGATCGACCTCGAGGTCGACGGCGGCATCAACCCGACCACCGCCCGGGACGCGATCGCCGCCGGCGCCGACGTGCTGGTGGCGGGCACGGCGGTGTTCGCCGGCGGGCCCCAGGCCTATGCGGCGAACATCCGCGCGTTGACCGCGGCGGGAGCGGACAGGCGATGACGGCGATGGCGCTCAACGACCTCTATTGGCGGCTGCAGCATGTGACGCCGCAGAAGGTCGCCTACACGCTGGGCAAGGCGTGGTTCAGCGGCCTGTTCTACGGCGAGACGCTGCGCCGGCGGCACCTCGGCGGCATGCTGGTGACCGGCGGCGGGCCGTGGCCGGGCGACGCGGCGCGCGGCGCGCTCTTGCTGCGCGGTCCGTTCGGCTTCGCGCCCGAGGCGGCGGCCGCGGCGGAGGACGGCGAGGACGCGGGCGAGGCGGCGGGGCTGCGCCAGGCCGCGCTGCACGGCTTCGCCTGGCTCAAGGACGTCCAGGCGGTGGGCGGCGAGGCGGCGCGCGGTGAGGCCCGCCGGCTGGTCGACGAATGGATCGAACGGCACGGCCGCTGGCGCCCGTTCCCGTGGCGGCCCGACATCCTGGGCCAGCGCATCTCGTCGTGGCTGACCAGCGCCGAGTTCCTGCTCAACGGCAGCGACGACCGTTTCCGCGCCCGCTTCATCGACAGCCTGCTGCGCCAGACCCGCCATCTCGGCCGGGTGGCGACGCTGGCCGCGCCGGGGGCCGAGCGCCTCCTGATCCTGAAGGCGCAGATCCACGCCGCATTGTGCCTGCCGCCGGAGCGCCGGCGCATCGCGCGCTGCGTCGCGCGGCTGGAGCGCGAGGTCGCGGCCCAGTTCCACCCCGATGGCGGCCACGTCTCGCGCAGCCCGGGCGTGCACTACCAGGCGCTGAAGTCGCTGGTGGAGGTCCGCCTCCTGCTCAACGAGGCGCAGGTTGAGATGCCGGCGTTCCTCACGTCGGCGCTGGAGCGTGCGGCGCCGATGCTGCGCTACTTCCGCCACGGCGACGGCGGGCTCGCGCTGTTCAACGACACCAACGAAGAGGACGGCTGGCTGATCGAGCTGGTGCTCGCCAAGTCCGACGTGAAGGCGCGGCCGCCGCGCGAGGCGCCGGACAGCGGCTTCATGCGCCTCGCCGCCAACCGCACCCTGGTGATCATGGACGCCGGCGCGCCGCCGCGGCCGCCGCTCGACGCGCACGCGCACGCCGGCACGCTCGCCTTCGAGCTGTCGTGCGGCAAGGAGCGCATCATCGTCAATGCCGGCGCGCACGCCGGCGGCGTCGCCGACTGGGCGATGGCGCAGCGCACCACCGCCGCGCACTCGACCGCCGCGGTCGACGACTGCAACTCGTCCTACCTGCTCGGCGGCGCGCTGATCGGCCACCGCCCCAAGGTGGTGACGGCGGAGCGCCAGGAATCCGACGGCAACATCTGGGTCGAGGCCAGCCACGACGGCTACGTGCGCGACATGGGCCTGGTCCACCGCCGCCGCCTGTGGCTCGCGGCCAACGGCGGCGACCTGCGCGGCGAGGACACGCTGGTCGGCGACCGCCAGCACAAGTTCGCCGTGCGCTTCCACCTGCACCCGTCGGTGAAGGTGTCCAAGGTGCAGGACGGCTCCTCGATCCTGCTGCGTACGCCGGGCGGCATCGGCTGGCGCATGCGCTCGGCCGGCGGCGTCGTCGACATCCAGGACGGCATCTATCTCGGGGTGAAGGGCGAGGCCAAGCGCACCAGCCAGATCGTCATCTCCGGCGCCACCCAGCCGCCGTCGACCCAGATCAAGTGGGCGTTCTCGCGGCTGAACGGATAGCGGCCGGGCGCACGCGTCTCCACCACGGCCGTCATGGCCGGGCACAGTCCCGGCCATCCACGTGTTTGCATCTTTTGTAGTTGTCGTTCTCCGGCTTGAACCGAGAACGACAAAAAAGGAAAAACGTGAACGGTCCGGCGATCACGAAGACGGCGTGAACCGGAACGCCCTACAGCGTCCAGCGCACCATGCCGGTGGGCAAGGCGGTGTTGCGCCACATGCCCTTGATGTCGGCGACGACGGCGGCGGGGGCGAGCAGGCGGGCGAAGTCGGACGTGGCGAACGCCGCGTACTCGGCGTGCGGCACGGCGCCGACGACCGCGTGGTAGCCCGATGCGGCGGCGAGGCCGGGCAGCAGGGCGACGCCGTAGTGTTCCATGGCCTCGTGCGGGTCGGCCAGCGGGTCGGCGACGTCGACCGCGAAGCCGCGGTCGGCGAGGCCGCGGATGATCTCGATGACCTGGGAATTGCGCAGGTCCGGCACGTTCTCCTTGAACGTCAGGCCGAGCACCAGGACGCGCGCGCCGGCGCCGCGGTTCTGCGCGGCGAGCTCGCCCGCCACCCGCTCCGCGACCCAGCCGCCCATCGCGTCGTTGATGCGCCGGCCGGCCAGGATGATCTCCGGGTGGTGGCCGATCGCGCGCGCGGCGTGCGCCAGGTAGAACGGGTCGACGCCGATGCAGTGGCCGCCGACCAGGCCGGGCGAGAAGCGCAGGAAGTTCCACTTGGTGCCGGCCGCCTCCAGCACGTCGTAGACCGAGATGCCCATCTTCT
>JBFWQM010000199.1:0-10133 GCA_050249455.1 Rhodospirillaceae bacterium | reverse complement strand
CAGGACATCGAGGTCCTGGAGGGGCTGGAGCCGGTGCGCCGCCGCCCCGGCATGTATATCGGCGGCACCGACGAGCGCGCGATGCACCACCTGGTCGCCGAGGTGCTGGACAATGCGATGGACGAGGCGGTGGCTGGTCACGCGGACTGGATCGACCTGGAGCTCGCCGCCGACGGCACCGTGACGGTGCGCGACAACGGCCGCGGCATCCCGATCGACCCGCACCCCAAGTTCAAGAACAAGTCGGCGCTGGAGGTGGTGATGACCACGCTCCATTCCGGCGGCAAGTTCTCCGGCAAGGTCTACTCCACCTCCGGCGGCCTGCACGGCGTCGGCATCTCGGTGGTCAACGCGCTGTCCGACCGCATGTCGGTGGAGGTCGCGCGCAATAAGAACGTCTGGTCGCAGGAGTACGCGCGCGGCGCGCCGACCGGCAAGCTGCGCGACCTCGGCGCGACCGGCAACCGGCGCGGCACCACCGTGCGCTTCCATCCGGACCCGGAGATCTTCGGCGCCAAGGCGGCGTTCAAGCCGGCCATGCTGTACCGTCTGGCGCGGTCCAAGGCCTACCTGTTCCGCGGCGTCGAGATCCGCTGGTCGTGCGACCCGGGGCTGGTCGAGGGCAGCGACACGCCGGCGCAGGCGACGCTCCACTTTCCCGGCGGCCTGCCGGACTTCCTGGCCGCCACGCTGGAGGGCCGGCCGACCCTGACCCCGAAGCCATTCGCCGGGGAGGCGAAGCTTGCCGACCAGGACGCGCGGCTGGAGTGGGCGGTCGCGTGGCCGCACGACGACGAGCCGTTCTTCTCCTCCTACTGCAACACGGTGCCCACCGCGCAGGGCGGCACGCACGAGGTCGGCCTGCGCACCGGCCTGACCCGCGCGCTGAAGGCGCACGCCGAGCTGGTCGGCAACCGCAAAGCCGCGCAGATCACCGCCGAGGACGCCACCGGCGGCTTCTGCGCCGTCGTCTCCGTCTTCATCCGCGACCCGGAGTTCCAGGGCCAGACCAAGGAGAAGCTCTCCACCGCCTGGGTCGCGCGCGCGGTCGAGACGACCATCAAGGACCACTTCGACCACTGGCTGGCCGACGACCCGGAGGCCGCCAACGTGCTCCTGGAACGCATCGTCGCGCGCGCCGAGGACCGGCTGCAGCGCCGCCAGGCCAAGGAGATGCTGCGCAAGACGCCGACCCGGCGGCTGCGCCTGCCCGGCAAGCTCACCGATTGCGCGCGCGATGCCGCCGACGGCACCGAGATTTTCCTGGTCGAGGGCGATTCGGCCGGAGGGTCTGCCAAGCAGGCGCGCAACCGCGAGACCCAGGCGATCCTGCCGCTGCGCGGCAAGATCCTGAACGTCGCCAGCGCGACGGCGGAGAAGCTGCGGTCGAACCAGGAGCTCGCCGACCTCGTGCAGGCGCTCGGCTGCGGCACCGGCACCCACTACGACGAGGCCAGGCTGCGATACGAACGGGTCATCATCATGACCGACGCCGACGTGGACGGCGCCCATATCGCCTCGCTCCTGATGACGTTCTTCTACCGCGAGATGCCGAAGCTGGTGACCGGCGGCCACCTGTTCCTCGCCCTGCCGCCGCTCTACAAGCTGACCCAGGGCAGCCAGAGCGCCTATGCCATGGACGATGCGGAGCGCGAGAAGATGCTGCGCGAGAAGTTCACCGGCCGCGGCAAGGTCGAGATCAACCGCTTCAAGGGCCTCGGCGAGATGCCGCCACATCAGCTCAAGGAAACCACCATGGACCCGGCGAAGCGCACCCTGCTGCGCGTCACGGTCGCCGACGCCGCCGAAGCGGCGAAATCCGGGCCACGGTCGGAGACGGCCGACCTGATCGAGCGCCTGATGGGCCGCCGCCCCGAGCTGCGGCTGGAGTTCATCCAGAAGAACGCCCACACCGTCGCCGAGGTCGACGCCTGAGCAGCGGGCGGCCCCTCTTCCGCCGGGCCGTCGCCGCGCCCATATCCCTGTCGCGGGCGCGAGGCCCGCTCACCGACGGCGAGGCGCCATCATGAAGACAAAGTTGCATAGGCTCGGCATCGCCGGCCTCCTGGGTACGGCCGCGTGCACGAACGCCCCCATCGTCTACGACGCCGGGCCGTCCACTTCCAGCTACATGGACGGCGAGTTCGAAGCCGCCGCCAGGGATGGGGAGGTCCGCACCGAGGTGCTGGGAAATCCCTTCGGCGTCCCGCAGGACCGCGTCGAGAGTGCCGTGACGTCGGCGATGCGCGGCGCCAACCGCGGCCCGGACGTCGCCTTCACGACGCATCCGGGCACGACGTCCCCGGGCGTCGCCGCCAGTCCCTACAAGGTCGTGGTCGCCTTCGACCTGCCGGTCGGCCTCGTCAACAGCAGCATCTGCGCCCCGTCCGGTGCCTATCCGGTCCGTTCGGGCGGCGCCGTCTCGATGACGGCCGCCTTCTGCCGCGACGGATCGCTGATGTCGCACGGCACCGCCAGCTTCGACAGCCCGGTCGGAATTGACTCGCCGGGCTTCCGCGCACTGGTGCGCAACGCGACCTACGCGATGATCCCGCCGATCGACCGCAAGAACGTCGGCGGCGTCCGCTGACCGATCAATGGACCAGCGACAGGCCGCGTCCCGCGTTGGCCGGGATGCGCAGGTCGCCGGGCAGAACGACGGCAGCGTGGCGCAGCGGCACCTTCAGCCGCCTTGCCGCCAGCGCGGCGGCGAGGACCTCGAGCGGGCCGATCGCCGCGCGCAGGGCCGACGACGGCAGCCAGTCGCCCAGCACCAGCGCAGACTCCGCGCTGCGGCCGTGCTGGGCAAGCGCGATCGCTTGCAGGAAGCGCCCTTCGTCGGCGCCGAGCTGCGGGCAACGCGGGCAACGGATATCCAGCCGTCGCCGCGAGGCGGCCTCGACGATGCGCGTCAGGCTGACGAACGCGCCCGTCCCCTGCTGCCCAATCCCCGCCATCCGGAACCCGTCGCTCCACGGCCCATCACCCGGCTCCGTCCGCTCGTCCTGCACGTTCCACAGCCGCAGCACGTGGATAATGAAGTGCTCCGGCGTGCGCAGCTCGCCGATCGGCGCGTCGTCGGGGTAGGCGGCAAGGATCTTGGGCAGGGACATCGCGCGACCGCTCCATTGCGAGGGCTCCCCAAGCTAGCCGAGGAAAAATGCAATTGCAACTCATTCGCATTTTCCCGGCCCCTGCTCCCGGTCGCGGCAGCACGGGACGCGTCATCATTCGATCAGGAGCCCGGTGCGCGCATCCACTCCCGCAGCGCGAGGTTGACCTCGAGCGGCCGCTCCAGCGTCGACAGGTGGCCGCAGTTCTCCACCACGACGAGCCGCGCGCCGGGGATCAGCCGCGCCATCTCCTCGCTGACCGCGAGCGGCGTGAGCTGGTCCTGCCGCCCGCACAGGACGAGCGTCGGGCAGGCGATGCGCGGCAGGTCGGGGCGGCCGTCTTTGCGGGTCAGGATCGCCTGCTGCTGGCGCAGGAACGCCGCGATCCCTACCCGCTCCGCCATGCCCATCACCGTCTCGGTCAGCGGCTCGTCGTGCAGCCGGTCGGGATGGATCAGGAGCGGCAGGAGGCGCGGCGTGACGCCGCGAAAATTTCCCATCTTTGCAAGTTCAATCAGCCCGCGCCGGCGCGCCGACTGCTCCTCCGTGTCGGCCCGCGAGGATGTGTCGAGAAGCGCGAGACGGCTCACGCGTTCCGGCGCGCGGCGCATGATCTCCTGCGCGACGTAGCCCCCCATCGACAGGCCGGCGAGGGCGAACCGCGGCGGCGCTGACGCCAGCACGTGGTCGGCGAACTCGCCCATCGAGTCATGCCGGGTCAGGTCCGCGATCATGCAGTCGGCGATGCCGGCCAGGTCCTTCACCTGCGGCTGCCACAGCGCGGCGTCGCACAGGAGTCCCGGCAGCAGGATCAACGGGATGGTCATCGGCAGCGCCCCTCGCCCGGCATCGGCCGCAGCGTTAACAAATCCGGCATGAAGTCGCGGTAGGTTGACCCTAGCCGAACCACCGCGCCCGACCAAGCCCGGGGGCGGCAAAGCCGGCAACATCCGCGGCAAAACTGCGCGATTCGGCGAAATTCGGCCCGTCCAGACCCGAATGGGGTTTGACAAGCTGCTGCGTTGCACCCACATTCCGGCTGCGCAGCGGTCGACCAATTCTGTTCTTTTACGACCCGATCGGCACTGAATGTCCTTTGAAGATTTGGGGCTGAGCCCCGAAACCCTGCGAGCCGTACAGGAAGCAGGGTACGTCAACCCGACACCCATCCAGGAGCAGGCGATCCCGCAGGTGCTGCGCGGACGCGACATCCTGGGGTGTGCCCAGACGGGTACCGGCAAGACGGCGGCGTTCACGCTGCCGATGATCGACATGCTGGACGCCGGGCGCGCCCGCGCCCGCATGCCGCGGTCGCTGATCCTGACCCCGACCCGCGAGCTCGCGACCCAGATCGCGCAGAATTTCGAGGTCTACGGCAAGTTCCACAAGCTGACGATGGCGCTGCTGATCGGCGGCGTCTCGATGGACGACCAGATCCGGAAGCTCGACCGCGGCGTCGATGTGCTGATCGCGACGCCCGGCCGGTTGCTCGATCACTACGATCGCGGCCGCGTGCTGATGAGCGACATCAAGATCCTGGTGATCGACGAGGCGGACCGGATGATGGACATGGGCTTCATGCCCGATGTCGAGCGCATCGTCTCGTTCCTGCCGCGCATGCGCCAGACCCTGTTCTTCTCCGCCACCCTGGCGCCGGAGATCCGCCGCCTCGCCGACGCCTTCCTGATCAACCCGAAGGAGATCACGGTGTCGCCGACCACCACGGCGGCCGAGACCGTGACCCAGGGCCTCGCGGTCATTCCGGCGGAGGACAAGCGAGAGGCGCTGCGCCGGCTGATCCGGGCCGAGAACGTGCGCAACGCGCTGGTCTTCTGCAACCGCAAGAAGGACGTCGATATCCTGTTCAAGTCGCTGAAGAAGCACGGCTTCAACGCGGCGGCGCTGCACGGCGACATGGTCCAGTCGGCGCGGACGGAGACCTACGAGGCGTTCAAGCGCGGCGAAACCACGATCCTGGTGTGCAGCGACGTTGCGGCGCGCGGCCTCGACATCGACGACCTCTCGCACGTGTTCAACTTCGACGTCCCGATGCACTCCGAAGATTACGTCCACCGCATCGGCCGGACCGGCCGCGCCGGACGCTCGGGGCGCGCCTTTACCCTGGCCTCGCCAGACGATGGCCACTACGTGAATTCGATCGAGACGCTGATGGGCAAGCCGATTCCGCGCATCGAGATCGACGGGATCGAGACGGTCGCGTTCGACGAGGAAGGCGGCAGCGGACGCCGCCGCCGCCGCAAGCGCCCCGCCGCGCCGGCGGAACCGCGCCGCGCGGAGGCCAAGGACGGCGGCCGGCGTCGGCGCCGCGGCGAGCCCAAGCCCGACCGCGCGGCCGAAGCCGTCGTGGCGGACGACAGCGAAGCCCAGACGGATGCGGCGATCGAGCAGGCGGCCGCGCCGTCCGACGAACCCAGGCCGCGCCAGGACCGCCGCCGCTCCCGCGGGCCCCAGACCGACCGTGAGCCCCGCGCGGCCCGCGAGCCGCGGTCAGAGCGCGAGCCGCGTCAAGACCGCGAGCCGCGGCCCAACCGGGAACCCCGGCCCGAGCGCGAGCCGCCGCCGTCCATCGCCCCGGACTCGAGCCGCCTCGGCGGCCGTCCGCCGCGGCGCGATCGCGACCGCGACCGCCGGCACGATCGCGACGACGACGAGCGGGTAATCGGCATGGGCAGCCATGTGCCCGCCTTCCTTCTGCGCCCAGTTCGGCTACCCGCCGAGGAACGCGTGGTCGAGGAAGAGACCCAGGACTGACCAAGGGCTGAAAGGTCCGCGATGCAGACCATCTTCGTCATGGTGAAGTGCGAACTGGGTCACGCCTACAGCGTCGCCGACCAGGCCGTCATGACGATCGAGCAGGTGTCGGAGGTCTATTCGATCTCCGGCCAGTACGACCTCCTGATGAAGTGCTACCTCGACGACGGCGCCGACATCGGCCACTTCGTCAATGACAAGGTTCAGAAGCTGGCCGGCATCAAGGACACCTTCACCTTGATCACCTTCAAGGCATTCAGCTAGCCCGCACCGTCGTGCGGCCGCCTCCGGGCTGTTCCTTATGCCGCCTGCAGTGACCGTCGTCACACCGAATCCGTCTTGCCGGGCCGGCGCGTTCGGTGACATCTTTGCGCCATGCTCTGAATACTAGCCTTGTCGTGCGCCGCAAGCAGTCGGCGCCGCCCACGGAAGGGAGAGGCGCGCATGGCCAAGCGCTTCAGGTTGAGCATGATCCTGGCGGTCGGCCTGGCCGTCGCAGTCCCGACGATGCCGGCCTGGCCGGCCGATCCCAACTACGAGCGCGAGCAGGCGCGGCAGCGCGCCATCGAGGAGCAGCGGCGCCAGGAATACCAGCGTCGGCAGCAGGAGGAGCGCGCTCGCGCCGATCGCCAGCGGCAGGAATATCAGCGCCAGCAGGATGCCGACAAGGCGCGCCTCAAGGCGCAGCAGGATCAGCAGTACCAGAAGGACCAGGCCGCCAAGCGCGAGCAGGAGATGCAGAAGCGCCAGCAGGGCGAGCGCAACGACTCCATCCGCCGGCAGCAGGAGCAGCAGCGCTCCGACCAGGCGCGCCGGCAGCAGGAGCAGTCCCGGCAGCAGGAACAGGCGCGCCAGCAGGAGCAGCGCCGCCAGCAGGAGCAGGCCCGCCAGCAGGAGCAGCGGCGCGCCCAGGAGCAGCAGCGCCGCCAGCAGGAACAGCAGCGCGCCGACCAGCAGCGCAAGCAGCAGGAGCAGGCCCGGCAGCAGGAGCAGCGCCGCCAGGAGCAGGCGCGGCAGGAGCAGCAGCGCCGTCAGGTCGAACAGCAGCGGCAGCAGGACCAGCGGCGCCAGGAGCAGGCGCGCCAGGAGAACCAGCGCAAGCAGGCCGAACAGCAGCGCCAGCAGCAGCAGCAGCGCCAGCAGGAGGCGCGCAAGACGAGCGAGCGCCAGCGCGCGCAGGGCGACGTCAACCGCTGGCGCGGCGAGGAACAGCGCGAACAGGCCAACGAGAACCGCTTCCGCAGCCTCGGCGCCGCCTCGCAGGACGCGCAGGCGAAGGAACGCTACCGCCAGATGGAGCAGCAGGCGCGGGCCAACAAGGAGCAGCACCGCGCCCGCCGCCAGCAGGCGGAGGCCGAGGTTCGCCGCTGGCAGTGAGGCGGCGAAGCCTCGGCTAGCGGCGGCGCTGCATGAACAGCGGCTGCGTGCCCTCGACGTGCAGCCGCGGCCCGTCCTTCTCCGGCCGGGTCAGCGCGTCGACCTCCTGCATCGTGGCGAGGCAGCGGGCGGTCAGCCGCACGTAGTCGCCGGTGCCGCGGGTCTTCCAGTCGATCGTCTCCTGGTCGATCTCGCGGATGAGCCGGGCCGGCACGCCCGCGGCGAGCATCCGCGGCGGCACCTTGAACGTCGCCGGCACGAAAGCGAGCGCGGAGACGATCGCCTCGTCGCCGATCTCCACCCCGTCCATCACCACCGCGTTCATGCCGACCAGCACGCCGTCGCCGATGGTGCAGCCGTGCAGCACCGCGCCGTGCCCGATGCCGCAGTTGTCGCCCACCCGCACCGCGAGGTTGGCGAACGAGTGGACGGTGACGTTGTCCTGCACGCTGGAGCCGGCGCCGATCACGATCTGGCTGAAGTCGCCGCGCAGCGACGCCCCCGGCCCGATGAACGACCGCGGCCCGACGATCACGTCGCCGATCAGCACCGCCATGGGGTGGACATAGGCGGCCGGATCGACGACGGGCACGACCCCGTCGATGGCATAGACCTTGGGCATGGAGGCTCCTGGGTTTTCCGGCATCGGGGGGCGGCTCCCCTCCCCCCAGCCCCCTCCCGCGAGGGGGGTGAGAGATCGCGACAGCGCGAGATCAATCAGACGTGGAACGACTCGCCGCAGCCGCAGCGGCCCTTCTCGTTCGGGTTGCGGAACACGAAGCCGGACTGGATCTTGTCCTCGACGTAGTCCATCTCCGAGCCGATCAGAAACATGACGGCCTTGGCGTCGATCAGGACGGTGACGCCCTTGTCCTCGACCACCTCGTCGAACTTCCCCTTCTCGCCGACGAATTCCATCGTGTAGGCAAGGCCGGAGCAGCCGGCCGTGCGCACGCCGAGCTTGAGGCCGAGCGCCGGCTCCGCCCGCTGCGCCATCAGCGACTTGATGCGGTCGGCTGCCTTGTCGGTCAAGGTCATCGCCTGTTTCGTCATCGCCATCACAGGAACCCCAGTTCAAGCTTGGCCGCCTCGGTCATCCGGTCCGGCGACCACGGCGGATCCCACACCAGCTGCACCGTCACCTCGCCGACACCTTCGACCTCGCGGATGCGGGTCTCGACCTCGCCGGGCAGCGAGCCCGCCACCGGGCAGGCCGGCGTCGTCAGGGTCATCTCGACCTCGACGTTGCCGGATTGGCTCACCTCGAGACTGTAGATAAGACCCAATTCGTAGATGTTAACGGGGATCTCGGGGTCGAACACGGTCTTGACCGCCTCGATCACCCGCGCCTCCAGCTCCGCCGCTCCAGCGGCGGGCGCCACGGCGGCGTCCTCCTTCTCGCTCACGTCGGACACGGCTGGGTTCTCCGTCATTCGGTCTTCGCGTCCTTCGCCGCGCCGTCGAGCGCCGCCGTCATGGCGTGCCAAGCGAGCGTGGCGCACTTCACGCGGGTCGGGAACTCGCGCACGCCGGTCAGCGCCGCGAGGCCGTCCAGCGCCTCCAGGGTCTCCGCGTCGGGCGGCTCCTTGCCGGCAACGGCCTGGTGGAAGCGCTCGAACAGCGCGCGCACCTCGGCGATCGGGCGGTCCTTGATCAGCTCGGTCATCATGGATGCGGAGGCGACCGAGATGGCGCAGCCCTTGGCCTCGAACTGCGCGTCCTTGATCGCCTCGCCGTCCACCGTCAGGTAGACCGTCACCCGGTCGCCGCACAGCGGGTTGTTGCCGCGCGCCTCGCGGTTCGCATTCTCCGGGTGCCCGAAGTTCCGCGGGTGCTTGCTGTGGTCGAGGATGACGTCCTGGTACAGCTCGCGCAGGTCCATCATGGCCGGAAGATCTCCTGCACCCGGCGGAGCGCGGCGGCCAGGCGGTCGACCTCCTCCCTGGTGTTGTAGAGCCCGAACGAGGCGCGCACGGTGGCCGGCACGTCGAAGCGCTCCATCACCGGCTGCGCGCAGTGGTGGCCGGTGCGCACCGCCACGCCTTCGCGGTCGAGGATGGTGCCGATGTCGTGCGGGTGCACGCCCTCCAGGGTGAACGACAGGATCGCCGCCTTGTCGCGGGCGCGCCCGACGATGGCGACCGCGTTCATCGCCGACAGGGTCTCCGTCGCGTAGGCCAGCACCGAATGCTCGTACGCGGCGATGCGCGGCAGGCCGATGCCGGTGACGTAGTCGATCGCGGCGCCGAGCCCGATGGCGCCGACGATATTGGGCGTGCCGGCCTCGAACTTGAAAGGCAGGCCGGCGAAGGTCGTCTTCTCGAACGTCACGACGTCGATCATCTCGCCGCCGCCCTGGTAGGGCGGCATCGCCTCCAGCAGCGCCGCCTTGCCGTAAAGGACGCCGATGCCCGACGGGCCGTACAGCTTGTGGCCGGAGAAGACGTAGAAGTCGCAGTCGAGCGCCTGCACGTCGACCGTCGTATGCGGCACCGCCTGGCAGCCGTCGAGCAGCACGTGGGCGCCGACGGCGTGCGCCATCTTGACGATCTCCGCCACCGGCAGCACCGTGCCGAGCGCGTTGGATACGTGGGCGATCGCGACCATCCTGGTCCGCGGGCCGAGCAGGCGGGCGAATTCCTCCATGATCAGCGCGCCGTCGTCGTCGATCGGCGCGACCTTGATGACGGCGCCGGCCGCCTCCGCCGCGAACTGCCACGGCACGATGTTGGAGTGGTGCTCCAGCGTGCTGAGGACGATCTCGTCGCCCGGCTTGAGGAACTTGCGGCCCCACGACGACGCGACCAGGTTGATCCCTTCCGTCGCCCCGCGCACGAAGATGATCTCGCTGTCGTCGGCGGCGTTGATGAA
>JBFWQM010000198.1:0-10497 GCA_050249455.1 Rhodospirillaceae bacterium | reverse complement strand
CGCGACCGGATGCAGGCGCTGGAGGCGACCGTCGCGGAACTCGCGCAGTCGGTCGACGAGGCGGTGCAGACCCTGCCCAACCTGCCGGCCGCCGACGTGCCGCCCGGCCGCGACGAGGCGGACAACAGGGAACTGCGGGTCGTCGGGGCGCGGCCGTCGTTCGGCTTCAAGCCGCGCGACCACATCGAGCTCGGCGAGAAGCTGGGGCTGATGGACTTCGGCCGCGCTGCCAGGCTGTCGGGCGCGCGGTTCGTGGTGCTGACCGGCGCCCTGGCGCGGCTGGAGCGCGCGCTGGCGGCCTTCATGCTCGACATCCACACCCGCGAGTTCGGCTACACCGAGGTCAACCCGCCGCTGCTGGTGCGCGACGGCGCCGCGTTCGGCACCGGCCAGCTGCCGAAGTTCGGCGAGGACCTTTTCCGCACCACCACCGGCCACTGGCTGATCCCGACCGCCGAGGTGCCGCTGACCAACCTGGTCGCCGACGAGATCGTGGAGGAGGCGGCGCTGCCGCTGCGGCTGACCGCCCACACGCCGTGCTTCCGCTCCGAGGCCGGCGCCGCCGGCCGCGACACCCGCGGCATGATCCGGCTGCACCAGTTCAACAAGGTGGAGCTGGTCAGCGTCGCCCATCCCGACCACTCGGCGGCGGAGCACGAGCGGATGACCGGCGCGGCGGAGGAGGTGCTGAAGCGCCTCGGCCTGCACTACCGGGTCATCGTGCTGTGCACCGGCGACATGGGCTTTTCGGCGCAGAAGACCTACGACATCGAGGTGTGGCTGCCCGGCCAGGAGGCGTTCCGCGAGATCTCCTCGTGCTCCAACTGCGGCGACTTCCAGGCGCGCCGCATGAAGGCGCGGTTCCGTCCGGCGGGCCAGAAGGGCACGCGCTTCGTCCACACCCTGAACGGCTCTGGCCTCGCCGTCGGACGCACGCTGATCGCGGTGCTGGAGAATTTCCAGCGCGCCGACGGCGGCATCGACATTCCGCCGGCCCTGCGTCCGTACCTGGACGGCCTCAGCGCGATCGCGCCGGCCGCCTGACCGCATGAACCTCGCCGCCGCCCGCATCCTCGTCACCAACGACGACGGCATCCACGCGCCGGGGCTCAAGGTGCTGGAGCGGGTGGCGAAGACGCTCAGCCGCGACGTCTGGGTGGTGGCGCCGGAGAGCGAGCAGAGCGCCACCGGCCATTCGCTGACCCTGACCGCGCCGCTGCGGGTGCGCCGCATCGCCGACCGGCGCTTCGCCGTCAACGGCACGCCGACCGACTGCGTGCTGCTGGCGATCAAGCGCATCGTCAAGGGCCGCCAGCCCGACCTCGTGCTGTCGGGCGTCAACGCCGGCGGCAACCTGGGCGAGGACATCACCTATTCGGGCACCGTCGCCGCGGCGATGGAGGCGACCCTCCTCGGCATCCCGGCGATCGCGCTGAGCCAGATGCGGCGGTCCGGCCATCCGCCGCACTGGGCGACCGCGGCGCACCACGCCGCCGACGTCGTGCAGCGCCTGACCGAGGTCGATTTCGAGCGCAACATCCTGCTCAACGTCAACTTCCCCGACGTTGCCGCGCAATCCGTCAAAGGCATCCGCGTGACGCGCCAGGGCCGGCGCAAGATCGGCGAGATGATCACCGACGGCGTCGACCCGCGCGGCCACGCCTACATGTGGATCGGCGCCGAACGCGACGAGGACGTGTCGTTCCCGGGCTCCGACCTAGCGGCTGTCCACGACGGCGCGATCTCGGTGACGCCGCTGTGCCTCGACTTGACGTACAAGCCGATGATGAGCACGTTGAAAAAGCTGTTCGCATGAGCAACGAGGCCGCGCGAATCCGCCTGATCATGGAGTTGCGGGGCCAGGGCATCACCGATACGCGCGTGCTGTCGGCGCTGGAGCGGCTGCCGCGCGAGGAGTTCGTGCCCGAGGCGTTCCGCGACCGCGCCTACGAGAACACGGCGCTGCCGCTGCAGCACGGCCAGACGATCAGCCAGCCGGCGGTCGTCGCCTACATGACGCAAGAGCTTCGCGTGGAGGCGCGCATGAAGGTCCTGGAGATCGGTACCGGGTCGGGCTACCAGGCCGCGATCCTGTCGCGGCTGTGCCGGCGGGTGTATTCGGTGGAGCGCAACCGCGAGTTGCTCAGCTCGGCCGAGAAGAGCTTCAAGAAGCTGCGCATCAACAACGTCACGACGCGGCTGGGCGATGGCTCGCGCGGCTGGGCCGAGCAGGCGCCGTTCGAGCGCATCATCGTCACCGCGGCGGCTGAGGCGGTGCCGGCGGAGCTGGTCGACCAGCTGGCGCCCGGCGGGCTGATGATCGTGCCGGTCGGCCCGACCCCGATCGACCAGCGCCTGACCCGCGTGCGGCGCACCGACGGCGGCATCGAGAGCGAGCCGCTGTGGCCGGTGCGCTTCGTGCCGCTGGTCAGCGACGCGCCGGCGCCGGCGCGCGCGTCGGGACGGCCGTCATGAACGCGCGAATCGCGCTCGCGCTGGCGGCCGTGCTCGCCCTGTCGGGCTGCGGCTACCGCGACACCCCGGCGCCCGTCGTCACGCCCGCCGCGCCGGCGCCGCAGCCGGTGGCGTCGGCGCCTGCGGCTGCCGAGTCCCGCTTCCACGTGGTGCGTCGGGGCGACACCCTGTCGGAGCTGGCGCAGCGCTACGGCGTCGGCATGTCGACCCTGGCGCAGGCCAACGGCCTGCGGCCGCCCTATCGCATCATGGCCGGCCAGCAGCTTCGCCTGCCGGGCGGTGCGCCGGCATCGGCCATCGCGGCGCGGCCGCCGGACCGCGCGGTCGAACGCGCGCCGGAGCCCGCGACCGCCATGGCGGCACCGCGGCCGCCGGCGGCCGTCGCCGCCGCGCCGCTGCCGCCGCCGTCCCCGGCCCGCCCGCAGGTGTCGCCCGCCGCCGTCCCGTCCGCGCCGGAGCCGGCGGCGGCACGCCCTGCGCCGCCGCCCGCGGATGGCCGCGAACGCGCGACCGTGGTGGCGACGCTGCCGCCGCTGCAGGAAGCATCGCCGGTTGCCGCGCCCCCCGTTGCTGCGCCCCCCGTTGCCGCACTGGCGCCGGCCGCCGCTCCGGCCGCGGCGGTCGCTCGTCCGGCGCCCGAGCCGCAGCCGCCCGCGGCCGTCCAGCCGTCTCAGCCGGCAGGGGCGGGCGGCCGCTTCCTGTGGCCGCTCGAAGGCAAGGTAGTGGTCGGCTACGGGCCGCAGCCCGGCGGGCTGCACAACGACGGCATCAACATATCGGCCGATCGCGGCACGCCGGTTCGCGCGGCCGACGACGGCATGGTCGCCTATGCCGGCAACGAGCTTGGCGGGTTCGGCAACCTGCTGCTGATCAAGCACGCCGACGGCTGGCTCACCGCCTATGCGCACAACGAGGAAATCCTGGTGAAGATCGGCGACACCGTGCGCCGCGGCCAGATGGTCGCGCGCGTCGGCTCGTCCGGCAGCGCCAACGCGCCGCAGCTTCACTTCGAGATCCGGCGCGGCGAGCGGCCGGTCGACCCGGTGCCGCTGCTGGCCGGCAGCGCGACCGTCAGGTCAACGGTCGCCCCAGCCGGCCGGCGAGATCCTGGATGAACTGCCACGCGACGCGGCCCGACCGGCCGCCGCGGGTGATCGACCACTCGTTGGCATCCGCCTTGAGCTGCTCGGGATCGACCGCGAGCCCGAACCGCGCCGCATAGGCCGCGACGATGTCGTGATAGGTCGGCTGGTCGCAGGCGTGGAAGCCGAGCCACAGGCCGAAGCGGTCCGACAGCGAGACCTTCTCCTCGACCGTGTCGCCGGGGTTGATCGCGGTCGACCGCTCGTTCTCGATCATCTCGCGCGGCAGCAAATGCCGCCGGTTCGAGGTGGCGTAGAACACCACGTTCTCGGGCCGGCCCTCGATCCCGCCTTCCAGCAGCGCCTTGAGCGACTTGTAGGTGGCGTCCTGCACGTCGAACGACAGGTCGTCGCAGAACAGGATGAAGCGCATCGGCGCGGCGCGCAGGATGGCGAGCAGGCGCGGCAGGCTCGCAATGTCCTCGCGGTGGATCTCGATCAGCACCAGGGGGCTGGCCGTTTCCGCGCGCACGCGGCCGTGCACCGCCTTGACCAGCGAACTCTTGCCCATGCCGCGCGAGCCCCACAGCAGCGCGTTGTTCGCCGGCAGGCCGCGGGCGAACCGGCGCGTGTTGTCGAGCAGGATGTCGCGCGCCCGCTCGATGCCGTGCAGCAGGTCGAGGTCGACCCGGTTGACCGCCGCGACCGGCTCCAGGAGGCCGCGGTCGGCGTGCCAGACGAAGGCTTCGGCGGCGTTGAGGTCGGGGACCGGCGGGGGCGGGGGCGCCAGCCGTTCGAGGGCGTCGGCGATGCGGCGCAGCAGGGCTTCGAGCGAAGGATCGGACATGGGCGTCTCGGCGCGAGCAAAATCAGGCCCGTAACGCGCGGGCCGGCGGAACCTACACAGCTTCTTCGTTGCAGCGCAACCGGCGGCAATTGCGGGTCTTTCCACTTGCCCGCCGCGGCCAAGTCAGTAATCTGCACGTCCGCCGCCGGGCCCGAGCAGGGCCGGCCGCCGAGAGGAGAAAGGCATGCTCGTTTCACCTGCTTACGCGCAGGCAGCCGGTGGCGGCGGCTTCGGCGGCATCGAGCCGCTGATCCCGCTCATTCTGATCTTCGTCGTCTTCTACTTCCTCCTGATCCGGCCGCAGCAGAAGAAGGCCAAGGCGCACCGCGAGATGCTGACCGCGCTGCGCCGCGGCGACCGCGTGGTGACCTCGGGCGGCATCATCGGCACCATCAGCCGCGTCGTCTCCGACAGCGAGCTGTCGGTGGAGATCGCCGACAACGTCAAGGTGCGCGTGGCCCGCGGCATGATCGCCGAGGTGCTCGCCAAGACCGAGCCCAAGGGCGAGGACGACGACGAGGAAGCCGAAGCCGCCAAGGCCGACGAGAAGCGCGCCAAGGGTTGAGCCGGCTTCGTCCGCGGCCTCGGGACCGATCGGTAAGACGATGATCCAGTATTCGAAATGGAAGGTCGTCACAGTCCTGGCGGTGGTGCTGCTCGGGCTCCTGTTCGCGGCGCCCAACCTGATCGGGCGCAGCACGCTCGAATCCTTCCCGTCCTACCTGCCGCGCAACCAGCTGTCGCTCGGCCTCGACCTGCAGGGCGGCTCGCACCTGCTGCTGGAGGTGGAGGCCGACGCGGTGGTGCGCGAGCGGGTGACGGCGCTGGTCGATTCGGTGCGCGGCGCGTTGCGGACCGAGCAGATCAACTACACCGGCCTCGGCGTCGAAGGGAACGCGGTCGCGTTCTCGGTCCTGCGCGCGCAGGACGCGGAGAAGGCGCGCAACGCCGTGCGCCGCCTTGAGGCCGACCTCGACTCGACCCTGCAGGGCCAGAAGGTCACCGTCGGCTACAACGAGGTGCGGCTGCGCGACATCCGGCGGTCGGCGGTCGACCAGTCGATCGAGATCGTCCGCCGCCGCGTGGACGAGACCGGCACCCGCGAGCCGACCATCCAGCGCCAGGGCGACACGCGCATCCTGGTCCAGCTGCCCGGCCTCAACGATCCGGAACGCATCAAGCAGCTGCTCGGCAAGACCGCGAAGATGAACTTCCGCCTGGTCGATCAGAGCGTGCCGGTGGAGGACGTGCGGATGGGCCGCATTCCCGCGGCCTCGGAGCTCCTGCCGGCGGACGGCGAAGTGGATGCCAGCGGCCAGCCGCGGCAGTACCTGGTGCGCAAGCGCGTGATGGTCGGCGGCGACACGCTGACCGACGCGCAGCCGTCGTTCCAGGACGGCCAGCCGGTGGTCAGCTTCCGCTTCGATTCGGTCGGGGCGCGCCGGTTCGGCGAGGTGACGAAGGAGAACGTCGGCAAGCCGTTCGCCATCGTGCTCGACAACAAGGTGATCAGCGCGCCGGTGATCCGCGAGCCGATCCTCGGCGGGTCGGGCGTCATTTCCGGCCGCTTCTCCGTCCAGGAGGCGCAGGACCTCGCGCTCCTGCTGCGCGCCGGCGCGCTGCCGGCACCGCTCAAGGTGCTGGAGGAGCGGACGGTCGGCCCCGGGCTCGGCGCCGATTCGATCAAGGCCGGCGAGATCGCCTGCGCCATCGCGCTGGCTCTGGTGCTGGCGCTGATGGTGGCGGTGTACGCGCTGTTCGGCCTGTTCGCCATCGTGGCGCTGGTCGCGAATCTGATCATGCTGGTGGGCCTGATGTCGGCGCTCGGCGCGACGCTGACGCTGCCGGGCATCGCCGGGATCGTGCTGACCATGGGCATGGCGGTCGACGCCAACGTGCTGATCTATGAGCGCATCCGCGAGGAGCAGCGGGCCGGCCGCGGCCCGATCTCGGCGCTGGATGCCGGGTTCCAGCGCGCGATGGCCACGATCGTGGACTCCAACCTGACCACCCTGATCGCCGGCGTCCTGCTGTTCCAGTTCGGCTCCGGGCCGATCAAGGGGTTCGCGGTCACGCTGTCGCTGGGCATCCTGACGTCGATGTTCGCGGCGCTGATGGTCACGCGGCTGCAGGTCATCCTGTGGCTGCGCCGGACAAGACCGAAGCGCGTTCCGCTATAGCCGGAGCCCGCGTCGGTCGCGGAGGCGGACATGACCGACATCACGCCGCTGGTCCCCGAGGGCCGGCAGCTCATCCAGTCATACGGGCAGGGCCGGTTCCGCATCGCCGGCGCCGTCTACGACGGCTCGGTCCTGGTGCTGCCCGAGCGCACCCTGCCGCTGGCGGCGGACGAGATGGCGGCGCTGTCGCTCGACATGCTGGCGCCGCTGTGGGCGGCGGGCGTCGCCGTCGACGTCCTGCTGATGGGGACGGGCCTGACGGCGGCGTGGCCGGCGGCCGACCTCCGCGCGGGCCTGCGCGACAAGGGCATCGTCGCCGAGCCGATGAGCACCGCTGCGGCGTGCCGGACCTACAACGTCCTGCTGGCTGAGGACCGCCGCGTCGCCGCGGCGCTGTTCGCGGTGCCCTGAAGGTGGATCACGCGCCGCCTTCGCGGCCGTGCAGCGCCAGCTCCGCGGCCCGGAAGCCGGCGCGGACGGCGCTTTCGATCGTTGCCGGCAGGCCGGTCTCGGTCCAGTCGCCGGCGATGTACAGGTTCTCCAGGCTGGTCGCCGCGCCGGCCCGCCGCGCCGCCTCCGCGGGCGTCTGCGCGAAGGTGGCGCGCTTCTCCTTGATCACGCGCCACGGCGGCACCTGACCGGTCGCGCGCCCGAGCAGCCTGGCCATCTCCACCCACAGCGTGTTGGCGAGGTCGTGCGCCGGGCGGTCGACATAGTCCTCCGCGGCGCTGATCGTCACCGAGAGCACGCCGTCGCGCACGAACGCCCATTCCGAGGCGCCGCCGACCAGCCCAACGAACGGCGAGCCCCACGGCAGCTCGGCCGGCTCGGCCAGCCGGAAGTGTGCGTTGACGATAGAGCGGCTCTCGGTCGGTGTTGCCGCCTCCGGCCACAGCTCGGCGCAGGCATCAGGCGGGACCGCCAGCACCACCTTGTCCTCGTGCGCGACGCGCAGCGTGCCTTCCGGGAAGCGCAGGCCGACGACCCGGCCGCCGCGCCATTCGAGGCCGCGCAGCCGGGCCTGGAAGCGGACCTCGGCGCGGTGCGCCGCCAGGAGCGCCAGCGCGGGATCGACCAGCGCCGGCGACAGCCCGTCAAGGAACAGCATCGGCCGGCATGCCGGCTCGCCTTTCAGCAGGGTCTCCGACACCACCGCCCAGAACAGCCGCGCCGAGGCCTCGCTCGGGTCGGTGTTGAGCGCCGCCCGGCACAGCGGCTGCCACAGCAGCCGATAGAGGCTTCCCCCGGTCCCCAGCACGTCGGCCACCGTCGCGTCGGGGCGCGCCCGCGCCAGGCGCAGGACCTTCAGGTAGTCGAGCACGCCGCTGCCCGGCACCCGCCGGTGCGGCGCCAGCAGCCACAGCGGCAGCCGGCCGGCGCCAGGCTGGATCCGCCAGCGGCGGCCGTCGCGCAGGTCCACGAAGGGGAACGCCGCCGGGGCGAGCTCGGTGATGCGCTCGCGCGCGCCGATGTCGGACAGGAAGGCCAGCGTCGCGCCGTAGGCGCTGAGCATCAGGTGCGAGCCGTTGTCGATCGTGCAGCCCAGCACGTCGTCCTTGAACGACCGGCAGCGGCCGCCGGCGTGGCCGGCGCCCTCGTAGAGCGCGACCTGCGCCCCGCCGAGCGCGGCGCGCACTGCGCAGGCGAGCCCGGAAACCCCGCCGCCGATCACGTGCAGCCGGTTCAACGAAGCGCGGCCCCCGCGCCGGGGCCAGGAGGTGCGGGCTGGTCGTCCATCGGACCGCCATCATATATGTTCGGCGCGCCCGTTTCGGAACCGGCAATTGGAATCAGACGCGAACGCCGCCTATTGCGCCCGCGCGGTGCGCCAGGGCGACCACGACCGCTATCTGGCGGCGCTGTTCGCGCCCGACGCGGCGCGGCCGGACCTGTTCGCGCTCTACGCCTTCAACCTGGAGCTCGCCCGGGTGCGGGACAGCGTCAGCGAGCCGATCCTGGGCCAGATGCGGCTGCAGTGGTGGCGCGACGCCGTCGCGGCGGTCTGCGAGGGCGGGGCGGGGCCGCAGCACGCGGTCGTCCAGGCGCTCGCGGCGGCGGTCCGGCGGCACGACCTGCCGCGCGCGGCGCTGGACGTGCTGATCGACGCGCGCGAGCGCGACCTCGACGACGACCCGCCGCCCGACATGGCCGCGCTCGAAGCCTACGCGGAGGCGACCGCGGGCACGCTCACCACACTGGCGCTGCGCACGCTCGGCGCGACCGGAGCCGACGCGCAGGGCGCCGGCCGCGATGCCGGGGCCGGCTGGGCGCTGACCGGCCTGCTGCGCGCGGTGCCGCACCATGCCCGCGGCCGGCGCGTCATGCTGCCGGCCGACGTCCTCGCCGCAGCGGGAACCGATGGGGAGGCGGTGCTGGCCGGCCACGCCACCGACGCGGTGCGCCGCGCGGTCGCCGCCGTCGCGGCGGCAGCGCGGCGCCGGCTCGCCGCCGCACGGGCGCAGCGACGCGCCATCCCGCCCCGCGCGCGCGCCGCGGTGCTGACCGCCGCGCTGGCCGACCGCTACCTGGACCGCCTCGCGCGCGCCGGCCACGACCCGTTCGGCGCACCCACCGCGATGGGACCGCTCGCGCGCCAAGCGACGCTGAGCTGGGCGGCGCTGCGGCGACAATTTTGATGTGAATTTATAAAATAAATGTGTAACTAATTGTATTATAGATATAAAAACTAGATTTTCATCTTAAACATGAAGATCGGCCCGATCCCTGGCGACCGGCCGGTCGATCCCGCAAACGTGCCTTGAAAAAACGTCGCCGGGGGCGCAAGTGATCCTGTGTGCAGTGCAGCATCGCGGGGACGCGCATGGCTAAGGGCAAGAAGCCGCTTCGCAAGACCCATGCCGCCGGCAGCAGGCCGCCGTTCGAGTGCATCGCGCTGCTGCTGCAGGGCGGCGGTTCCCTCGGCGCTTACCAGGGCGGGGTGTGCCAGGCGCTGGCCGAGGCGGGGATCGAGCCCGACTGGGTCGCCGGCATCTCGATCGGCGCGATCAACGCGGCGATCGTCGCCGGCAACCCGCCGGAGACGCGGATCGACAGCCTGCGCGGGTTCTGGGAAGCGGTCACCTTCCAGACGCCGTGGGGCTGGCTCGCCGAAGCGGTGTGGCCGCCTTACCGCGATCACCGCGTGCGGACGGTGCTGAACCAGGCCAGCGCCGGGGTGGCGCTCGCCGCCGGCATCCCCGGCTTCTTCGCGCCGCGCGTCCCTTCGCCGTGGCTGCAACCGCTCGGCACGGTGGAAGCGACCAGCTACTACGACACGCGATTCCTTGCCGCGACCCTGGAGCGCTTCGTCGATTTCGACCGCATCAACGCCGGCACGATGCATTTCAGCGTCGGGTCGGTCAATGTGCGCACCGGCAACTTCGTCTACTTCGACAGCGCGACGCACGCGATCGACGCGCGTCACGTGATGGCGAGCGGCGCGCTGCCGCCCGGTTTCCCGCCGGTGGAGATCGACGGCGAGCACTACTGGGACGGCGGACTGATCTCCAACACGCCGCTGCAGTGGGTGCTGCACGATGGGCCGCGCCAGGACACGCTGGCGTTCCAGGTCGACCTGTGGAGCGCGCGCGGGGCCTTTCCGCGCTCGGTCGCCGAGGTCGCGACACGCCAGAAGGAGATCCTCTATTCCAGCCGCACGCGAGAGAACACCGACCGCTTCAAGGAGGAGCAGGTGTTCCGCAATGCCGTGGCCAAATTGCTCGACTGCCTGCCTGCGGAGCTGCGCAGCGGCCCCGACGCGGCGGTGCTGGAGTCCTTCGCTGACCGCAAGGTCTACAGCATCGTCCACCTGATCTACCGCGCGCGGCAGTACGAGGGCCAGTCGAAGGACTACGAGTTCTCCCGCCGCAGCATGGTCGAGCACTGGAGCGCCGGCTACCACGACACCGTCCGC
>JBFWQM010000197.1:0-10522 GCA_050249455.1 Rhodospirillaceae bacterium | reverse complement strand
CAACCTGAACAACCAGTCCTCGACGATCGCCTTCTCGGCCACCACCGGCCTGAACCAGGCGACCGCCGGCGTGACCGGCCAGAAGTTCTAACCTGCCGACCGGAGGAGGGGCACCGCCCCTCCTCCCTCTTTTCTTCCGAGTGGATCTGCCGGCTTCTGCCGGCTTTCGGCAATTGGACGATGCATTGCCGGCGGACGATCAACGAGACGTGATTACTTGCGATTTTTTCGTGGGCGGCTAAAGGGATAATATTCGTTCGTCGATTTTCTTTTGTTTCGTCTGGCGTTGTAAAAATGGGTGGTGCGGCCGATGTACGGTGAGGGCGAGGCAGGGTGGCCACGATCGCCGGGCGCCGCGGGCGGAGCCGGAATGTGCTCCCGTGATGCCCAGGGTCGTACCCCGGCCGAATGCCAGCCGGGCGTTCCGGTGAGCCAGGCCGCTGCCGGCCCGACCTGGGCTGCCGGCCCGACCCGGGCTGCCGGAACGAGCGGTGTTCAGGTGCCGTTAACGGGCGCTCTGCATAGTCCGGCTGCACGCCGCGCCGGCATGCGACACGACGGCTGAGGCACGGTTGGGGATGGTCGCTCTCGCTCCGAGGTACGGGATTTTGGCTGCGGCGCTGACCGCCGCGGCGATGCTTCCGTTCGGCGCGCTCGGCCAATCGCTGCCGCCGCTGCCGACCACCTCCAACGAGCCGCCGAGCGCCGCCAGCATCGCCGGCGTGGCGGCGATCGCCGACCCGGTCTCCGGCATGCAGATCAGCAGTGGCCGGGTCTTCTTCAACCAGTCGATCACCGGGGTCAACATCCTCGACCAGCTGGTCCCGCCGATGATCAAGATCCCCGGCCAGCCGGCCTTCGCCGACCCCAACTTCGTCCGCGAGGCGCTGGTCACCCGGTCGTTCCAGAGCGGCACCGGCGCCTTCGCGCTCAACCAGGACGCCGGCCTCGTCAACAACCAACTCAATGCGCTGGTCGTCACCGTGCGCGACCCGGGCACGCAGAGCGACCAGCCGGTCGACATGGATGCGCTTTCGATCAGTGGCCAGGTGACGTTCGAGGGCAACCAGATCGTCTCCACCGGCGGCGTGCGCCAGGACCGGATCGAGAACAGCTTCGGCGGCACCACCGGCACCGTCGCGGTCAACCAGTCCGCCGGCGTCGCCAACCAGCAGTCCAACGTGCTGCTGATCGGCATCGGCCTCAAGGTCGACCCCGAGCAGTTCGTCAAGCTCGGCAGCGACACCCTGAGCAACGTCGGCGGCAACAACACCACGACCGACCAGTCGGGCGGCGCCGACATGTCCAAGACGACCCGCATCGACAGCCTGACCGACTCGTTCGTCGGCTTCAGCGGCGTCGCGCAGGTCGCGCAGTCGGCCGGCAACGGCAACATCGTCGGCAACCAGGCGACCATCGCCGTGCCGTCGTTCTCCGTCCTCCCGGGTGCCTTCCGATGAGCCGCCGGATCGCACGCCCTGCCGCGCTGGCCGTGGCCGCCGCCCTCCTCGCCGCCCTGGCGGCGCCCGCCCTCGCGCATACCCTGCCGCTGTTCGGCAGCGCCAACGGCCTGCGCATGGAGGTGAAGGTCCGTGGCCTCGCCGAGCTGAAGTTCAACCTGGTGGTCCGCCAGGGCTACGACGTGAGCTGCGGCGCCGCCGCCGCCGCCACCATCCTGCGCCACTACTACAACGACACCGACATCGACGAGCGCGTGCTGGTCGAATCGATGATGCGCCTGGGCGACCAGCAGCGTATCAAGTCGCAGGGCTTCTCGATGCTCGAGATCAAGCGGGCGGTTGAGGAGCGCGGCTACATCGCCAACGGCTACCGGCTCGGCTCCGTCGAGGAGCTGACGAAGCTCAACGTACCGGCGCTGACCCTGATCAACACGCGCGGCTATTCGCATTTCGTGGTGGTCAAGGCGGTCGAGCGCAACGTCGCCTACGTCGCCGACCCGGCCTTCGGCAACCTTCTCAAGTCGGTGTCCGAGTTCGAGAGCGGGTGGGACCGGGTCGTCCTGCTGATCCTGAACGAGCGGCGCGAGCGCAACGGCGCCTTCGTCATGGACCAGACGGTCAAGGCGCCGGTGGACCAGGTCATCCGGTTGATGGATCGGCAGATGGTGCCGCTCAACCGTCTTCAGGGCGAGTTCTAGCCCGGGAGGCCGTCATGGACGAACGGCGCAAGCCGCAGGTGCTGAAAGCAGAAGGGTCAATGACCGTGAATCGCGTTAACAGCAACGACAAGCCCGGGACCGCCGCCGTCGCGCCGTCCCGACGTGGCACGATCGCCCGCGCGCCCCGCCTGGTGGCGTTGTGGCTCGCGCTGACCGTGCCGGCCTTCCTGCTGTCCGGCTGCGGCGTCGTGGCCGAGCTGGTCTTTCCCGAGTATTTCGCCAAGATCGAGCGGCCGAAGCCGCCCAAGCTCGGCACCCTGTCGATCGCCCAGGTGACGACGCCGCAGCTTGCCGTCGCCGAGGTCGACGACAGCGTGCTGGCCGGAAAACGTGGCGCCTTCAACGGGATTTCGTTCAACGTGCTGTTCAACGGCACGTTCGATCACAACAACGTCGCGACCGGCAACCTCAACGTCAACACCAACGCGAACACCGGCGCGACCACCGCGCCCGCGCCCAACTACTCCGTCGGCAACAACGGCGACGTGCAGATCCAGACGGTGATCGGGAATTTCCAGGGCGCATCCGGCATCTTCCAGATCGCCCAGGTGCCGGGCAACTTCAACGTCGTGAACAACAACCTCTTCGTGCAGGTCAACATTCTGCAGGACGCATCGAGCCTGCCGAGCCTGCCGAGCCTTCTGAACGCCGCGAAGTTCTGACGGCGGCGGGACGGCGGCCCCGCGCGCGCCGCCGTCCGACGCCCCGAAGGCGCACGCCTTCAGACTATTTCAACCTATTTTCTGCTGTATTCGCAGAGATTTCGCTCCGGCGGCGCATCCTATATAGTGCGTCCCGACCCGGCGCGGAGCTCATGAGGAGCATCCAATGACGATCTCGGTGCGTAAGCTTCTGGCGTTTTCGGCTGTGGTCGCCGTATGCGCCGCCCCGGCCCTCGCGCAGCAGCGGCCGACCCAGCCGGCCCAGCGCCAGGCGCAGCCCGCGCCCGCGCAGCCGGCCCAGGCCAACCGCAGCCTCGTCGTCGTGCGCCTGAGCTACGCCAGCGGCTGGGACGCGCTGCCGGCGATCGTCGGCATCGAGCGTGGCTTCTTCTCCAACGAAGGCCTCGTGGTCAGCGGCATGCCGGTCAGTTCCGGCCTCGCGGTGATCCGATCGATCGGCGTCGGCTCGACCGACTTCGCCGCCGTACCGCAGCGCATCTTCCTGACGCTCGCCGGCGCCAACGTCGAGGCCAAGGCCGTCGCCGTCGCCGGCTGGGGCACCGAGATGGAAGTGATCGTCCCGACCGCCGCCACCAACATCCGCTCGCTCGCCGACCTCAAGGGCAAGACCATCGCGCTGGGCAGCGGCTCCGACGCCCACCCGACCCTGATCCGGCTGCTCAACGCCGCCAAGATGCGCCCGACGGACGTCAAGCTCGCGATCCTCGAGCCGGTGGACCTGACGTCGGTGTTCGAGAAGAAGCTCGCCGACGCGGTCATCGAATCCCGCCACTTCACCGAGGTCCTGCGCGCGACCAACCAGGGCCGCGTGCTGCTATCGAACGAGCAGATCACCTCGACCCTGGGCCGCATCGACGCCAAGGCCCTGGTGGTGCGCAACGGCATGATCGCGACCGAGCCCGACACCGTCCAGCGCGTGGTCAACGCATGGGTGCGTTCGCTCGCCTACATCCAGCAGGATCCGCGCGACGCCGCGCGCCTGATGACGATCTTCTTCCACCGACAGGGCGTCGTGGTGCAGCCGCAGCAGGCCGAGCAGTGGGTCACCTTCACCAAGTACAACCGCTACGTCTGGGGCCAGGGCGAGATTGCCGACGCGGAATACAATGGCTGGGGCCTGATCACCGGCCAGCTCCTCAAGCAGGTGCCCAAGCTGGGGCCGTTCATCGAGAACCGGTTCGCCGAGGCCGCCGTGCGCAACCTGCAGACCGCCCGCGCCGGCAACTGACCGCCGGCCCACATCATGCGACGCGAAACGGCCGGGCACACGCCCGGCCGTCTTGCTTTGGCCCGATGACTTTCCGCGGCCGCGCGGCCGCTCAGAACAGGTCGAACGTGTAGGGCACGCTGAACGAGATGCTGAAGTCGGGCGAGTCCTGGGTCAGGCCGATGCCCGCCGAGAAGATCAGCGACATGGCAGGCGTGATGCCGATCGAGGTGCCGAGTGTGACCCGGGCGTCGTTGGTGGACGAGCCCTCGCTCTTCACCCCGTTCTGCTTGGTCTCGAAGGTGAAGGACTCGGCGAAGCCGAAGTTGATCGCCACCCGGTCGCTCAGCGCGATGTTGACGCCGACGCTGTAGTCGATGGTGTCGCCGGGGTCGAGCTCGGAGCCGCCGAAGGTGCGCGGCGCGTTCAAGGTGTAGCCGGTGGACAGGAAGAACACCGCCGGGTCGCTACGCCACACCGCGGTGGCGCCGCCCGCGAAGGCGTAGAAGCCGGCGCCGGTCGGCGCCTCGGTCAGCCGGGTCTCCCCGGTGGTGGCGTTGGTGGTGGTGCCGATCTCGAACGGATTGGTGCCGGTGGGGATCTTGATGCGCGCGCGGGTCAGGATGTTCGGCCAGATGCCGCGGGCAATCACCGGCTGGTAGGTCACGGTCGCGTCGATGTCGCCCATGCCGCGGCCGGTCACCTCGCGGAAGCGCTGGTCGTTGGTGCCCTGCCCCAGCACCTCGTTGTCGATGCGGTAGACGAACGGCACGCGCACTTCCGCCTGAAGGCGGCGGAAGATGCCGATGCGCGCCGCGACGGAGTCGGTGATGATGTCCCGCTTGAGGTCGTCGACCCGGATGGTCCCGATCAGGATCGCCTCGAAGATGGTGAAGCCGCCGATGTTGATGCGGTTCGAGGACGAATGCGAGTAGTCGAACGACTGCTCGACCTGCAGGCGCCCGGGGGGCAGCAGGATCGCCCCGGCCTCCAGGAGCAGTTCCTGCTGCTGCTGCGTCTGGCGCGCCTGCTCGGCCTCGTCCGGGGTCGGCCCGGCCGGAGCCGCCGTGGTCGGCGCCTGCGGCTGCTCGCCCGGCGCCACCGGCTCGGGCGCCACGGGACCGGGCGCGACGGGGCCCGAACCGGCCGAGTCGGGCGGCACGGGGGCAACGGGGCCCGGCGCGACCGGGCCTGGCGCCACCGGCGACGGGGCGAGCGGCCCCGGATCGAGCGGCTGCGGCGGCGTCGGCACCCCGACGCCGGGCGGCAGGAAATCGGGCGGGCGCGGCACCTGGGCGCTCTGCGACTGGCGCTCGCTGGCGCGCACGGTCCGGCCGTTGCGCTGCGCTGCGGCGGCGCCGTTGCGGCTCGCCGGACGGGCGCCGTCGCGATCGATCTCGGTACGCATCGCCTCAAGCTCGCGACGCTGCTCCTGGAGCGCGCGCTGCTGGTCGGCGATCGTCTTCTGCTGGTTCTTGAGCTGCTGCTCCAGCCGGCGCAGCATGCTCCAGGCGTCTTCGTTGTTGCCGAACTGGCCCGAAATCGGGCCGCGATAGGCGTCCTCCGCCCGCGGCAGGGCCTCGCGCACGGGATTTCGGCCGTCGGCAGCCGACGCGCCGGGCACCGCGACGCCGATGGCGATCGCGGAAACCATGCCCCAACCCAACCCCTTGCCCAACCGATGCGGCAAGTTACCCCCTCATCCCCTGGACCGTCCGAATTTTCCTTTAGTTTTCGGACGCTATCTCCAGACCTCGGAGTCGCGGATACCATAGTCGCGTCGCGAAGTCCACCGCCAACCCGGCGTTATGCTTAACCGGCAGCCGCTTTTTCCCTCAGGTGTTGCACCGTGGCTCGCCACGCCGAACCGCGCTAATCTCCGCCGCCAACCAAACCAGGAGGGAGTACAAGCGATGGCAGGAGGCGTCCGCCGCGTCATCACCGGCCACGACGAACGCGGCAAGGCGGTCGTCATCATCGATGCCGACACGTCCAATGTGCTGCGCCCGCCCGCGCGGCCGGGCGTGGCGATCCACAACGTCTGGCGGGTGTTCGAATCGCCGGCGGGCCTCGCCGGCAACGAGGACACCACGAAGGATACGATCGGTCTCCTGCCGCCCAAGAACGGCTCGGTGTTCCGGGTGATCAACTTCCCGCCGGAGAAGGACTGGATCGGCAGCGTCGACCGCGCGGCCGCCCATGCGAGCTTCTCGGCCCTCGGCGCCGGCCACGCCGCCGACGCTTCGGAAAAGCCGCCGCATCCCCTGATGCACAAGACCGAATCGATCGACTACGGCCTGGTCCTGGAGGGCGAGATCTACCTCGTCCTCGACGATTCGGAAGTCCTGCTGAAGACCGGCGACACGTTCGTGCAGCGCGGCACCAACCACGCCTGGAGCAACCGCTCCGACAAGGACTGCAAGGTCGCCTTCGTCCTGATCGACGGCAAGTTCTAGGGCAGGCGGCGCCGGATCGAGGTCACAGCCCGGCGACCACCGGGTTCTCCAGGGTGCCCAGCCCCTCGATCTCGATCCGGCAGCGCTGGCCCGGCTGCAGGAAGCGCCCCTTGGCGTTGCCGACGCCGGCGCAGGTGCCGGTGGCGATGACGTCGCCGGGGCGCAGCGTGATCTGGCGGCTGATCGCGGCGATCTGCTCGGGGATGTCGAACACCATCTCGCGGCTGGAGGAGTCCTGCTCCAGCCGGTCGTCCACCCACAGCCGGATCGCCAGCGCGTGCGGATCCGGCACTGCCGCCGCCGGGGTGATCCACGGCCCCATCGGGGCGGAGGTCTCGAAGCACTTCTGGCCGAACCAGTCCGAGCGGAACGGCCAGTCGTCGCGGTGGCGGCGGTCGCGCGCCGACAGGTCGTTGACGATGGTGTAGCCGGCGACGTGGCTCATCGCGTTGGCGGTGGAGACGTTGCGCGCCGCGCGGCCGATGACGACGCCGATCTCGGCCTCCCAGTCGCACTGCCGGGTGTATTCCACCGGAAGGCGGATCTCGGCGCCGGGGCCGACCACCGAGCTCGACGTCTTCAGGAAGAAGTACGGGGCGAGCTTGCCCTTGTCGAGTTCCTGCCCGGTCATCTCGCGGTGATGGTCGTAGTAGTTGGCGGCCGCGCAATAGATCGACGCCGGATAGAGGATCGGCGCCATCAGCCGCACCTTGTCCAGCGGCCGGCCGGCGACCGCGGGCGCGGCGGCGGCCAGCGCCTGCAGGACCGGCTGCGTCGCCTCCCAGTTCTTGAGCACCGACAATGTCGCCGTCCAGTCGAGGCCGCCGGCGCGGCCCGCCGCCGCCGCCGCCGCCGCCAGATCGAACACCTCGCCGCCGACCAGGAGGCCGGCGCGCGGCGCGCCGGTGTCGGCGAAATAGGTCAGGAGCCGGTAGTGCGCCATCGTCGTCCTCCGCGTCGTCGCGCGCCGTCAGCCGGGCGGGCGGGCCAGTATCTTGTCGATGCGGCGCCCGTCCATGTCGACCACCTCGAAACGCCAGTCGCGCCAAACGAAGCTCTCGCCCGGTTCCGGCAGGTGCCCGAGGTTGTCGAGCACGAACCCGGCCAGCGTGTGGAAATCGCCGCCGTCGCCCATGCCGGTCACCGCCAGCACCCGCTCGGCGGCGTCGATCGGCATGCGGCCGTCGAGCAGCCAGGAGCCGTCGTCGCGCCGGGCGGCGGCCGGCTCCTCGTCGTCCTCGCGGTCCGGCAGGTCGCCGGCGATCGCGGTCAGGATATCGGTCGGCGTGACGATGCCTTCGAACGAGCCGTGCTCGTCGAGCACGCAGGCAAGGTGCACGCCCGCCCGCTTGAAGCGGTCGAGCAGGCGCAGGATCGGCATCTGGTCGCTCACGTACATCGGCTCCAGCGCCGCCGCTGCGAGGTCGATGCGGCCGTCGCGGCGCTGCTGCTGCAGCAGGTGCTTGGTCTCGACGTAGCCGACGATCTCGTCGACGTCGCCGCGGCAGACCGGGAAGCGCGAATGGCCGCTGTCCACGATCTCGCGGTGGATCGCATCGATGCTGTCCTCGATGTCGAGCCAGACGACCTCCGGCCGCGGGACCATGATCGATCGCACGGCGCGATCGCCGATCCGCAGCACGCCTTCGATCATTTCGCGCTCGGCCGGCTCGAAGATGCCGGCCAGCGTCCCCTCGGCGATCAGCGTCTTGACCTCCTCCTCCGTCACTGTCGATTCCGGCTTCGAGCGGGCGCCGGTCAACCGCAGCACGGCCTCCGTGGAGACGCGCAGGAACCACACCACCGGCGCCGCCGCGCGGGCCAGCAAGGTCATCGCGGGGGCGACCGTCGCCGCGATCGCTTCCGCCCGGCTCAGCGCCAGCCGCTTGGGCACCAGCTCGCCCACCACGAGCGACAGGTAGGTGATGGCGACCACGACGACGACGAACGCGATGCTCTCGGCCGAGCCCGCGATCGGCGGGATCTCCTTGAGCACCTCGGCCAGCCGCGCGGCCAGGGTGGCGCCGCCGTAGGCGCCGGCGAAGACCCCGACCACGGTGATGCCGATCTGCACGGTGGAGAGGAAACCGGTCGGGTCGCCGGTGAGCTTCAGCGCGCTCGCCGCGCCGCGCCGGCCGGTCTGCGCCAGCTGCTGCAGCCGGCCGCGGCGCGAGGAGACCAGCGCCAGCTCCGACATTGCAAAGAAGCCGTTGATCAGGATCAGGAGCCCGACGACGGCAATCTCTAGGATCATCGAAGTGCCACTATCCTCCGCGGAATGGTGCCAGATGTCGGCCGCGCGCTCAGGTCGCCGCGGCGAGCAGTTGCGCTTCCCAGTCGCCGCGGCTGAAGGTCATGATCCGCAGCGGCTCGCCGGCGTTCCAGGCGATGTCGAAGACGATCAACGGCGCCCGCACGGTGAGGCGCTGCGCCCCGACCCACGGCCGATGGCGCGGCACGTCCGCCGGTGCGACGACGGCGCCCGGCAGCGGCGCGGCCGGGCGGGGGCCGCGGTATTGCACAGAAAGCGGCGGCGCGCCCGGCACCGTGCGGTCGACCCGATCGGCACCGTCCTGTTCGAGAAGCCGCAGCGCCGCGGCGGCGAGCGTCTGGAGCGATGGCGCGGTCTCCGCGGTCATCGCTTGCGCTTCGGCGTCTTGTAGCCGCCGGCCTTGCGCTCTTTCATATAGGCCTTGTAGGTCTCGCGGCGCTGCGGATCCCCGTTTTCCTTGTGCGTGTACGGGCACACGTCGATGCAGATGTGGCAGTACTCGTCGCGAAAGCGCGACACCGGATAGCATTTCTCGATGTCGGTCAGCCACCGCCGCACGCCAGCGGTCATGATGTACTCGGCCGGGATCGCGTCGCCGGGGCAGTTGTTGCGGCACAAGTTGCAGGTCAGGCAATAGTCCTGCACGCCGAACGCCAGCGGCCGGTCGTGGGCCAGCGGCAAGGTCGTGGTCACGAAGCCGGGCCGGAAGTTGGCGCCGAGGTCCGGATTGATCAGGCTGCCGTGCTTGCCGAGCTCGCCGAATCCCGCCTCGTGCAGGACGGGGATCGCCTGGATCTGCACCGAGCCGTTGTGGTGGGCGAGCGCGGGCCAGCCCAGGTCCTCGCGGATGTGGCGGGCCAGCGCGGTGGCGATCTCGGCGCAGCGGACGTAGGTCTGCATCGCCTCGAGGTCGACCGCGTCCGGGCCGTCGAGCACCTTGCGGTAATCCTCGTAGCAGACGAAGGCGATGACGTTGGTGTGCGGCAGATCGACGCCGTACTCGATGAATTCCGGCCGCAGCGCGCAGATGCCGACCTTCGCCGCACCGAGCGCGGCGGCGCGCGCCTTGATGCCGTCGGACAGCGCGGCGACATCGGGGTGCGGCGCCTGCACCGGGGAGACCGGCCCGTCGCGGAACGCCGCCAGCTCGTCCCACCGGCGCTTCGCCGCATCGCGCTCGGGGAAGTCGCGGCTCCACAGCGGCACCGTCTCCATGCCGGTTGCACGCAGCAACTCGACGAGGAGCGGGTCCTTCAGCCCCTGCTCGCGTATCCAGCTCGTCCCGATCATCGTGCGGCCTCCCGGCCGGCCTTTGCCGCGCCGCGGCGGTCGACCGACCCGGCTCCGATCATAAAGGAACGGCCGCGGCCGGGAAGCCCCGGAGCGCTGCAGCAGGAACAATCACGGGTAGTGCGCGTTGATCGACGACTCCTGACGGGGTCTCGCGGATCGGAAGGAGCGTCATCCTCGGGCAACCGCGGATGTTCTTCCGGTCCGCATCGATCCCGGCGCGCCATACGGCGAAGGGGGCCGCCTTGCGGCCGGCCCCCTGCACGCGTCGATTGGTCGGAGCGACTGGATTCGAACCAGCGACCCCCAGACCCCCAGTCTGGTGCGCTACCAGGCTGCGCCACGCTCCGTCGGATCGATGAGGCACGGAAAATACGCCGCGACGGCGGCCGGCGCAACGGTCAGGAGCCGGCGATGCGGCGCAGACGGTCGCGC
>JBFWQM010000196.1:0-10675 GCA_050249455.1 Rhodospirillaceae bacterium | reverse complement strand
CCGGGGATCCAGTTGAACGGCGGCAGGTCGATCGGCGGCAGCCAGCCGCCGAGGAACAGCACCGCCGTCATCGCGCTCATCAGGATCATGTTCGCGTATTCGCCGAGGAAGAACAGCGCGAACGTCATCGACGAGTATTCGACGTTGTAGCCGGCGACCAGCTCCGCCTCCGCCTCCGGCAGGTCGAACGGCGCCCGGTTGGTCTCCGCCAGGCCGGAGACGAAGAAGATCACGAACATCGGCAGCAGCGGGATGCAGAACCACAGCCCGTCCTGCGCGCGCACGATGTCGGACAGGTTGAGCGAGCCGACGCACAGCAGGACGGTGATGATGACGAAGCCGATCGCCACCTCGTAGGACACCATCTGCGCTGCCGAGCGCATCGCGCCGAGGAACGGGTACTTCGAGTTCGACGCCCAGCCGGCCATGATGATGCCGTAGACGCCTAGCGAGGAGATCGCGAAGAGGTAGAGGACGCCGACGTTGATGTCGGCGAGCACCACCCGGTCGTCGAACGGGATCACCGCCCAGGCGACCAGGCTGAGGATGAAGGTCAGCATCGGCGCGGCGATGAACACCACCGGGTTCGCGCCGGCGGGCAGGATGGTTTCCTTGCTCAGCAGCTTCAGCCCGTCGGCGAGCGGCTGCAGCAGCCCGAACGGCCCGACCACGTTGGGGCCGCGGCGCATCTGCATCGCCGCCAGCACCTTGCGCTCGGCGTAGGTCAGGTAGGCAACCGCCACCAGCAGCGGCACGATGATCGCGACGATCTGGGCGACGATGATGATGCCGGGCCACACATAGCCCTGCCACAAGCTATCCATGGGTCCCCGTCTTCGGGCCCTGGCGGGCCTCTGCGGCTTGTATGCACTTGGCCATGGTCTCGGACGCCCGGCTGACCGGGCAGGTCATGTAGAAGTTCTTCACCGCGCCGACGAACGGCGCATCGTCCATCCGGCCTTCGGTCCCGAACGGACCCCAAGCGTTGACGATGACCTCGCCCGGCACCGCGAACTGGCCGCCGGCCTCGGCCATGCGCGCGCGCACCGCCGCGATGGTGTCCAGCGGCAGCGGCCGCCCGAGCGCGCCGGACAGCGCGCGGACGATGCGCCAGTCCTCGCGCGCCTCGCCGGGCGGATAGATCGCGCGGAACGCCCTCTGCACGCGGCCCTCGGTGTTGACGAAGGTCGCGTCCTTCTCCGTGTAGGCGGCGCCGGGCAGGATGACGTCGGCGCGGTGGGCGCCGGCGTCGCCGTGATGGCCCTGGTAGACGACGAAGGCGTTGCCGAGCTTCGCCATGTCGATCTCGTCGGCGCCGAGCAAATAGACGACGGCGATCTCGCCCTTGCCCGCGCCGTCGAAGATGCCGGCGACGTCGCGCCCGCCCTGTCCCGGCACGAAGCCGAGGTCGAGGCCGCCGACCCGCGCCGCTGCGGTGTGCAGCACGTTGAAGCCGTTCCAGTCGTCGCGGACCATGCCGAACGCCTCCGCGACCTTGCGCGCGGCGGCCAGCACGGCGGCGCCATCGGGCCGGGCGAGGGCCCCCTGCCCCACGATCAGCATCGGCTTCTTTGCGTTGCGCAGCGCCTCGGCGAAGGCGTGGCTGCCGTCGGCCACCTCCTGCAGGGTGCGCGGGCCGGCGCCGAGATGCTCGTAGCTGTAGGTCAGGTCCGCCGGCGCGCCGATCAGCCCGACCTTGAAGCCGCGGTTGAGCCAGCGCTTGCGCAGCCGCGCATTTACGATCGGCGCCTCGGCGCGCGGGTTGCTCCCGATCAGCAGGCACACGTCAGCCGCGTCGATGCCGGCGATGGTCGAATTGAAGACGTAGCCGGCACGGGTGCGCGCATCCAGCTTCGCGCCGTCCTGGCGGCAATCGAGGTGCGGCGAGCCGAGCGCGTGCATCAGGTCGCGCAGCGCCGTCATCGCCTCCCCGTCGGCCTGGTCTCCGGCGATCGCCGCGATCGCCGTGCCGGGCTGACCCGAAACCTTGGCCGCGATCGCGGCGAAGGCGTCCTGCCACGACGCCGGCTGCAGCTTGCCGTCGCGCCGAACATAAGGCCGGTCGAGCCGCTGGCGGCGCAGGCCGTCGATCGCGAAGCGGGTCTTGTCGGAGATCCACTCCTCGTTGACGTCCTCGTTCAGCACCGGCAGCACGCGCAGCACCTCGCCGCCGCGCTGGTCGATGCGGATGTTGCTGCCGACCGCGTCCAGCGCATCGATCGTCTCGACCCGAATTAGCTCCCACGGCCGGGCATTGAAGGCGTAGGGCTTGGAGGTCAGCGCGCCGACCGGGCACAGGTCGATCAGGTTGCCGGAAAGCTCGGAGGTGATGGTCTGCTCGACGTAGGGCCCGACCTCCATGTGCTCGCCGCGGCCGGTGGCGCCGAGTTCCTCCACCCCCGCCACCTCGGTCGCGAAGCGGATGCAGCGGGTGCAGTGGATGCAGCGGGTCATGCTGGTGGCGATCAGGGGACCGAGGTCCTTCTCCTTCACCGCGCGCTTGTATTCCTGGTAGCGCGACCGGTCGAACCCGAAGGTCATCGCCTGGTCCTGCAGGTCGCATTCGCCGCCCTGGTCGCAGATCGGGCAGTCGAGCGGGTGGTTGATCAGCAGGAACTCCATCACGCCCTGGCGCGCCTTGCGCACCAGCGGGGTGTTGGTCTTGATCACCATGCCGTTGCCGACCGGCATCGCGCAGCTCGCGATCGGCTTGGGCGACTTCTCCATCTCAACCAGGCACATGCGGCAGTTGCCGGCGATCGACAGCCGCTCGTGGTAGCAGAAGCGCGGGATCTCCTTGCCGGCCATCTCGCAGGCCTGCAGGACGGTCACGCCGTCGGGGACCTCGATCTCGATGCCGTCGATGGTCAGCTTCGCCATGCTCACGCCGCCCGGCTGGTGCGCCCGGCCTTCGCGCCGGCGATGCGCTCTTCGATCTCGTCGCGGAAGTGGCGCACCAGGCCCTGGATCGGCCACGCCGCGGCGTCGCCGTGGGCACAGATGGTGTGGCCTTCGATCTGCGAGCCGACGTCGAGCAGCATGTCGATCTCCGCCACCTCGGCGTCACCGCGCGCCAGCCGCTCCATCACCCGCCACATCCAGCCGGTGCCCTCGCGGCACGGCGTGCACTGGCCGCAGCTTTCATGCGCATAGAAGCGTGACAGCCGGGCGATCGCGGCGATCACGTCGGTGGACTTGTCCATCACGATCACCGCCGCGGTGCCCAGCCCGGACTTCACCGCGCGCAGCGAGTCGAAATCCATCAGCACCGTGTCGCAGATCGAGCGCGGGATCATCGGCACCGACGAGCCGCCGGGGATGATCGCCTTCAGGTTGTCCCAACCGCCGCGCACGCCGCCGGCATGCTTCTCGATGAGGTCCTTCAGCGGGATCCCCATCTCCTCTTCCACGTTGCACGGGTTGTTCACGTGGCCGGAGATGCAGAAGACCTTGGTGCCGGTGTTCTTGTCGCGCCCCAGCCCGGCGAACCACGCCGCGCCGCGGCGCATGATGGTCGGTGCCACCGCGATGGTCTCGACGTTGTTGACCGTGGTCGGGCAGCCGTAGAGGCCGGTGCCGGCGGGAAACGGCGGCTTGAGCCGGGGCATGCCCTTCTTACCCTCCAGGCTCTCGATCAGCGCCATCTCCTCGCCGCAGATATAGGCGCCGGCGCCGCGGTGGACGTAGACGTCGAAGTCATAGCCCGAGCCGCAGGCGTCCTTGCCGATCAGGCCGGCGTCGTAGGCCTCGTCGACCGCGGCCTGCAGGTGCTCCGCCTCGCGGAAGAATTCGCCGCGGATGTAGATGTAGGCGGCGCAGGCGCCCATCGCGAAGCCGGCGATCAGGCAGCCCTCGACCAGCTTGTGCGGGTCGTGGCGCAGCATGTCGCGGTCCTTGCAGGTGCCCGGCTCGCCCTCGTCGGCGTTGACCACGAGATAGCTCGGCCGGCCGTCGGACTGCTTGGGCATGAACGACCACTTGAGCCCGGTCGGGAACCCGGCGCCGCCGCGCCCGCGCAGGCCGGAGTTCTTCATCTCCTCGACGATCGCGTCGCGCCCGCGCGCCAGGATGTCCTTGGTGCCGTCCCAGTCGCCGCGCCGGCGCGCGCCTGCCAGCCGCCAGTCGTCCTGGCCGTACAGGTTGGTGAAGATGCGATCCTTGTCCTGGAGCATCGGCAATCCCTAGCTCTTGCCGCCGGCGAGCGTCGTCATGCCCGGCTTCGGCGCGGAATTGAGGCGGTCGACCTGCGGGCCCGGCTCCGGTGTCTCGCCGCGCTTCAGCGCGCGCAGGATCTCGCGCATCCGCGCCGGGTCGACGTCCTCGTAGTAGTCGTCGCCGATCCACACCACCGGGGCGTTGACGCAGGCCCCCAGGCACTCGACCTCGCCCAGGGTCGCCAGGCCGTCGGCCGTGGTCTCGCCCAGCTCGACGCCGAGCTCCTCGCGGCAGGTGTCGAGCACCGCCATGCAGCCGCGCAGCTGGCACGGCGTCGTGGTGCAGACACGGACGTGGTGCCGGCCGATAGGAGTCAGGTTGTACATCGAGTAGAAGGAGGCAACCTCCAGCACGCGGATGGGGGCCATGTCGAGGACCGCGGCGACATGGTCGAGCGCCGCGCGCGGCAGCCAGCCGCCGGCCTGGCGCTGCGCGAGGTCGAGCAGCGGCATCACCGCGCTCGCCTGGCGTCCCGGCGGGTACTTGGCGATGGTCTTCTTCACGCGCTCCATGTTCTCGGGCGTGAACGCGAAAGTCGCCGGTCCGTCGCTCATCGGTCGATCTCGCCGAACACGATGTCCATCGAACCGATCACGGCCACGAGGTCGGCCAGCATGTGGCCCTTGCACAGGAATTCCGTCGCCTGCAGGAACGAGAAGCCGGGCGCGCGGATCTTGCAGCGGTACGGCTTGTTGGTGCCGTCGGCGACCAGATAGACGCCAAACTCGCCCTTGGGCGCCTCGACCGCGGTGTAGGTCTCGCCGGCCGGCACATGGTAGCCCTCGGTGTAGAGCTTGAAGTGATGGATGAGGGCTTCCATGGACGTCTTCATGTCAGCGCGGCGCGGCGGCGTGATCTTGCGGTCGTCGGTCTTGACCGGCCCGCCCGGCATCTCCTTCACGCATTGCTGGATAATGCGCACGCTCTGGCGCATCTCCTCCACCCGCACCAGGTAGCGATCGTAGCAGTCGCCGTTGCGTCCGACCGGGATGTCGAAGTCCATCTTAGCGTAGACGTCGTAAGGCTGCGCCTTGCGCAGGTCCCACGGCACGCCGGTCGCGCGCAGCATCGGGCCGGAGAAGCCCCAGTCCAGCGCGTCCTTGGTCGACACCACGCCGATGTCGACCGTTCGCTGCTTGAAGATGCGGTTCTCGGTCAGCAGTCCCTCGATGTCGTCGACCAGCTTGGGCAGCGTCTCTACGTACGCGCCCATCTCCTCCACCATGCCGGCCGGCACGTCGCGCGATACCCCGCCGGGACGGAAGTAGGCGGCGTGGAGGCGCGCGCCCGACGCGCGCTCGTAGAACTCCATCATCCGTTCGCGTTCCTCGAACCCCCACAGGAGCGGCGTCATCGCGCCGACGTCCATCGCGAACGCCGGGATGTTGAGGAGGTGGTTCAGGAGGCGCGTGATCTCGGCGAACAGGACGCGCAGGTACTGCCCGCGCAGCGGCACCTCGATCCCGAGCAGCTTCTCCACGGCCAGCGCGAAGGCGTGCTCCTGGCACATCGGCGAGACGTAGTCGAGGCGGTCGAAATACGGCACCGCCTGAAGGTAGGTCTTGTATTCGATCAGCTTCTCGGTGCCGCGGTGCAGGAGGCCGATATGCGGGTCGGCGCGCTCGACGATCTCGCCGTCCATCTCCAGCACCAGGCGCAGGACCCCGTGGGCCGCCGGATGCTGCGGCCCGAAGTTCATCGTCATGTTCTTGATTTCGGTCTCGGCCATCACGCCGTCCCCTTCGCCTTCTCGTCGCCGGGGAGCACGTAGTCGGTGCCCTCCCACGGGCTCAGGAAGTCGAAGCTGCGGAAGTCCTGGGTCAGCTTGACCGGCTCGTAGACGACGCGCTTCTGCTCCTCGTCGTAGCGCACCTCGACGTAGCCGGTCAGCGGGAAGTCCTTGCGCATCGGGTGCCCCTCGAACCCGTAGTCGGTCAGGATCCGGCGCAGGTCCGGGTGGTCGGAGAAGAAGATGCCGTAGAGGTCCCAGGTCTCGCGCTCGAGCCAGTTGGCGGTCGAGAACACGCCCGCCACCGATGGCACCGGGGTGTTCTCGTCGGTCGCCGCCTTGACCCGGATACGCAGGTTCTGGCGCAGGCTCAGCAGGTTGTAGACGACGTCGAAGCGCTGGTCGCGTTCCGGGTAGTCGGCGCCGCACAGGTCGACCAGGACCTTGAACAGGCAGTTGGAGTCGTCGCGCAGGAACGTCAGCACCCGCACGATCGCAGCGGCGCGAACCGTCACCATCAGCTCGCCGTGCGCGACGGCGAAGCCCAGGACATCTTGCGGCAGCGCCGCTTGTATGTGCTCGCCGAGGTCGGTCAGCGTCTGGTCCATGGCTATCCGTCGCCTGCCGGCCGGCCGCCCGTCACCGGGCGATCGTGCTGGTCCGGCGGATTTTCTTCTGGAGTTGCAGGATGCCGTAGAGGAGCGCCTCTGCGGTCGGGGGGCACCCGGGCACGTAGATGTCGACCGGCACGATGCGGTCGCAGCCGCGCACCACCGAGTAGGAATAATGATAGTAGCCGCCGCCGTTGGCGCAGCTGCCCATCGAGATCACCCAGCGCGGCTCGGCCATCTGGTCGTAGACCTTGCGCAGCGCCGGCGCCATCTTGTTGGTCAGGGTGCCGGCGACGATCATCACGTCGGACTGGCGCGGGCTGGGCCGAAACACCACGCCGAAGCGATCGAGGTCGTAGCGGCTTGCGGCCGAGTGCATCATCTCGACCGCGCAGCAGGCCAGGCCAAACGTCATCGGCCACAGCGAACCGCTCTGCGCCCAGCTCACCAGCTTGTCGAGCTGGGCGACGACGAAGCCCTTGTCGGTCAGCTCCTGGTTCAGCCGATCCATGCCGAGCGACGGGGCCGCGGCGGTCACTCCCATTCCAAAGCCCCCTTCTTCCACTCGTAGACGAAGCCGACCGTGAGGACGGCGAGGAAGACCATCATCGACCAGAAGCCGAACATGCCGATAGAGCCCAGGCTGATCGCCCACGGGAACAGGAAGGCGATCTCGAGGTCGAAGATGATGAACAGGATGGCGACAAGGTAGAAGCGGACGTCGAACTGGCGCCGGGCGTCGCCGAAGGCATCGAAGCCGCATTCGTAGGCCGACACCTTCTCCGAATCCGGACGCTGGCGGGCGACGACATAGGAGGCGCCGATCGCGGCGCCGGCGACGACGACGGCGATCCCAAGGAAGATCAGGATCGGCAGGTATTCGCGCAGCATGCCATCCATGTACTGACCTCCGGCCAACGACGGGCGGCGGGATCCGGACATCCCCGACCCGGCCGGGCAGCCGGGACGACTAAAAGTGTCAGGCGAGGGCCGCGCCTGCCGCGAGACTTATACGAACGACTCTCCGCGGTTGCAAAGGAATAGAGGAGCGTCGCTCGATGCCCGTCCCATGGCCGGGCTGGACCGCCGCCGCGGGCGACCGACCGGTCATGAAACGGCTGTTCGTCAAGAAGATGGCGGGAGTGACGGGACTCGAACCCGCGGCCTCCGGCGTGACAGGCCGGCGCTCTAACCGACTGAGCTACACCCCCGGAGACGCCAACCTCCGCGGCGGCTGATACTTAAAGCAGCGCCCCGCGGCAAGTCAACGTCGCATTCTCTATGGATATGGGTTCCTGGAAAGATATCTCAAACGAAACGTCCGCCGCGCGGGGCGCGGCGGACGCCGGTGATTCGGCGGCCGGGGTCGCCGGCTCAGAACTTGACCTGGCTGATGCCCGGATTGGAGAAGGACAGCAACGCGGAGAAGTTGAACGTCGAGGATTGGTTGTTCAGGCCGCCCGACGCCTGGTTGACCGAGACCTGCGACAGGTTGCCGTTGACCGAGTCCTGGATGGTCGAGGCGCTGTAGTTGCGCACCGTCTCCACCCGGTTGTCGGACGCCGTCTGGCCGAGCGCGGCCTCGCCGACGATGATGATGCCCAGCGCGCCGACACCCACCGCGTTGGCGTTGGTCTGGCTGTTCATCTCGCCCGAGTTCTGGTTGACGTTGATGATGCCGACGTTGCCCAGTACCGTGTTGGTCATCGTCGATGTCCGCTCGACCGCGTAGTCGCCGATCACAGCGTTGCCGCCGTCGCCGTTGACGATGTTAGCAGTCCGGTAGAGCTGGTTGCCCTTGTTGTGCTGGCTCACTTCCGCCTGCGAATCGCCGAAGCCCGTGGGGCCGGTGGTGTCGGACACAGCCAGCAAGTTGCCCTGGTTGGACATCACGCCGACGTCCTGGTTGACCTGCATGACGCCGTTGTTGAAGTTGAGCGCGTCGTCGATCTTGGCATCGACCTTTACGGTCAAGCTCGACTCGTATGCGCCCATGTCGAACTGGGCCTTCGGCGCGGCCAACGGCTCCAAGCCGTAGGAGTTGCGCGTGTTGCCGACGTTGGCCACCGCCGCCGCCTCGCCGCCGCCGGGCGTGACGATCTTCGGCGTCGCCTTGATGAAGAGCGTCTTCTCGACGTAGAGGTTCTCGTCGACGTTGACGGTCTTGTTCCAGTCGATGTGGGCGTCCACATCGGCGTGGCCCATGCCGTCCTTCGCGTCGAGCGCCCAGGCGGGGCCGCTGAAGCCCACACCCAGCATCAGGATGCCGATTGCCGTTTGCCGCATGGTACCTGTGCCCACCTTAACCACTCGCCAGAGTCAACACTAAGCTTCTACCGGCCGGTCGCGCCCATAGTGCTGGCGCCTGACCGTGGCTAACTATCCCATAGAGCACCCTGCGCAGCATCCCTCATTTGGGTGAATTCGGTAAGGTTCCCATGGGACTATCGGGCCTGCTATACCGGCAGGGTCCGGTCCCGGAGCGGCCGGACGACAGGGCAACCTCATCCATGGAAGTTCAGCGCAAGCGGCGGGTCGAGTATGCAGGCTGGCGGCACCGCCTGCCGGCGGCCTTGCGTGCGCTGGCCGTTTTCTGCGCGGTCGGCGGCCTGGTGGCGGCGGCGCTGGTGTTGCCGTCCGACAGCCTGGGGAGCGCCGCCGCGGTGTGTCCCGTCGAAGATCCGGACTGGCAGCTCGTGGACCTGCCGCCGCTCGAATGCGAATCCGAGCCGCCGGCGCGGCCGTTCGCCGATTTCGTGCCCTCGATCGCGTTTGCCGCGGTGGGCCTGGCCGCCGCCCTGGAGCTCGCCGGCCTGGCGATGGCGATCACCCTGTTCGGCGAGGCGCGCCTTTACCGGAGGGTGGCCCAGGGCGCCGCGCCGCGCACGCTCCTGCTGGCGCACGCCGAGGGCGCGTCGCCGCCCTAGCGCCGCAGCCTCCGCCCGCAGCGCGGGCGAAGGCTGGTGGGCGGTGACGGGCTCGAACCGCCGACATCCTGCGTGTAAAGCAGGCGCTCTACCAACTGAGCTAACCGCCCGCGCCGATCAGCCGACGAGGTCCTTGAGGCCCTTGCCGGCCTTGAACTTCACCTGGGTCGACGGCGGGATCTTCATCTTCTCGCCGGTGCGCGGATTCCGCCCTTCCGACTCGCGCCGGCGGGTGACGCTGAAGGTGCCGAAACCGACGAGCCGGACGTCGCTGCCGCGCTTGAGCGCGCGCGCGATCGAGGCCAGCGTCGCCTCGACGGCCTTCGCCGATTCGGCCTTCGACAAGCCGACGCTCGTCGCCACCGCCGCCACCAGTTCGTTCTTGTTCACCCCATTCCCCCCGAGCGGTCAGAATCAGTGCAGCGTCACCGGATGCGAATCATGAGATGGCGGCATGGCCGCCTGAGGTGCGGCCGGGAAATGTAGATCGCGGCGAAACGCCACGTCAATCGCCGCCACGGCGAGCCGCGCGGCGCGCGAGCCGAAGATGTGAATAACGAAAAGGCCGCGGCTTGCGCCGCGGCCCTTCGTTGCAGTCGTGTTGCGATCGCGTCAGTGCGTGACGACGCCCGTGACCTCGTCGACCTTCTTTGCCGCGACGGGCTGCTCGTCCTCGTTCCATTCGATGCGCGTCGGGCGGCGCACCAGCGCCTCGGCGAGCACCTCGTCGGCCGTCCCGACCGGGATGATCTTGAGGCCGCGCTTGACGTTGTCCGGGATCTCCGCGAGGTCCTTCTCGTTGTCCCTCGGGATCAGCACCGTCTTGAGCCCGCCGCGCAGCGCGGCCAGCAGCTTCTCCTTCAGGCCGCCGATCGGCAGCACGCGGCCGCGCAGGGTGATCTCGCCGGTCATGGCGATGTCCTTGCGCACCGGGATGCCGGTCAGCACCGAGACGATCGAGGTGCACATCGCGACGCCGGCCGACGGACCGTCCTTGGGCGTCGCGCCTTCCGGCACGTGCACGTGGATGTCCTTCTTCTCGAACAGGGTCGGCACGATGCCGTATTCGATCGAGCGCGAGCGCACGAACGAGCGCGCCGCCTGGACCGATTCCTGCATCACGTCGCCGAGCTTGCCGGTGTGCATGACGGCGCCCTTGCCGGGCATCATCACCGCCTCGATCGACAGCAGCT
>JBFWQM010000195.1:0-10712 GCA_050249455.1 Rhodospirillaceae bacterium | reverse complement strand
CCATCCTGCCGGCGCTCTACATCCCGCTGATCCTGATGCTGGTGGCGCTGATCTTCCGCGGCGTCGCGTTCGAGTTCCGCTTCAAGACGGTGCGCGGCCGGCCGTGGTGGGACGCCGCCTTCGTCGGTGGCTCGGTGACGGCGACGTTCGTGCAGGGCATCGCGCTGGGCAGCTTCATCCAGGGCTTCGAGGTGTCCGGCCGCGCGTTCGTCGGCGGGCCGTTCGACTGGCTGACGCCGTTCGCGCTGTTCACCGGCGCCGCGCTGGTGGCGGGCTACGCCGCGCTGGGCTGCGGCTGGCTGATCCTGAAGACCGAAGGCGAACTGCAGGACCGGCTGTGGCGGCTGATGCTGCCGCTGGCCGGCGGCGTGCTCGCCTCGGTCGCCGTCGTCAGCCTGTGGACGCCGCTGATCCACGACCAGATCGCGCAGCGCTGGTTCTCGTGGCCCAACATCGCGGTGCTGTCGCCGGTGCCGGTGGCGGTCGGCATCGTCGCGCTGCTGCTGGTCCGCGCGGTCCGGGCGCGTCGCGACCGCCAGCCGTTCGTCCTCACCATGGCGCTGTTCGTGCTCGGCTATGCCGGGCTCGGCATCAGCCTGTGGCCGCACGTCGTGCCGCCGTCGATCACCCTCTGGGATGCCGCCGCGCCGCCGGAGAGCCAGGGGTTCCTGCTGATCGGCGTCGCGCCGCTGATCCCGGTGATCCTGGCCTACACCGCCTACAGCTACCGCGTGTTCCGCGGCAAGGTGCGCCACGGCGAGGGCTATCACTGATGCGGCGGCGCCGCCTGCTGTGGTTCGTCGGCCTGTGGTGCGCCGGGGTCGCCGCGGTCGCCGCGCTGAGCTACGGCATCCGGCTGGCGATGGGATTGTAGTCGCGTCTACACTCGCTCCCGAAAATCAGAGGGAGGACACCGTGACCCGCTTCGCCATCCTGGATCGCGCCGACATGAACGCCGAGCAGGGCAAGGTCTATGACGACATCGAGAAGGAAGGCGGCCGGCTGGGCGGGCCGTACTGGGCGCTGATCCGCATCCCGCAGTTCATGCGGCTGCACCAGGACATGGGCACGTTCTTCCGCGAGGGCAGCCTGACGCCGCGCGAGCGCCAGATCGCCGTGCTCGCCACCGTGCGCCACTGGGGCGGCGAATACCCGTGGGCGGCGCAGGTGCGCGCCTCGCTCCCGGTCGGCCTCGACGAGGCGACCATCGAGGCGATCAACAAGCGCCAGACGCCGACGCTTTCGGACCCGCGCGAGGCGATGGCCTACACCGTCGCGACCGAATTGCTGGCCAGCAAGAAGCTGTCCGACGCGACCTACGCCGCCGCTGAGAAAGCCTATGGGCTGGAGCAGCTCGTCGAGCTGGTCGCCGCGGTCGGCTACTTCACGATGCTGTGCTGCACCGCCAACGCCTTCGACATCACGCCGCCCGACGCCTATCCCGCGCGGCTGGCGCCGTGACCAAGGCCGAGGAACACCTGCGGCTCAACGCCGATCCGGGCCGGCGCGTGGTGACCGACACCCGCGCGTTGGCCTGGGAGGCGAGCCCGAGCGCGACGGTGTGGCGCAAGCGGCTCCACATCGACGGGCCGAAGGAATCGGCCAAGGTGACCTCGATCGTGCGCTACGACGCGGGCAGCGCGTTCCCCGCCCACGGCCACCCCGACGGCGAGGAGATCTTCGTCCTCGACGGCGTGTTCTCCGACGAGACCGGCGACTATCCCGCCGGCAGCTATCTTCTCAACCCGGAGGGCTTCCGCCACGCGCCGCGCTCGCAGCCGGGCTGCACGCTTTTCGTCAAGCTGCGCCAGTACCCCGGCCTCGACCGGCTGCAGGTCCGCCGCGACACCCGCAGCCTGCCGTGGACCGCGCGCGGCAACGGCATCCACGACGTGCCGCTCTACCGCCAGGACGGCTATCCCGACTACGCCTGCCTCGTCCGCTTCGACCCCGGCGTCCGCGCGCCCCACCACGGCCACCCGCAGGGCGAGGAGGTCCTGGTGCTCGACGGCGTGCTGGAGGACGAAATGGGCGTCTACCCGGCGGGGACGTGGATCCGGAACCCGATCGGCAGCGCCCACCAGCCGTTCAGCGCGGACGGCTGCACGTTCCTGTTGAAGACGGGGAACCTCGTTCCATAGCCGTCGCGCCGTAACGGCTCAGCCGGCCTTGCGCCCCACGTTCGGCAGGAACAGCCCCGCCGCGACGATGGTCGCGGCGGCGGCGGCCACCGCGATGAACAGCCACCAGAACTCGCCGGTCCGGTCGTAGACGGTGCCGACCAGCGGGATGGCGCTCGCGGCGACGCCGAGCGCCATGACGAACTTGGCGCCGTAGGCCGTGGCGTGCCAGCGCGGCGGGCACAGCAGCGCGACGAGGCTGTTCTCGGTCGGCACCGCCGTCAGCAGGAACAGCATCATCATCGCGGTCGCGACCACCAGCGCGGCGTCGCCAAGGCCGGCGGCGACGAACGCCACCGGCGCGATCAGCACGTACATCGTGACGTAGACCACCTTGAGCGGGAAGCGGTCGGCGAGCCAGCCGCCGGCGAGCTGCCCGACCGCGCCAAGCGCGAGCACCAGGCTGACGATGCCGCTCTTGCCGAGCAGGCCGTCGCCCAGCATCTGCACGCGCACGTCGACGATCTTGGGCAGGCCGACCATCAGGCACTGCGCGATCAGCCCGGCGCACAGGCTGGTCAGCGCCAGCACCGCGAGGCCGCGGATGGCCTGGGCGCGGGTGACGCCGGAATCGGCCGCCGTCTTGGCGCCGCCGCGCGCGCCGCGGTCGATGCCGGCGATCGACAGGAACCAGAGGCCGGTGGCGACGGCGCAGAGGCCCGGCACGATGAACGCCGCGCGCCAGTCGATCAGCGAGATCAGCGCACCGGCGACGAACGGCGCGCCGGCGATCCCGACCGAGCCGAACACGCCGTTGACGCCGAGCGCGCGGCCGCGGTTCTCCGCATGGCGCACGACGTAGGCGAGGCCGACCGGGTGATAGATCGAGGCGAACAGCCCGATCAGCCCGAGCCCGACCATGATCTCGGTCGGCGTGCGCGCGAAACCGGTCAGGACGGCCGACGCGCCGGTGCCGACGAAGAAGATCGCCATCATGCCCGACGCGCTCCACCGGTCGCCCAGCCAGCCGGCCGGCATCGCCGCCGCGCCGAACAGGATGTAGCCGGGCAGCGACAGCGCGAGCAGGTCGCCGTAGGGCATGGCGAACTCGCGCTCCAGCGCGAGCACGACGGTCGGATACAGCAGCATGAAGAGGTGCGCGTAGCCGTGCCCGACGTTGGACAGGATGACGGAATTGGCGCTCTTCGGCGCCGCCTGGGCGAGGGTGGTCATGGTGCGCGCGGAATCCTTTTCGGCTGGGCGCGATTATGCCGCCGCCGCCGGCCGGCGCGACAGCGGAAATGAGTTCACGGCGCCGCCGTCTCCGCCGCGATCCAGGCGAGGTAATCGGGGTTGCCGGCCTCGATCGGCAGCGCGACCACGCACGGCACCGCGTAGCCGTGCAGCGACTTCACCAGCGCCGTCGCCCGGTCGACCAGGTCGCGGCGCGTCTTGGCGATCACCACGACCTCGGCGCCCTCCTCCACCGCGCCCTGCCACCAGTAGATCGAGCGCATGCCGTCGATGAGGTTTACGCACGCGACGAGGCGCGCTTCCACCAGCGCGCGGCCGATGCGGCTCGCTTCCTCCATCGAGGACGCCGTCATGTAGAGGACGCAGGCGCTCATGCCGTCTCCCGGTTCGCAGCCGCGTAACGCCGGCCAGTATAGGCGGCCTCACCTGTTTTGGGGACGCGCGCGCGCATCCGGCCGGCTAACGTGGGCGTTCTGTCTTCGAGTGAGGTTCGGCCATGTCCCAGGATCAGGTCCGGGAGCAGCGCGCGCCGCGCCGCGCGCGGCCGGACGGGCCGCGGCCGACCGCCACGCAGGTCAACTGGCTGCGTGCGGGCCTGCGCGAACCGGGCGGCAAGCTGCCGCTGTTCGACGAGGCGGGCCAGCGGGTCAGCGACCGTACGGTGCGCAGCTGCATCCAGAACGGCTGGGCCGAGCCGTGGTTCGACAACCCGCTGATGCCGGGCTGGCTGGTGTGCCGGCTGACCGCTGCCGGCCGGACCGTCGCCGAGGGCTAGGCCGCCGGCGCCCGCCGCCGCCGGACCAGCAGGACCGCGACCAGCAGGCCCGCCAGGACGAAGCCGAACAGGTCGGTGCGGCCTGAGAACAGGCCGGCCCAGGCGCCGCTGTCCGGGATCATCAGCGCCACCCCCGCCAGCCCGGCGACGGCGCGCGCCGCGATGCCGAGCCGGCCGATCAGGTAGCCCTCGAACGCCGCGGCGACGAAGACGCAGCCGGCCAGCCCGGTCGCGACGGCGCGGATGGTCGCCACCGCATCGTCGGACTGCAGCACGAGCTCGGGCGAGAACACGAACAGGAATGGCACCAGGAACACCACGAAGCCGAGCTTCATCGCCTCCAGCCCGGTGCGCATGTAGCCGGCGCCGGCGATCGAGGCGGCGGCGAACGAGGCGAAGCAGACCGGCGGCGTGATCATCGAGAGCACGCCGTAGTAGAGCACGAACAAGTGCGCGTTGATCTCGCCGATCCCCGCCTTGACCAGCGCCGGGGCGATCAGCGAGGCCATCAGGATGTAGACCGCCGTGGTCGGCATCCCCATGCCGAGCACCAGCGCCATCAGCGCGGCGAGCAGGAGGAGGATCACCACGCCCTCCCCGCTCATCCGCAGGATGGCGAGGCCGATCGAGAAGCCGAGGCCGGTGGTCGACAGGATGCCGATGATCATGCCGGCGGAGGCGGTGATGACGACGAGGTCCAGCAGGCTCTTGCCGGTGTCGGCGAACAGGTCGACGGTCCGCGCCAGCTTGGCGCGCGAGTCCGCCTTCAGCGCTGCGGCGGCGAATGTCGCCGCCGTCGCCAGGATCGCCGCGATCTCCGGCGGCTGGCCGGTGAAGAAGAGCACGTAGATCAACACGAACAGCGGCAGCAGGAACTGCCAGTAGCGCGCCAGGGTCAGCACCAGCGACGGCCGCTCCTCACGCGACAGCGGCATCAGCCCGGCCTTGCGCGCCGCGAAGTCGATCTGGATGAACAGCGCCGTGTAGTAGAGGACGGCCGGGATCAGCGCGGCGAGCGCGACCTCCGCATAGCGCAGGTTCAGGTAGTCGGCCATGATGAACGCCGCCGCGCCCATGATCGGCGGCATCAGCTGGCCGCCGGTCGACGCCACCGCCTCCACCGCGCCGGCCTGGTGCGGCTTGAAGCCGCCGCGCTTCATCATCGGGATGGTGACGATGCCGGTGGTCACCACGTTGGCCACCGCGCTGCCCGACACGGTGCCGAACAGCGACGAGGCGACGACGGACGCTTTCGCGGAGCCGCCGCGGTAGCGGCCCATCACGGCGAGCGCGAGATCGGTGAACATCGCGCCGCCGCCCAGCCCGAACAGCACCGACCCGAACAGGATGTAGGACAGCACGGTCTGGATCACCACCGCGATCGGCGCGCCGACGATGCCCGCGGTATCGACGTGGAGATAGATGAACAGCACGTCGAGCTTGACCGACCGGCCGGTCAGGATGCCCGGCATCAGCCCGGCCACCGTCGCATAGGCGGTGAAGCCTGCCACCAGGATGACCAGCGGCCAGCCGGTCAGCCGCCGCGTCGCCTCCAGCACCAGGAGAAGCGTCGCCAGCGCCGCCAGCACCTTCGACCATTCGCCCGCCGCGAACCCGCCGTAGCCGGAGGAGATCAGCGTCTCGTAGTTCCAGCCGGTCACCACGCACAGCGCAAGGCCGGCCACGCCGAACGCGACGTCGATCCACGGCGGCGCGCCGGCCGGCACGCCGCGCGGCAGCCGGCGCGCCGGCACCGTCAGGAACGTGCCGAGCAGCGTGAGGCCGAGGACGAGGAACGACACCTGCTCGGTCCACACCGCCCAGCCGAGATAGGACGGGACGTGCAGCGCGTGGAGGACGCCGACCGTCGGCAGCAGGATCAGCGCCGCCCGCGCGACGACGCGCATGGTTCCGCCGACGGCGCGGAACTGCGCCTCGCCGCCGGCGGCGATCGCCTGCTGCTCGAGGTCGGTCGTCACGGCGCGGCGCTAGTTGGTCAGCGCCTTCTGGGTCTTGTCGTTTTCGGCGGTCCACGCATTCGTGGACTTGAAGTACTTGATGGCGCCGGGGTGGTAGGGCAGCGTCACGTCGGGATCGCCCATCCGCTCCGGCTTCCAGGTGGCGAACAGGCGGTTGGCCTGCACCAGGTCGGGCACGTTGTCGTGGAGCGTCTTGACGATCGTCTCGACGACGTCGTCGGCGAGGCCCTTGTGGCCGACCAGGTAGAAGTCGTAGCCGAAGATCACCGTGTCATCGACCACGCCCTCGGCCGAGCCCGCCTTCATCGTGATCGGGCGCAGGCCGGGGAAGATGTCGCGCGCACGCTTCATCGCCGCCGGGTCCGGGTCGATCGACACGAACCGAACCGGGTCGCGCGCGTTGACCTCGCGCACCGCGCCCATGCCGACCGCGGCGCACGACGTCACCTGCGCCCGGCCCTCGCCGACCGCCTGCACGCCGGTCACCGCGCTGGTCACCGGCACGACGCGCACGTCGTCCCACTTGAGACCGGCGTTGGCGAAGGCGGCGTCGGCCAGGTCCTTGCAGGTCTGGTGCGCCGAGAACACGCCGGTGACGCGCTTGCCCTTGAGCTCGGCCATCGACTTGATGCCGGCCTTCACGGTGGTGAGCACGATGGAGCGGTTCTCGTAGCCGACGCTGATCAGGCGCAGGTTCTTGTGCGCCTCCTTATAGAACGGCTGCACGCCGCGATAGGCCTGGTCGGAATCGCCGACGTTGATCAGGGTCATCGCCGCCTCGCCGCGGTTGACCATCGGGATCAGCACCTGCTGCCCGGCATAGGGCGTCGCGAGCACCGTCCAGTTGAGCTTCTGCGACAAGAGCGCGGCGATCGCGGTGCCGGCGCTGTTGGCGACCGAGCCGGTGGGCAGGGTCGCGATCTCCATCCGCTGGCCCTGCGCCAGGGCGGCGGTCGCCGCGGAAAGGGACACGGCGAAGGCAATCGCGGCGCCGGCCGCGCGCGGTCTCAATGCGAGCATAAGGACCTCCCAGCGTTATCGTTGGGGGTACCTATCCGCAGCCGCGCGCGGACCGCAACCCTTTTCTGGCTAGCCGCCGTGCGCGGCGAAGAACGGCTCCAGCGCGTCGCACAGGGGGCCCGGCGCCTCCTCCGGGATGTAGTGGCCGCTGTCCACGGCGTGGCCGGACACGTCGGCCGCCCGCTCGCGCCACGCCGCCAGCGCGTCGAAGCAGCGCTCGATCACGCCGAACCGCCCCCACAGGACGAGGAGCGGCGCCGTCACCTTGCGGCCCATGTCCGTCTCGTCGTGCGCCAGGTCGATCGAGGCCGAGGCGCGGTAGTCCTCGCAGCTCGCGTGCACCGTCTCGGGCGTGAAGCAGCGGATGTACTCGGCGAGCGACTCGGGCGCGAAGGTGTCGAGCCCGCGCGGGCTGCGCCCGAACATGAAGCGCAGGTAGCCTTCCGGGTCCTTGCCGATCAGCATCTCCGGCAGCCCGCCCGCCTGAATCAGGAAGAACCAGTGGTAGTAGGCGGTGGCGAACTCCATGTCGGTCGACTTGTACATGTGGTACGTCGGCGCGATGTCGAGCACGCACATCGCCCGGACCGCGTCCGGGTGGTCGAGCGCGAGGCGGTGCGCCACCCGCCCGCCGCGGTCGTGGCCGACCAGGAAGAAGCGGTCGAAGCCGAGGATGCGCATGACCTCGACCTGGTCCTGCGCCATCTCGCGCTTGGAGTACGGCAGGTGGTTCGGCGTCGTCTCCGGCTTGCCGCTGTCGCCGTAGCCGCGCAGGTCGGTGGCGACGACGGTGTATCTCTGCGCCAGCCGCGGCGCCACCTTGTGCCAGATCGCGTGCGTCTGCGGATAGCCGTGCAGCAGCAGCACCGGCGGCCCGCTGCCGCCGATGGCGGCGCGGATCTTCACGCTGCCCGCCTGCACGTCGCGCGTCACGAAGCCGTCCATCAGGGGCATGTGCGTACCTTTCGGCCGACGGGGTGCGGATGGACGGGCGGGCCTGAGACCCGCCCCTGGGCGACGCCGGAATTTAGGGGCGCACCTCGGATGCGCCCGGCGTCACAGGATGAAGCTGACCGACCCCAGCCGCCCCAGCTCCTCCGCGTCGAGGATCGCGCGGCGTTCGGCGATGCGCAAGCCGTCCGCCGTCACCGCGAGGCGGAAGCGGTAGTGGCCGACATATTCGCCGATCCGCTCGTCGCGCCGGAACCGGTAGATGACGAAGTTGGCGGCGACGTCGACGTGGCCCGCGTCGCGGCCGAGGATGCGGACGTTGCCGACCAGCCGGCGGGTGCGCGAATGCGGGAACTCGGCATGCGCCTCACGGCTCTTCAGCCGCTTCACCCGGCCGCGGATGCGGTCGATGTTGTCGGCGATGGTGAACAGCGTGTCGCGGTGGCTGCCCTCCGGCGCGTCGTTCGACGGCACGTAGTAGCAGGCGTCCGGCGTCAGCAGCCCGAGCCACTCGTCGAGCATCCAGTCGTCGAGCAGCGCGGCCTCGTGGAACAGGAAGTCCTCGACCTCGGCGCGGGTGACGGTGTTCGCGTCCATCTCAGGCCGCCGTCATCAGCTCGTTCCACCGCCGCCAGAACGCGCGCAGGTGGATCTCGTCGGTGTTGAGCTGCTCGCCGTCCTTGTGCATGCCGCGCGACATCTCCGACCACGGCACCTCGCGCCAGGTCTGCAGGCCCTGCTGCACGATCTCCAGCGCCTCCACGTCGTCCGGCGTTGCGAGCCCGCCAGGGCCGTAGAAGGTGAGGAACGAGTCGAGCCGGCGCGCCCGCGCGGTCTCCGACTCGCCCTTCGGCCCCAGCGCCCAGGCGGTGACCCGCATGCGGTCGGCGGCGACCGGCCAGAACGTCCGCACCGTCACCGAAGAGCCGTCGTTGATCACCAGGTTGGGGAACACGACCAGGTTCCTGTTGGTGTCGGCGACCCGGCGTGCCCGCGCCTCGCCCAGCCGCGCCACCAGTTCGGCGCGGATCTGCGCGATCTCGGCCTTCGCGTCCTCGCCGTAGAGCGGAATCCAGGCGGCGACCGGGCGGCCGCGGTAGTTGGTATTGTCGACCACCGCGTGGCCGTTGCCGAGCGCCTTGCCGATGCCGTGCGCCGGCATCAGCAGGCCCTTCTGCAGCGCCACGTTGACCCCGGAATCGCGCATGTATTCCAGGTAGGTCGAGTGGGTCGCGATCAGGTGGTAGTCGTCGAAGCTGTTCTCGACCAGGAGCTTCCAGTTGGCCTTGATGTCGTATTCCTGGGTGCCGGCGACGATCTCCATCTCGCCGGTCGGCGACTGGTCGACCACCAGGTCGAGGTATTCGCGCGCATCAGCCAGGTAGTCGTGCAGCGCATCGACGGCGTGGTCGAACGCGGCGAACCAGAAGCCCTTGTAGGCCTCCAGCCGCGGCACGGGGGTCAGGCCGAAGTCGGCCTCCTTGAATTCCGGCCCGTAGTGCTCGCGCCCCGGCACGCGCACCAGGTTGCCGTCGATGTCGTAGGACCAGCCGTGATAGACGCAGACCAGCCGGTTGGCGTTGCCGTGCCGCTCGCGGCACACCACGGCGGCGCGGTGCCGGCAGGTGTTGAGGAAGCAACGCACCGTGCCGTCGGTGCCGCGGCAGAAGATCACCGGCCGGCCGGCGACCCAGCGCGACTGGAAGTCGCCCGGCTTCGCGACCTCGGACTCGTGGCCGACATAGATCCACGACTTGTCGAACACCTGGCGGCGCTCGCGGTCTAGGATGTCGGGGTCGACCAGCACCGATCGGTTGAGGCGGAACGTCTTCCGCTCGCGGTCGTCGATGATGTAGGGGTCGTGTCCCATCGCCTGCCCTTCATGCATCATCCGTCGATGATGCCCGTTGCGGCGCGGGCGGTAAACCCGGCTGCGGTCCGGGTGCGTCGCTACGCCGCCAGGTGCTCGGCCAGGATCTTCGCCCCGACCGCCAGGAGGACGACGCCGCCGAGGATCTCGGCACGGCGGCCGAGCAGCGGCCCGGCGATGCGGCCGAGCCAGGCGCCCGCCACCGCCAGCACGAACGTGCTCAGCGCCACCACCGCCGTCGCCTCGACCAGCGGGATGCCGGCGAACGGCAGGGTGAAGCCGACCGCCGCCGCGTCGATCGAGGTGGCGACCGCGGTCGCCACCAGGCGGCCGTGGCCGCGCGGCGCGGCGGGGTCATTCGACAGCCCCTCGCGCACCATCTTGAAGCCGATCAGCGCCAGCAGCGCGAACGCGATCCAGTGGTCGACCGAGCTGACGAACGGCCCGAGCAGCAGGTGGTTGACCAGCGCCCCCGACAGCCAGCCCGCCGCCATGATCGCGCCCTCCACCAGCCCGAAGCACGCCGCGATGCCGAACACGCGCGCGACGCTGATGCGCTGCCGACCGGCGCCCTTGCCGAGCGCGGCGGCGAACGAGTCGATCGAGAGGCTGACGCCGAGGGCGACGGAGGTGGCGATGGTCACGCGGGAACTCCACTGGGCGCGAGTCGATACGGTGCGCCCGACACACTCTAGATCGTCGAATCTTGATGAAAGATCAATCGCCTACGGCGAAGTTGTGTA
>JBFWQM010000194.1:0-10829 GCA_050249455.1 Rhodospirillaceae bacterium | reverse complement strand
CTCGAGGAACGGCCGCGCCGCTTCCGGCGCCTCGGTCTTGTCCAGGGGTCGAAGCCTCGGCATCGTCCTGTCTCCCGTTCGCGATGGTGAATCGATAGCAGCCGGCCGCGCGCGTGGCCAGCCCTAACCCGCGGCGATCCGCACCGCGTCGAGGTGATCCTGCAGGATGCCCGGCAGCGCGCTTTCGGCGATGCGCCCGAAGCCGCACGGCGCCGACATCCCGAAGTCCGCGCAGTGCCGCCGCGCCGCCGCCCACCGCTCCGGGAACCGCTCCATGTTGTGGATCAGGCCGAGATAGACCCGCGCGCCGTCCGGCTGCAGCCCGGCGAGCGGGCGGAAGAACTCGTCGTCGCTGCGGTCCAATGTCGGGATGTTGATCCAGTCCACCCGCCGGCCGGCCGCCACGACGGCCGCGTTGGCGAGCGCCACCGCGGCGCCAAGGTCGGGCGGCGCCAGCCGCGGCCAGCCGCCGAAGGTGCCGAAGCAGAAGTGGAAGCCGAGCGCGACCGTTTCCGGCACCGCCGCCGACAGCCGCGCGATCTGAGGCGTGTTGCGCGCCAGCGCCTCGTCGGGCGGCTGGCCGGGGATGGCGCCGTAGACGTCGGTGATCTCCCACGACGCATCCCACTGGATGGCGAGATCCTCGTGCGGGATTTTCTCGACGATCTTCGCCACCTCCGCGGCGACCGCATCCTCGTAGCCCGGCTTGATGCGCTCCGCGTCGCCGGGCCGCGGGAAGGTGCGGGCGCCGACCACGCTGTTGACCAGCGGGATCGAGACCTGGAAGCGCAGGTGCTGCGCCAGCACGCCCTTCTCCTTGAGGGTGCGGAACACGAAATAGGAGCTCAGCGCGTCGCGGGTGAAGCCCAGCCGCCAGCCGGGGTCGCCGAACTTCACCGCGCCGATGCCGTCGGCGATGACGAACTGCCAGGTGTCCGCGCGGTCGCGCGGCACCAGCCGCTCCACGTCGCCGTCGGGCGCCGGACGGCGCGTGGCGACAAGCTGCGGGTGGCCGTTGAACACCTGGTAGGACAGCCGCTGCACCCACCACTTGCGGTCGCCGACCTCGCCGTCCGGCATGGTGGCGAGATGCGCGCCGAGCGGCGCGCCGAACCTGCGGAACACGTCCTCGGCGGTTTCCAGCGGCACGCTGCCGACGAGGAGGAGCTTGCTGGTCATGGGCGCGTCCCCTGCTTCAGCCGCGGCGGCACGCGCACGCGGCCGGGCAGCGCATGGGCGCCGCCGCGCTTCTCCGCCCGCGCCAGCACCTCGATGCCGAGCGCGAGGTCGGACAGGCCGACGCCCATCGCCTTGAACAAGGTCAGGTCGGCGTCCGCCGGGCGCGCAGCGTCGGCGGCGACCAGGTCCGCAATCCGCCGCACCGGCGCCCACGCCGCATCGTCGTCGCCGAAGCGGGCGCGGAACTCCGACGACAGCTCGCGCACGCTCGCCACGTTGTCTACCGCGATCGCCGAGCAGCGGTCGAACACGTCCTGGGTGAATTCGGCGCGCGCCGGCACGATGGCGCCCATCGCGTTGACGTGGCTGCCGCGCGCCGCCATCGCCGCGGTGAAGAACGGCTGCGTCGCGTTGGTGACCAGGGTGACGATCGGCGCGTCGCGCGCCGCGTCCTCCAGGGTCGCGGCCGGCACGGCGTCGATGTCGAGGGCGCGGCGCATGTCCTCGGCCACCGCGGCGCGCGCGTCCGGCCGGCGGCTGAACACCCTCACCCGGCGGAGCGGCCGCACCGCGGCGCAGGCCGCGACCTGCGGCACCGCCTGCTTGCCGGTGCCGACGAGGGCGAGCTCATCCGCGCCCGCGGGCGCGAGACGGCGGGTGCCGACGCCGGTCATCGCGGCGGTACGAAGCTGGCCCAGCGCCGTCGCCTCCACCACCGCCCGCAGGGACCCGTCCTCCAGCGAGAACAGCACCAGCACGGTCTGCGACTTGCCGCCGACATTGACCCACGTCTTGGTGCCGCACAGCCCGGCGCCCGGCACCGCCGCGCCGATCGCGTGAATGGCGTCGTTGGCGGCGACCATCAGGTGCGTCTTGGGCATGCTGGCGCCGGCGCCCGCCGCCTCAAGCCGCAAGTTGCGCTCCAGCGCATCGATGGCGTCGGGCAGCGCGATCAGCGACGTGACGTCGGCTTCGGTGATCCACAGGGGTTGGCTCGGCATCGGGCGACCTTGGTGGCGGACAGGCGGAACGGCGGGGCCGCAGCCTAGCAGACTTTTCCCGCCGAGGAATCGGCCGCGCGATCGACGCCGAGCAGCGCCGCGAAGTGGAGGTCGCGGTCGAGCACCATCGACGCCGGCCACGGGTAGAGCCGCAGGCGGCCGTCCCAGTGACGCACCGGCAGCCCGAGCCGCGCGAACGCGTCGCGCCATTGATCGGCACGCCAGTAGTTGTAGGGCAGCCGCACGCCGTGGCGGGCGTTGCACACCCGGTCCATGGCACGCAGCGTCGGCCACGCAAGGACGCCGTCGCAGGTGTGGTCCTTGATCACGATCGATCGGCGGGCGATCCGCCGGGCCTCGCGCAGCAGTGCCATGGGATCGTCGGTGTGGTGCAGCACGTCCACCAGCAGGGCCGCGTCGAACGCGTCGTCGGCAAACGGCAGGCGCCGGCCGTCGAAGCCGCGCACGGGAATGCTGGCGTCCGGCCGCACCAGGACGTCCACCCCGACGACGGAGACGGCCGGCCGCTGCTGCATGATCGCCGCCGCGATCGCCCCGTCGCCGCAGCCGACGTCGAGGACGGTGCCCTCGCGCGGCAGCAGGCCGGCCAGGCGGCCGGCCAGCACGCGGGCGCGGCGGCGCAGGACCAGGTTGCGGTGTGCGGCGCCGAACGCCGCGTCCGAAGCGCCGGACAGAAATGATGCAAGCCGCATCGCGTCCCCTTCCGGTTCGCCGATCCTCGTCCTTGCCGGTCGGCCGCCCCGGCCTGCGGCGCGGGCGACCGATCGGCCGATCATCGCCCTCCCGTCCGTTGCGGGGCTGGGGCATCGGGCGGGCATTTGTCGGGCGCGGGCGCGTCCTTGTTGGATTTCCGCCGGGCTGCTACGCTTTCGCAAAAGCAAGACCCGAACCCTGGAGGATTCACGCAATGGACACCGGCGTCGATCGGCCGCGCGACGTGCCGATCAAGGAATTCGGACGTTCCAGCGACACCCGGGACATGCTGGCGCGCGCGGCGCGCCAGCGCCGCGACTACAAGCTCGACGACTATCTGGTCATCGACATCGACGCCCACCACTTCGAGAACCAGTCGTGGGGCGAGATCGTGGAATACATCCCCGACCCGGTGATCAAGGACATCGCCGGCAACTTCACGACCAACGGCCGCGTGACGCCCGGCATCATCCAGACCTCGGGCTGGCCGTCGCACCAGAACGTGGGCGGGCGCATCGTGCATGACCCGGGGCTGGAGGAATCGACCGACGGCGAGGGCGCGCACCGCGACGTGGTGCTGGCGCGCCGCGCGCTGGACGCGATCGGCATCGACATCCAGGTCACCTTCCCGACGCCGATGCTGAGCCTGGGGATGCATCCCGAGCTCGACGTCGAGATCGCGGTGGCGCGCGGCTACAACCGCTGGGTCACCGAGCGGGTCTGCGGCGGCGACGACCGCATCCGCACCTCGCTGTTCCTGCCGTTCAACGACCCGCCGGCGTGCGAGGCGCTGGTCGAGGAGTTCGGCGAGACCAAGGGCGTGGTCGGGTTCACCTGCACCAGCGTGCGCTACAAGCCGGTGCACCACAATTCCTACATGCGCCTCTACGCCATGCTGCAGGAGCGCGGCCTGCCGTTGTCGTTCCACGCCGGGCCGTTCTGGGGCGGCAGCGAAGGCTTCCTGCGCCAGCTCAACCGCTTCGTCAGCGCGCACGCGCTGTCGTTCAGCCTGTGCAACATGGTGCACATGGCGAACTGGGTGATGAACGGCCTGAACGAGCGGTTCCCGAAGCTGAAGGTGGTGTGGATCGAATCGGGCATCGCCTGGCTCGCCTTCATGACGCAGCGCTTCGACAACGAGTACCTGATGCGCTCGTCGGAGGCGCCGGCGCTGAAGCGGCTGCCCAGCGAGTACATGCGCGAGATGTACTACACGACGCAGCCGATGGAGCGCACCAACATGGAGCTCCTGGAGGCGACGATGAACGCGGTCGACGCCAAGTCGCAGATGCTCTACGCGTCCGACTGGCCGCACTGGGACTTCGATCTGCCGTCGACGATCCTCGATTTGCCGTTCCTCGGCGACCAGGCCAAGCGCAACATCCTCGGCCTCAACGCCAAGCGGGTGTTCAACCTCTAGCCGGCCACAACCGCGAGAGGTCGTCGCCGTCCAAGGTCACGCCGGCGGCGGCGACGTTCTCGCGCAAGTGCGCGATCGAGCCGGTGCCGGGGATCGGCAGGATCGCCGGCGACCGCTGCAGCAGCGCCGCCAGCGCCACCTGCGGGGCGGTCGCCTTGTGCTTCTGCGCGATCCGCTGCAGGGCCGCGTCGTTCCACGCGATGCTGCCGTCGCCAAGCGGCATCCATGGGATGAAGACGATGCCGTGGCGCGCGCACCAGTCCACCACGTCGCTGCCCGACCGGTAGCGGATGTTGTAGGGGTTCTGGACCGAGGCCACATCGACCAGCCGGCGCGCCGTCTCGATCTCGCGCACGCCGACGTTGGAGAGGCCGATGTGGCGGATCTTGCCCGCCGCCTGCGCCTCGGCCAGGGCGCCCACCGACTCGGCGTAGGGCACGCGATGGTCGGCGCAGTGGAGCTGGTAGAGGTCGATACAGTCGACCGCGAGCCGCTTGAGGCTGGCGTCGAGCGCCGCGCGCAGGTGCGCCGGCCGCCCGTCCGCCACCCACTGGCCCGGCCGCTCGTGGCGGAAGCCGCCCTTGGTAGCGACGAGCAGCCCCGCATAGGGGTGCAGCGCCTCGCGCACCGCGCTTTCCGCCGCGCCGTTGCCATAGGAATCGGCGGTGTCGAACACTTTCACGCCGAGCCGCGCCGCCTCGCGGATCAGCGCCACCGCATCCGGCTTCGCCGGGCCGAAGCCGCGCTCGCGGGTGACGTAGAGCGTGCCGAAGCCGATCCGCGGGGCCTCGACGCCGGCGATGGTCATGGTGGCGGTCATCGCGATCCCTCCCCTGTCCCGCAGGCGGCCGGGGCCTGCATCGCGGCGCTGGTTGGCCTATACTGGCCCGACCGGCGACAGGGAGGAAGAACGCGATGAACGACACCGCGACGGCCAGGACCGCGCCGTCGAAGGCGATGCGCTATTTCGGCGTCCACCATCTCGCGCTCAACACCGACGACATGAAGGCGACGGTGGACTTCTACGCCGGCGTGCTCGGCATGCCACTGGTCCACGCGATGCGGGTGCCGCCCGGCGTCGGCACCGGGCCGGGCAACCGCGGCAACCCGCCGTTCGAGAACCTGCGGCACTATTTCTTCGACATGGGCCGCGACGGCCTGCTTGCGTTCTTCGAGATCCCGAAGGGCGCCAAGCCCCAGGGCGACCGCGACGCTATCGCCGCCATGCAGCACGTCTCGTTCAGTGTCTCGCCCGAGACCGGCGCCGAGATCCGCGCCCGCCTGGACGCCCGCGGCATCGCCTATCTCGGCCCGCTCGAGGTGCTGCCCGGCGTGCACTCGATGTACTTCTTCGACCCCAACGGCATCCGCCTGGAGGCGAGCTGGCAACCCGCCGACGGCGAGGCCGACCCCAGCATCGTCGCCGGCCTGACGATGACGAAAGACGAGGCGCTGGCGGAGTTGAGGACGCTGACCGACGATACGGGCTGGCTCGACTGGGCGACGGGGGCGATGGCGGCTTCGAAATAGGGGTTGCCCACTGGGTTCCTCCGCTCACGACGGGTTCAACCGCGCCACCCGCATGAGGTCTTCGATTGTCCGGACCGAGTGATGGTCCGCACGAATTGCTTTATATCCAGGGCTGAGGGCGGCCGCACTGGTGAAGGTGCGGCAGGCCGGCGCCAGCAGCCCGACGGAGGCCTGCGCATCATCGTCTCGGCTGCGCTCTACCATCCAAAGCACGTTACTTCCGAGCAGTTGACGGACCAGACCGATGATCATCGCCGGTCGGATTGCCAGCGCCAAAGATTCGAAGGCCAGCACAGGCGCCCGAGGCTGGGGTGGGTGCCATTTGGCCGCCGTACTGGCCGATCCTGCAGTGATGATGACGACCGCGACGCCTGTTCGCGATTCCGACGACATCGTGTCGACACCGTGCCGATTCAAGATTGCGCGAAGCTCCGGGTCCTGCGCCTCGCTCTGGTTTTCCAGAGTATTGGCGATGAGCCCTATAGGACCGGGTGCCGGTAGTGCCCACAAGCCGAGTTCGGTCGCCGGACCGAGCGCCGCCCAGGCCGGCGCGGCGGCTTCACCCGGCGGAGGGCCGACGGCGGCTAGCAGTAGGCGGGTCAGATGGAGTATCGTCCAATCACGCCCACGCAGGCAAATTAGCGACCCCGGCGGTAGGCCGGCGACGCGGGTTATCGCGAAATCGACGTCCGCTTGCAGATCGGACCACCCGTCGCTCGCCCACCGCAGCATCGGCGCGCGCAATGACGCCCAGGCACGTTGCGAGGCTTCGTTCAGGGTCGACGTCACGCCGACGTCGGCGGCGCCGGCTGCCCGCATCACCTCGTCGAGAACGTCGAAATATGGAGAATGGTCGCGCTCCATGCCATCGATCGCAGGCGTTCGGGATGCGGGTGGCAAAACACCGCGTGCCGCAATTTCCTTCTGCATTGCCTCGCGCGCGGCCGGCATTTCCTTTTGGAGGGTCAGCATCCTGGCGATCGGATCATGGCCATCGGGCGCAAACCTGCTGAACGCCGCCGCCGTCGCCATGCGACCCAGCACGCGGCGGCGATTCCGCCGCAGCATCGCCATATATTTGCCGACAAGCGCGGACTCAGCGCCGTCGTGGTCGTCCACGGCATCGAGGGCGTGCACGACCGTTCGCCATGACGGCGTCCGCGACAGGAGGTCGTAGAGCGCCGCAAGGTCGTCTGGCGTCGTTTCCGCCGGCAGATAGCGGTGCAGACGCGGCATCATCGTCTCATCGATAAAGGCGCGGAGCCGGCGCGCTCTTCGGTCAGGCCGCATCGACGGCGCTATCACGGTTGCCTGGGTTGACCGGGCAAGGCGAATCACCCAATCGAAATCGACGGCGATATCTGCGGCGACCCCGTCGGCCGGGGACAGCACCCCATTGTCCGGAGTCGCTTCGAGGATGCCGTTCTGAAGCTGCGGGTTATCGAACAGCTTTCGTTCTCGAACGGCCGCGCGCAACGCAGTTGCGTCGCAAAGAAGTGCGACAAGCGCCTCAACGTCGCGAAACAGCGCATCGACTTCGTGCGCCGTCAGATCGTGTTCCAGACGCAGCAGCCTTTGTAGATCCGGATCGCTTTCTGCGTCTTCTCGTACGCGCGGGACCGACGACGACACTTCGACGGGCTCGGTCAGGAGATCGCGTGGTAGCGTACCGCTCCGCCGAAGCAACTCGCGCAACATCGCCGCCTTGTCCAGCCGGAACCGGTTTCGACCGAAATCAAACTGGCGTGCCGGCCAGTACAAGGCGTCGTAGAGATACTGAACGAGCAGCGGATGCCTGCTGGAATAGCCTGGGCCCTTGGAGTCGACGACGCATTCCACGGCGAGCTGATAAGCGATGTCGTTGCAATCGGCCTGATGCGATCGGTAGTCGGGGCTTGCGTTCGTCGCAGCGTGACGGATCGACTGAATAAGCACATTGGTGCGACCATGGCTGCGGCGCGTCATCACGAGTCCGAATGCGACCTTGTCGAATTCGTCCCACCCTGCGTTGGCCACTTCGTCCGCCAGAGCGCCCGCCATTGCCGGTTACACGATGGATTGTGCGAATTGGCGCAGTTCACGAGGACTGTAGGTAAGATACACGAGCTGATTGAACCATGAGCTGGCCGTCGTTGCTGGATTCGTGTGCAATTCGCGCTGGAGGCGATGGAAGAACTCCCGATCGGCAAGAAACAGGAATGTCGCACTTTCCTGATTGATTGATTTAGCCAGGTCCATGAATCGCTTGAAGGGCCCATCCGTGAACCCGACGTCGACCTTGTCGAGTTCATCGATGACCAGGATCGGCGCCAGGCCGATCGACCGAAGCCGCCGCAGCAAGATCGGCAACATGTCGCGCAGCGTCGCGGGCGAACGATCATTCTCAAACTCGATCGAGCGGGCGCTCTTGCGCCGCGACTCGATGGTACGGTGTCTTGCGTAGCCATGCGCGAATGATGCGCCGGTTGCGCCGAGCACCGCGACCAGTCCGATGACGGTGGCCATCGCCGCGGCGATCCAAGGTTCCTGCGGCCGGGCGAGCAGCGCGGCGGCGCCGGCGACGAGACCGGTTGCGCCGCCGACGAAGCCAGCGGCGATCGGGCGTGCCGCATCGCCGCTTTCCGGTTGCCGCTTATCCACTCCCGGCATGGCGATGTCGAATCGCGAGCCTCTGCGTGTTGTCTGGCTCGTCCCGTACTGCATGCCTTGGTTGAAGACGTCGCGTATGCCGCGGGCCGAGACGATGCGATAGGCGGAGGTGGCATAGGCGAGAGCCAATATCTCGCGGGCGCCGCGTCCCGATGCCATCGGTCTGCCATCGAGTGGGCCTGCCTGATGGTGTAACAGCCCCTTCCGCAATCCATCCATCCTCGCCCAAATCCGTCGGAATTCGTCGACAGACAATCCGTCATCCATTTGGAGGCGAAGGTGGCTGATGAGCTGCATCAACTCGTGCCGGCCGCGCCAGCGGCCCATCTTGTCTTGCTCGAGATGAAGCGCGTCTTCGATGTTGTCGGCGACCGCGTGGTATACCGCCCGCACGATGTGTCGGATGGCTTGCGTAAGTTCGTCGGCGATCCGATCCTGCGTGCTCAGCGTCTTTCGCCCAAGGTCGCCGGCAAACATGCTTGGTCCATGGAGCGGCACGTAAAGCGGGAAATAGCCCCACGCGCGGTCCTTTTCCTGCTCCGCCCGTTTCATCACTTCGGCGACCAGCTCGTGCACGATGAGTTTGACGAGGAGCGTCTTGCCAGAGCCGCGGTGGCCGGCCAGCAGGATCGAGCGTCCCTGTATCGTGCCGTCGACGAACTTGGCGATCTCGCTCTTCACCGTGTCGTACTCGTTCGACTTGATGAATCTGAGCGGGCTGGAAGCGGCCCGTCCCGGATCGCTCGCGCTCGGCGACATCGGCTCGACGGATTCGTCCAGCCGTAGCTTCACGGTCGTCCTTCCACCGTAACGTGGGCTGTGGATCGGTCCGGCGTGCAGCGTTCGAAGTATTCGACGACGCTGGACCGATTGCGATAGTTCGCCGCCTCGCCGCCGGAGGACGACGGCTCGGGTCCGGCAGCCTCATTGAATGCCACCGGCTCCACGATTGGCGGAAATCGCTGGATCATCGCCCCTTTGACTATTGCGTCGATCTTCGATTTTACGGCTTCGCTGGCGCTGTCGCTGAGCACAGCCCCGCAGTCGCTCGATCCAGGCGCCGGCGTCACGAGTCCTGCCTGATCCAGAAGGCACAGCATCGTCCGCCCGGTCCACTGCACGCGGCGGAGCGCAAGCTGCTGGTTCTTGGCTTCTGTGCCCTGCGCATCGACGTGGGAGCGCACCCGCACTACGCCGTCGGCAGCGTCGATGAGATCGAATACGAACTGCCGCAGCGCGCGCTTTTGCAAATCGCTCAAACCCTCTTCGTTGGTTTCGTGGAAGAGCTGGAGATGGGCGGCCATGCGCCAATAGCCCGCGAGCGCAGTGTATTGATTTCTGAGGAACCGCTTGGCATGGCACGGCAGGCCTGGTCGCGCGGTCGAAACCAACCCTGCACCGCGGCGGTCGACCAGGACGACATTGGCAGTGGCCAAGGCGGCGACGGGCGGCGCGTCGGCGCCGCTGGGCGCACGGGTCTTCGGCTTTTGTGGTACTTCAGCCTCGGTTGCGGCTTTGGTCGTCGCATAGGCGATCCCCGCATAGGCGACACAGGTCAGCGCGACGGCGCCGACACCGGCGATCGCTTGGCGCTTGACGGTCCGCGCGATCGGTTCGGGAAGATCGCTGCCGATCCCTTCCCAGACGTCATGGACGTGTAGCAATAGCCACACAATCCCGACAACGACGCATGAGGCGGCATACGCGGCGCTCCAATGCACCCACTCCGGACTGACCTGATCGCGATCCTGAATCCAGATGGCGCCGCAGATGAGGCCCAAGGCGAGGGGACCGGCCGCAGCCAGGACGACGAGATCCCCGATCAGGCGTTTCGTACTGGTGCGCATCGGCGTTCGCATTCGGTCCGACGGCCGCGTTTGCCGCCCCGCCCGGACTATGCCGCCGCCAAAATCAACTGTAAATAGATTACGTCATTTTATTACAACTAAGAATTGTATTTTCTGATTATGAAGGTCGCTATCTCCCATACCCAGGAATGAAATCCCCCAGGTCGATCCCCTCCACCCCCGGGATCGCGATCTCGTCCGGGTAGTTGTCCTTCCGCGTCGCGTCGATCCCCGTCTTCGTCACCAGATGGGAGCCGCGGGCGGGGTCATAGGAGGCGGGGTCCAAGGGCGAGCCCTTGGCGTAGGGGACCATGAAGATGTCGCGGTCGGCGCGCACGCGCGTGGCGATTGCGTGCAGCACGTCGGTGTCGTCGGTGATGTCGACGTCGTGGTCGACCACCACGACGAACTTGAGGAACGGGTCGGCGACGAAGGCGGCCATCGCGGCCTGCTTGGCCTCGCCCTCGATCATGCGCTCGATCGCGATGT
>JBFWQM010000193.1:0-10888 GCA_050249455.1 Rhodospirillaceae bacterium | reverse complement strand
CTCGACGAGGCGTGGGTCGCGACCAAGGTGTGGACCACCGGCCGGGCGGAGGGCATCGCCCAGATGGAGTCCTCCGCCCGCAAGCTGCGCAAGCCCGCGCTCGACCTGATCCAGGTGCACAACCTGGTCGACTGGCGCACCCACCTCGACACGCTGGCCGGCTGGAAGAAGGACGGCCGGGTCCGCTACGTCGGCATCACCCACTACACCACCGGCGCCATCCCCGCGCTGTGCGAGATCGTCGAGACGGCCGAGATCGACTTCGTCCAGACGGTCTATTCGATCGGCACCCGCGCGGCCGAGACCCGGCTGCTGCCTCTGTGCCGCGACCGCGGCGTCGCGGTGATCGCCAACAAGCCTTTCGACACCGCCGCCCTGTTCCGCCGCGCCCACGGCAGGCCCCTGCCCCCGGTCGCCGCCGAGATCGGCGCGCGCACCTGGGCGTCGTTCTTCCTGAAATACATCCTCGGCCACCCCGACCTGACGGTCGCGATCCCGGCCACCGGCAACCCCGACCACGCCGCCGACTGGCTAGACGCCGCCGACGGCACCATCCCCGACGCGGCCCAGCGCAAGGCGATGGCCGCGGCGTGGGAGACGGTGTGAACGACGGGGTCGCGGCGGTCCCCCACCTCACCCCGACTCTCTCCGCCCCCGAGGGCGGAGAGGGAGAAGGCGGAAACCCTCTCCGCCCTTCAGGGGGGAGAGGGTGCGAGCGCAGCGAGCGGGTGAGGTGGGTGCCTCCGCCGCGCCGGTACCGGCTTGCTACAGCTTCTCCGGCCGCGGCATCACCGTGCCGCACTTCTTGCAGGTGCGATGCTCCTCGGAATCGAAGAAGTTGGCGTAGGCTTTCGACACCGGGTCGCTGCGGTAGTCGCTGACCGAGAATTTCTCCTCGTGCAGGTGGTTGTCGCAGTTGGGGCAGTACCAGTGGAAGCTGTCGGTCTCGCCGGCGTGGCGCGCGCGCTCGATCACGAACAGGAAGGCGTCGGGCGGGAAGCGCGGCGAATGCGGAACGCCGCCGGCGGTGTAGATCACCTCGCCCTCCTTCAGGACGTCGACCCCTTCCTTGCCCTCGGGCGTGCGGTAGTGCAGCCGCATGTCGCCCTTGATCATGTACATGACCTCATCGGACGGGTTGACGTGGAACTCGCTGCGGTACTCGCGCCCGCGCGCCACGAAGGCGAGCGATTCCGGGCGCTGCCACAGCACATGCACGCGCTTGCCGCTCTCGGCGAGCTGCTGGCAGATGGCAGGCAGGTCCTCGATCGGCATCGGCAGCATGACAGGTCTCCTGTTCGGTCCTTTGCCTGAAATATAGCACTCAGGCCGCGCGCGCGTCGCGGATCGCCCGCCATACCTTCTCCGGGGTCGCCGGCATGTCGAGGTGGCAGACGCCGAGCGGCGACAGCGCGTTGATCACCGCGTTGCACACGGCCGACAGCGCACCCACCGTGCCCGCCTCCCCCGCCCCTTTGACGCCGAGCGGATTGGATGGGGTCGGCACCGGGTTGCTGTGCAGGTCGACCTCGCAGAAGTCGTCGGCGCGCGGCATCGCGTAGTCCATGAACGAGCCCGACAGGAGCTGGCCGGTCGCGCGGTCGAACGCGATGTCCTCCATCAGCGCCTGGCCCATGCCCTGCGCGATGCCGCCCATGATCTGGCCCTCCAGCAGCAGCGGGTTCAGCACCGTGCCGCAGTCGTCCACCACGGTGTAGCGCTCCAGCCGCGTCGCGCCGGTCTCCGGGTCGATCTCCACCTCGACGACGTGGCAGCCGTTGGGGAAGTTGCCGACCGGCGCGTTGTAGGTGGCGATGTCGTAGAGACCGGGCTCGACATCGGCCGGCAGCTTCGCCGGGTTGAACGCCGCCTTGGCGACGTCGCTCAGGGTCACCGACCGGTCGGTGCCCGCGACGGTGAAGGTGCCCTCGGCGAACGTCACGTCGGCCTCCGCCGCCTCGAGCAGGTGGGCGGCGATCTTCTTCGCCTTGGCCTCGATCTTCTCGCACACCCGCACCGTGGCGCTGCCCGAGAGCGTCGCCGAGCGCGAGCCGCCGGTGCCGGTGCCGAAAGTCACGGCATCGGTGTCGCCCTGGATCACGTTGACCGAGGCGGGCGCGATGCCGAGCCGGTCGAACAGGATCTGCGTCTGCACGGTGGCGTGGCCCTGGCCGTGGTGTATCGAACCGCACACCAGCGTCACGCCGCCCGACGGGTCGAAGCGCAGCTCCGCCGTCTCCAGGCTGGCGCCGGCCGCGTTCTCGATGGTGTTGGAGATGCCGATGCCGCGCAGCCGGCCGCGCGACGCCGCGTCGCGCCGCCGCGCCTCGAAGCCCGCGTAGTCGGCGATCTCCAGCGCCTTCTCCAGGTTGGCGCCGAAGTCGCCGGAATCGTAGGTGTAGGTCAGCGCCGTCTTGTACGGCATCGCCGACGCCGGGATGGTGTTGCGCCGGCGCAGCTCGGCCGGGTCGAGGCCGAGCTCGGCGGCGGCGAGGTCGACCATCCGCTCGATGACGTAGGCCGCCTCCGGCCGCCCGGCGCCGCGATAGGGCGCGGTCGGGTGGGTGTTGGAGAAGATGCCCGAGACCTCCGCGTCGATGGCGGGCGTGGTGTAGACGCCGGCGATCGAGCCGACATTGCCGACCGCCGGCCCCGCGCCACGGAACGACACATAGGCGCCCAGGTTCGCGTTGGTGCGGGTGCGGAAGGCGAGGAAGCGCCCGTCCTTGTCGAGCGCCAGCGCGGCGTCGGTGACGTTGTCGCGCGCGTGGTCGTCGGACAGGAAGCCCTCGGTCCGCTCGCAGATCCACTTGACCGGCCGGCCGACCCGCTTCGCCGCCCACAGCACCAGCCCGAGCTCGGGAAAGATCGAGCCGCGCAAGCCGAAGCTGCCGCCGATGTCGCCGGTGACGATGCGCAGCTGGTTCTCCGGGATCTTCAGGATGTGCTGGGTGATGTTGCGGCGGAACAGGAACGGCCGCTGGTGGCCGGCGTAGAGCGTGTAGCGCCCGGTGCCCGGGTCGTAGGCGCCGATGGCGCCGCGCGGCTCCATCGGCAGCGCGGTGATGCGGTTGATGACCAGCCGCCGGCGCACGACGTGCGCGGCCTCGGCGAACGCGCGGTCCACCGCGGCGGCGTTGCCGCGCCGCCAGTAGAGCCCCTCGTTGGAGCCGCAGTCGGCCCAGATCACCGGCGTCGCGGCGTCCAGCGCCGTCGCGGTGTCGATCACCGCCGGCAGCGGCTCGTATTCCACGGCGACCCTCTCGGCCGCGTCCTTGGCCCGGTCGAGCGTCTCGGCGACCACCATCGCCACCGGCGCGCCGACATGGGCGACCCGGTCGAGCGCGATCGCCGGCCGCGGCGGCCGGTACATCTGCGAGCCGTCGCGCCGGGTCTGCGCCATGTCGCACGGGATGATGCCGAGCCCGTCGGCGGCATACTCCGCCCCGGTCAGCACCGCCAGCACCCCCGGCATCGCCCGCGCCGCCGCCGCATCGACCGCGACCACGCGCGCATGGGCGTGCGGCGAGCGCACGATGGCGGCGTGCGCCTCGCGCGGCAGCGCCATGTCCTGCAGGAACCGCCCCTCCCCGCGCAGCAGCCGCGGATCCTCCAGCCGGCTCACCGGCTGGCCGATCGAATATTGTCCCATGCGTTGCCCGCGCTCCCCTGTTCAAGGGGCGATATTAGCCGGGGCGGGGCAGATGCCAACCGTCGTGAACGACGGGCTGCTGCAACAGGCGAACGAGTGGCGACCCCAACGGGATTCGAACCCGTGTTGCCAGCGTGAAAGGCTGGAGTCCTAGGCCTCTAGACGATGGGGTCGTGCGGGGACGTAACTAGACGGCCGGGCGCGCAAAATCAAGGTCAAGCGGCGGCCCGGCGCGCGATGACCCGTTCGAGCCGCTGGGCGTGGTGGCGGCGCAGGAACCGCAGGGTCCAGACGTAGCCCAGCCAGCCGATCGCCACCGCCCACGGGACGCAGCCGACCACCATGGCGAGGCCCCAGCCGAGAAGTATGTCGCCGTAATGGCCGGCGGTGGCCAGCATGTCGCCGTCCGGCGGCGCGGTGCCCATCGCGCCGTCCCACAGCGCGAGGAACGACTTGTAGCCGGCCATGTCGTCCCAGTGGCCGAGCATGACCTGCCCGGTGACGTAGAACAGGTAGTAGCTCGGCAGCATGGTGAGCGCGTTGGTCACCCACGTCCACGCCACGCCGACGATCACGTTGAAGTCCCAGCGCAGGAGCTTGCGCGCGATCACCCAGGTCAGCAGCACGAAGCCCATCTGCAGCCCGATGGTCGGGGTGAACGCCCAGGCGAGGCCGATGAAGCTGCCGCGCGCGGTATGCTCCGGCGGGTGCTTGCTCCGCTTCAGCGGCACGATCAGCTTGTAATAGACCCAGCGCCGCAGGCGCTGGTCCCGGCGCCGCTTGCGAACCGCCCGGGCCGCCGGCCGTCTCCCGTCCATGCCCGCCTCTCGTCCGGCCACCTGCCGCCGGGTGCAGCGTGCCGGTGGCCAGTGGCATTTCTGCGGCAACCGTTGGCCGCAGGCGTCGGGCCTATGATAACCGAGTAATCCTTACGGGGATACCGCCAGCGCGGCGTCGTCGATGATGAAATCGACGCTCTCGCGCCCCTGCCAGGTCTGGCGCTGCAGGTGGCCGGCGAGATGGACCGGCCGGCCCCCCGCCTCCGCCAGCAGCCGGCCGAGCGGCTGGCCGGCGCTGCGGAAGGCGACCGCCTTGACCCGCGCCCCGCCCGCCCCGCCGGCGACCAGGCAGCGCAGGTGGTCGCCGCCGCCGCCGATCCACTCCGGCTTGACCAGGGTGACGTCGGCCAGGACGAAGCGCGGCCGCGGGTTGCCGGCGCCGTACGGCCCGCAGCGATCGAGGTCCTGGCACAGCGCGGCGGTGACCGCGCCGGGCGCCAGCGCGCCGTCGATCGAGAGGCTCGGCATGGCCGGCGTCCCGCCCTGCTGGCGCGCGACGTGGTCGGCCAGGAACGCGCGGAAATCCTCCAGTCGTTCGGCCGCGACGGTGAAGCCCGCCGCCATGTCGTGGCCGCCGCCGGCCGCCAGCAGGCCGGCCTGGTGCGCCGCCACCACCGCGGCGCCCAGCCGCACGCCCGGCACCGACCGGCCGGAGCCCTTGCCCACCCCGTCGGCCAGCGCCACGACGCAGGCCGGGCGCTGGTAGCGCTCGCGCAGCCGCCCGGCGACAATGCCGATGACGCCGGGATGCCAGCCCTCCCCCGCCGCGACGACGATGGGGGCGCCGTCGTCGCCGGCGGCCTCGACCTGCGCGAAGGCATGGTGCAGCACACCGGCCTCTATGGCCTGGCGGTCGCGGTTGAAGCCGTCGAGCCGGGCGGCAAGCGCCATCGCCTCCGCCGGGTCGGCGGTGGTGAGGAGCCGCACGCCGAGGTCGGCCTGCCCGACCCGGCCGCCGGCGTTGACCCGCGGGCCCAGGATGTAGCCCAGGTGGTGCGCGGTCGGCCGCTCGCGCAGCCCCGCGATGTCGGCGAGCGCCGCGAGGCCGGGGTTGCCGCGGCCGGCCATCACCGCGATCCCCTGCGCCACCAGCGCGCGGTTGACGCCGGCGAGCGGCACCACGTCGCACACCGTGCCGAGCGCGACGAGGTCGAGCCACTGGCGCAGGTCGGGCTCGGCATGGCCCTCGCCGTACCAGAAGTCGCGGCGCAGCGCCCGGTTGAGCGCCACCACCAGCAGGAACGTGACGCCGACCGCAGCGAGGTGGCGGTGCGGCGAGGTCTCGTCCACGCGGTTGGGGTTGACCACCGCGACCGCGGACGGCAGCGCCGGCTCGGCGACGTGGTGGTCGACGACGATGACGTCGAGGCCGGCGTCCGCCGCCGCCGCCAGCGGCGCGTAGGCGAGCGTACCGCAGTCCACCGTGACCGCCACCGTCGCGCCGCGCCGGCGCAACTCCAGCAGCGCCGGCGCGTTGGGGCCGTAGCCTTCGCGCATCCGGTCGGGGATGTGGACCAGGAGCGGCCGGCCGATCGCGGCGAAGAAGCGCACCAGCAGCGCCGCCGAGGTCGCTCCGTCGACGTCGTAGTCGCCGAACACGGCGATGGTCTCGCCGTCCACGATCGCGCGCACCAGGCGCTCGACGGCCGCGTCCATGCCGAGAAGGTGCGACGGGTCCGGCAGCAAATCCCGCAGGGTCGGCTTGAGGAACCGCTCGACGTCGTCGCAGCCGACGCCGCGGCCGGCGATGACCCTGCACACGATGTCCGACAGCCCGTGGGCCTGGCCGATCGCCAGCGCCGTCCGCTCGTCGGCCAGCCGCGCCTTCCACCGCCGCCCCGTCGCCGACCGCTCGACGCCGAGGAACGCGCGCGCAATCGATTCGGGCGGGATCGGCGGGCCGTCCATCATGGCCGGCATGGTGGCACGCCGGGACCGACTCGGTCCATGCGGCAATCGAACGAATGTCCGAAGGGTCGGTTTCCGACCCGCCCGCAGTGCCGCCATGCGCCTGGTGCGACCAGCACAGAAGGAAAAGGGCGGGTCTCGGACCCGCCCTACGGAACAGCGGAGCGGCGCGTTGCCGGTGCTCCGCCGCGGTTGTCCGGCTCTACCTGTCCGCCGGGTCGAAGCCGGTCTTGCGGTGGAAATTGTGGTGCGCCTCGATGTAGCGGACGGTGCCGGACTTCGAGCGCATGACCAGCGAGTGCGTCACCGCGCCGCCGCCGAAGCGGCGCACGCCGCGCAGCATGGTGCCGCTGGTAACGCCGGTGCAGGCGAACATCACGTCGCCCTTGGCCATCTCCTCCATGCCGTACTTGCGGTTGAGGTCGGTGATGCCCCATTTCGCGGCGCGGGACTTCTCCGCGTCGTTGCGGAACAGCAGGCGCCCCTGCATCTGGCCGCCGATGCAGCGCAGCGCCGAGGCCGCCAGCACGCCTTCCGGCGCGCCGCCGGTACCGAGATAGATGTCGACGCCGCTCTCGGCCTCCGACGTCGAGATGACGCCCGAGATGTCGCCGTCGGAGATCAGCATGATGCGCGCGCCCGCCTCGCGCACCTTGCGGATCAGCTCCTCGTGGCGCGGCCGGTCGAGGATGCAGGCGACGAGGTCCGAGACGTCGCGCTTCTTGGCGCGCGCCAGGTTGGCGAGGTTCGTCGCCGGCGACTCGTCGATGTCAACCAGCTGGTCGGGCAGCCCGCCGCCGACCGCGATCTTGTCCATGTAGACGTCAGGCGCGTTGAGGAAGTTGCCCTCGGTCGCGATCGCGACCACCGCGAGCGCGTTGGTGAGGCCCTTGGCGGTGATCGTGGTGCCTTCCAGCGGGTCGAGCGCGATGTCGACCTTGGGCCCGCCGGAGCCGACCTTCTCGCCGATGTAGAGCATCGGCGCCTCGTCGCGCTCGCCCTCGCCGATCACCACGGTGCCGTCGATGGCGAGGCTGTTGAGCGCGGCGCGCATCGCGTCGACCGCGACCTGGTCGGCGGCCTTCTCGTCGCCGCGGCCCATCAGGCGCGACGCCGAGAGCGCCGCCGCCTCCGTCACCCGGACCATCTCGAGCGCGAGATTGCGGTCCATCGGGATCACGTCGTCCATCTCCGTCCCTTCCTGTCAGTTGCCGTGTGCCGGCTCAGCGTTCGAGCGGTTCAATCCGGATCATCCGCGGCGGTTCCGCGATCGTCTCCAGCGCGGCGATGCGCGCCAGCGCGCGGGTCATCCGCGCCTCCTCGGTCTCGTGCGTGACGATGACGACGGGCACCGGCTCGCCGGGATCGCGGCTGCGCTGCAGGATCGCCTCCATCGAGACCCGCTCGTCGCGGAAGATGCCGGCGATGTCGGCGATCACGCCGGGCTCGTCCATCACCATCAGGCGCAAATAATAGGCGCCCCAGTGGCGGTCCATCGGCGCGGCGCGGGTCGGCGCCAGGTCGCGCGCCGGTACCGCGAACACCGGAACGCGATGGCCGCGCGCGATGTCGACGATGTCGGCGACCACGGCGGACGCGGTCGGCCCGGCGCCGGCGCCGCGGCCCTCGAACATCGCGGTGCCGACGAAGTCGCCCTCGGCGACGACGGCGTTGAACACGCCCTCCACCGCGGCGATCGGCGCCGACAGCTTGACCATGCAGGGATGGACGCGCTGCTCGATGCCGTGCTCGGTCATCCGCGCGCTGCCCAGCAGCTTGATGCGGTAGCCGAGCTCGCCGGCGAAGCGGATGTCCTCCGCCGAGACGTGGCGGATGCCCTCGACATGGATGCCGTCGAAGTCGATCTCGCAGCCGAACGCGACCGCGGTCAGGATGGCGAGCTTGTGCGCCGCGTCGATGCCGTCGACGTCGAAGCTGGGGTCGGCCTCGGCGTAGCCCAGCGCCTGCGCGTCGGCCAGCACCGCGTCGAAGCCGCGCCCGGTCTCGCGCATCGTGGTCAGGATGTAGTTGCAGGTGCCGTTCAGGATGCCGTAGAGGCGCTCGATCCGGTTGCCGGCCAGCCCCTCGCGCAACGCCTTGATGATCGGGATGCCGCCGGCCACCGCCGCCTCGTAGCCGAGCGCGATGCCGGCGTCCTCCGCCGCGCGCGCGATCGCGGTGCCGTGGCGGGCGAGCAGCGCCTTGTTGGCGGTGACCAGGTGGCGGCGCGCGCCGATCGCGGCCTCCGCCACCGCCTTTGCCGGGCCGTCGGCGCCGCCGATCAGCTCGACGACGATCTCGGCGTCCGCGCTGGCCGCCATCGCGACGGGGTCATCGAACCATTCGCAGCGCGACAGTTCGATGCCGCGGTCGCGGCCGCGGTCGCGCGCGGACACGGCTGTCACTTCCACCGCGCGCCCGCAGCGCCGCTGCAGCAGCGGCTCGTTCCGGGCGATCAGGCGCACCACGCCGGCCCCGACGGTGCCGAGGCCGGCGACGGCGATCTTCAGCGGTGCGCTCAACGGGCGGCGAGCCGTTTTTCGGCGTCCTCGAGCATCCGGTCGGCGGACGACATGAACTTCTTCAGGCTGCGCGCCGCCTGGCGGATGCGGTGGCGGTTCTCCACCAGCGCCAGTCGGACGTGGCCGTCGCCGTACTCGCCGAAGCCGGCGCCGGGCGACACCGCGATCTTCGCTTCCTTGAGGATCAGCTTGGAGAACTCCACCGAGCCGAGATGGGCGAACTGCGGCGGGATCGGCGCCCAGGCGAACATCGAGGCCGGTGGCGACGGGATCTTCCAGCCGGCGAAGGCGAAGCTCTCCACCAGCACGTCGCGGCGGCGCTTGTAGGTCTGGCGGAACTCCTCCACGCAGTCCTGCGGGCCGTTCAGCGCGGCGGCAGCGGCGACCTGGATCGGCGTGAACGCGCCGTAGTCGAGGTACGACTTCACCCGCGCCAGCGCGTGGATCAGGCGCTTGTTGCCGGCCGCGAAGCCGATACGCCAGCCCGGCATCGAGTAGGTCTTCGACAGCGACGAGACCTCGATCACGATGTCCTTGGCGCCCTTGACCTGCAGCGCCGACGGCGGCGGCCGGCCGTCGAAATAGATCTCGGAATAGGCGAGGTCGGAGATGACGTAGACCTCGTGCCGGCGGCAATAGGCGATGACCTCCTCGTAGAACGCGAGGTCGACCACCTGGGCGGTCGGGTTGGACGGGTAGTTGAGCACCACCGCGATCGGCTTGGGTACGCTGTAGCGCACCGCGCGGTCGAGCTCGACCATGAAGTTGAGGTCCTCGCCGACCGGGATGTGGCGGATGGTGGCGCCGGCGATGATGAACCCGAAGGCGTGGATCGGGTAGGACGGGTTCGGCACCAGGATCACGTCGCCCGGGCTCGACATCGCCATCGCCAAGTTGGCGAAGCCTTCCTTCGAGCCGAGGGTGACGATGCACTCCGACTCGGGGTCGAGGTCGACGTTGAAGCGGCGGGCGTAGTAGCTGGCGAACGCCCGGCGCAGGCCGGGGATGCCGCGCGAGTTCGAGTAGCGGTGGGTGCGCGGGTCGTCGACTGCTTCCTTGAGCTTCTCGATCACATGCGCCGGCGACGGCAGGTCGGGGTTGCCCATGCCGAAATCGATGATGTCCTCGCCGGCGGCTCGGGCCTTGTCCTTCATCGCATTCACTTCGGCGAACACGTAAGGGGGTAGGCGCCTGATCCGGTAGAAATCCTGGTCCATCTCGATCACCGTTGGTGGGTATGCACCGGCGCCGGTCCCCGCGGGGCCAGCCCTGCCGATGCGGCGTGCATTCTGTCAGAAGTCGATAAAGATTTCGACGCGCCGGTTTGCCGCTTCCGCGGCCGCCGTCGTGGCGGCGACGGCGGGCTCCGAGTCGCCGCGCGCCTCGACCCGGATCGAATCGGCCGGCACGCCGGCCTGCTGCAGCGCACGCGCCACGGCGTTGGCCCGGTCCAGCGACACGTTCAGGTTGGCGATGCGCTCATGCAGCAGCCGCGCATCGCCCGCCTCGCGGCTGGCATGGCCGACGACGACCACGAGCCCGCCGCGCCGGCGGTGGATCGAGGCGATCTGGTCGATCGCCGCGCGGTCGCCGCGATCGAGCCGCGCCGAGCCGGAGCCGAAGCCGACGGTGGCGAGCCGCATCGCCCGGCCGGTGCGAAGCGCGGCGGCGGCACCCGCGGCGCTGTGGGCGGCCAGCATGGTCGGCCGGCCGTCGTCCGGCGCCGCCTCGCTGCGCCCGGGCACGGGCGACAGGATCGGCGGCGCGCCCGGCGACGGCGCCGGGCCGGGCGACAGGGTAGGCGGCATATAACGGTCGTTCCGCAGGCCGCGGTTCGGCCGCTCCTCCGGCAGGGTGCTGCGCTCGCGCCGGTCGGGCGGCCACGCCGGCGTCCCGCCGACCGGCGGCACGGCCGGCGACGGAGTGGCGGCGGCGGGCGGCGGCGGCACCACCGGCTCGGGCAGCGG
>JBFWQM010000192.1:0-10965 GCA_050249455.1 Rhodospirillaceae bacterium | reverse complement strand
AGAACGGCTTCATGAGCGGCAAGCCGGTGAAGCTCTATGTCCGCGGCGCCGACCGCTGGCGCGAGGACGACGCCTGGCCGCCCAAGGGCACGCGCTACACGCCGTTCTATTTGCGCCGGCGCCATTCGGGCAGCGTGCGCTCGCTCAACGACGGCAGCCTGACGGCCGAGCCGCCGGCGCGCAACGAGGGCGCCACCGCCTACGACTACCCCGACCCGCAGTGGAAGTTCGGCGTCGTGGGCGTCGACCGCTTCGGCCCCGACCCGGTCGGCCGCGTGCTGACCTTCACCACCGACCCGATGCAGCGCGACATGGAGGTGACCGGCCCGGTGGTGCTGGAGCTCTATGCCGCGTCCGACCAGCCCGACACCGACTTCTTCGTGCGCATCGCCGACCAGATGCCGCAGGACGACGCGGCGCGGCGCGACGGCCGCCAGCCGGCCTCCGTCGTCGTCACCAAGGGCTGGCTGCGCGCCTCGCACCGCGCCAAGGACGAGAAGCGGTCGAAGCCGCACCGGCCGGTCTACACCCACGCCGACCCGCAGCCGCTGCAGCCGGGGCGGGTCTACAAGTTCGAGATCGAGGTGCTGCCGTGCAGCTACCTGTTCCGCAAGGGGCACCGGCTGCGGCTGGAGATCGTCAACGGCGACTCGCTGATGACCGACGGCCTGTTCTCCCACCAGTACATGCCCTACAAGGTCGGCCGCGACGAGATCCACCACAGCGCCGCCTGCCCGTCGCGGCTGATCCTGCCGCTGGCCCCGGGGGGCGGGCGCTGAATTGACAACCGGCCGGGGGCGAGGCCAAGATCGGCGCCAGCACGCGCCGTATCAGAAGAGCGACCGGAGGCATTCAACTGCGCCTGCCCTGCGACCGGCGGCGCGCACAAGGAGAGACGAGGATGACGACCCAGACCGCCGAAGCGACCCGGACCAAGCCGGCGTCCGCGCTCAAGCTCAACTTCCTCTCGCACGGGACGCTGGAGTCGCGGGACCTCGATTACATCCGCCGCTTCTACGAGGAGTTCCTCGGCCTCGACGTGATCCGCACCAGCCCCATCTCGCTGCTGATCCGGCTCGGCGGCGACAACACGATCGCCGTCGTCCTGTCCAAGAACAAGAGCGACGTCATGTCGGTGCTGAACCACAACGGCCTCGACCTCGAGACGCAGGCGGAGGTCGACGAGGCCTACCGAGTCGTCATGGAGCAGAAGGACAAGTGGAACCTGCATAAGATCACCAAGCCGATCCTGCAGCACGGCACCTACAGCTTCTACTTCTGGGACAATGACGACAATTGCTGGGAGATCCTGACCAACCCGAAGGGCGGCTACGGCTGGCTGTTCGAGAAGGGCGATCTCGAAGGCAAGGGCCACCAGGACAAGAAGTTCGAGCGACCCGGCGTCAAGATCTGATCCGGCCGCAGCGGCGACCGCACGCAGGGCGGCCCCGCAAGGGGCCGCCCTTTCCGTTTCCGGTTCCGGATTCCGGCCTTCCGTCCGACCCGCGCTATCCCTGTTCGCCGTCGAGCCAGCGTGCGAGGCGTGCGGCGAGGTCGGGATCCGGCTCGACCAGGCCGGTCTCGATGCGCGACAGCTGCGCCTGCGAGATCGCCAGCGCGGCCGCCAGCGCCGCCTGGGTCATGCCGCGGCGGGTGCGCGACCGGCGCAGCCGGACCTGCAACGGCGGCGCCGCCGATGCCGCAGGCCGCCGGCGCGCGGCGGGCGCCGCGCCGGGGCTGCGGAACTCGATGTTGCCGTCGAGCCAGCGTTCGACCCAGCCGCGCGACCGGTCAGCATCGCCCGGCGCATAGCCGTCGGGCCAGCCGACCTCGAACAGCTTCATGTCGACCAGCCGCAGCAGACCTTCGTCCAGCCGGTCCCGCGTGCGCCCGCCCCAGTGCGGCGAGCGGTGCTCCGGCGGCGGCAGCTCGCCGATGTCGCGCAGCAGGTTGACGACGCGGCGGCGGATCGGGCTCCGCGCCGCCGGCTGCAGCAGGCTCATCACGCAGCCGGCCTTCTTTGCGAACAGGGCGCCGGCGCGGGTCTCGCGGCGATCCAGGCGCAGCAGCCCGAGCGGCAGCGCGGCCTGCCACAGGCTTCCTTCCACGTTCAACCACCAGGCGCTCCACTGGCCGAAGCGGATCAGCCAGCGCCCCGACCCGTCCGAGCCCTGGTGGATGGCGTCGAACAGGGTGTCGCCCTTCCAGGACAGCGCGCCCGAAACGAAACGGCGGCCGATGGGGCTGTAGCCGGAAGCATCCTCGACGTCGAAGCGCAGCGCGGCCAGGCTGGCGATCGCGGCATCCACCCGGCGGCGCTGCGCCCGGCGGCGGTCGCCCGCCGACTGGTCGCCCAGCAGCCGCAGGACGGTATCGGCATCGATCGCGATCGGGTCGCGGCGGGGGAACTTGGTGCGGTCGGCGGTGTCGGGAGCGCACAGGCAGGCGAGCACCGCCAGGGCGACGTCGGCCGCGAACGGTCCCAGACCGGCCACCACCGACGAGGCGACGGCCACGGCCCCCGGCGCGGCTCTGCCGTCGGGTCCCTGGAGGACATCGGGATAGATCGAGATCGTGCCGGCGCCGCGCCCGCCGCTGTCGAAGCGCGGCCGGCCGACCGGATCGATCCGCCAGCCTTCGGGCCCGGGGGCCAGCGGCCCGCCCGCCATCGCCGCGCAGAGCGCCGCGCGCACGATCGGGTTGTTCGGCACCCGCCCGGAGCCCATGCGGAAGGGCCTCAGTCGGGAAAGTTCGAGGGTCTCGCTGGGTGGCTGAGAGGGTCCTAGATCATGCGCCGGTCCGAATTCATTGCCCGAATAACTTTCCGCTTGGGTCCAATGTGCAGTCAAACGGCTGTTCATCAGCCTGGCGAACCTCCCTTCCGGACAGGATCGACAGGCGCGTGGTCGGCGGGGGAACCGGCCACCCCAAATTACATAAACGCGTCCTCAAAAAATCGTTTCGGAGGCGACCCAACCACCACCATCGCCCCGATCGTCTCGTCTTCGTCCCCCTCTCCGCGCCGATACGCAGCCTGATTATTAACGTTTCAAGTCTGCCTTCACGCGGCCGTGAGCACATCACCCGAATGGGGCAAAAAGTGCCCCGGACCGGATCATTTTGCGAATCGCCCCGGTATCGGCCTGGCTGCGGCCGGGTTGTCACCAAACCCTGGCCTGCCTGTCAGGTTATGCGGCAAGGCCGGCACAATATTCTGTGCGATTCACCGCAAGCCCTTGAACATTGGTGCGGAATACATGCGCGAATGCCGCGAGGCCTCTTAGCCCTTTAGACCGCGACGGCGGGCCCGGCCCGGCGCCGGCGCCTCGCTACGCTCCTGCCGAAGAGGTCGATCGGCCTCGGCAAGCGGGAGAGCGGCGTTGGCGACGGGTGTAGCGTACCAAGGCAGGGCACGGCGGGCGACGGCGCCGGCCGGCCGCGTCCAGGCGCCCGCCGAGCGGCGCGGCAGCACCCTGGTGCCCTCCAACCCCCTGATCGCCGCTTTGCTGGCCGCAGTGGGCGCCGGCGGCCCCCAGGCGCGCGAGCGCCAGGGCGGCTGGGTCGCCGGCCGCGACGGCGCACCGGTGTTCCTGCACGGCGGCCGCAAGCGCGGCACCGTTTCCGTCACGCCCGAGTTCGACCGCGGCGGCGGCCAGGGAAACGGCGACAAGCCGCCCGACCTGGACGCCCTATGGGGCCTGGTCGAGAGCCTGAATCCCTTCACCGCCGACGTGGCGCTGGCTGTTCTCGCCGAGCTGTGCGCGGCGCGCGCCACGCAGGCGCAGCGCGGGCCGCTGATCGACAGCACGGTGATCACCGCCGGCCAGATCCTCGCCTACAAGGCGGTCGCGGCCTGGGACAAGGACGCGCCGGCCTTGCGCGCGCGCATCCGCGACGAGATGGCCCGGCTGCGCACGCTCGCCTTCGCCATCGACGGCTATCCGGTGTTCGACCCGGCGACCGGCCGCTGGCGCCAAGACGGTGCGTCGTGGTCGGGCGACCGCCTGTTCGACATCGTCGAGGTCAACACCCCCGGCGCCGAAGGCCCGTCGTGGTTCGTGCGCGCCGGGCAATGGGCCTACTGGTGGCTGAACCCGCAAGGGCGCTTCTGGGTCGGACGCATCTCCCTCGCACTGCTGGAGCTCAACCACCGCACCACCAGCGGGTTCGAGCCGATCGCCAAGAAGATCGGCCAGCATTTGTCGATCCTGTCGGTGGCGCTGCGTCACCCGGCGACCATCGACCGCCGCGTCGACCGGCTGCTGGCGGCGGTCGGCGAGCTGCCGCGCGAGGACGCGCGCGGCCCGCACTGGGCCGCCCGCACCCGCGCCCGGCTGGAACGCGCCGCGCAGGCGCTGAAATCGCTCGGCGTGATCGACGACGTGTCGTGGCCCGACGGCCACGGCCCCGACGACGCGCGCGCCGGCCATTGGGTCAACGACTGGCTGGACGCGCGCGTGCGCTTCGCCATGCCCGCCACGCTGCCGGCAGGGCCGGCCGCAGCCGCCGGAGACACCGATGCCCTGCATTGATCCCATCGACCACCAAACCCGAGGTGCCGCCATGACAGGCCGTCTCACGATCATATGCGCATCGCGCGCCAGGCCGGCCGTGTGCGCCGGCGCGGCGCTGGCCGCGGGCCTGTGGACGTCCGCCGCCGCGGCCGCCGACGCCGCCGGCGCGGCGGTGCCCGAGCCGGCGCCGCTGCTGGCCGCGGGCATCGTGCTGCTCGCCGGCGGGCTGGCGCTGCGCCGGATCGATCGCCTGCAGGCGCTGGCCGGCGCGTGCCGGCGCGCCGCCGGCGGCCTCGCGCTCGCCCTGCCGACGCGCCTGGCCGCCGCCGCGTCGGTCGCCGCCGTGGTGGTCGCCGGGCTTGCCGCCGGCACCGCCTGGGCCACGCGCGGCGAGGCGCCCCTGCCCGCCGCCGCCGACTCCGCCGACCCGTCCTGAAGGAGGAACCGATCATGCCGACGCTGACGCTGATGCATGACGACGCCGCTGCCGCGTCGTTCGTCCCCGAGAACGAGACCGCGCCCGCGACGGCGCGCGGACCCGACGATGCCGCCCGCGCACGCCGGCCGCTGCGCGCCGTCGCCGGCGCCGTCGGCGCCGCCGCGACATTCGTCGTGGTCGTCGCGGTGTGCGCGATCGCGATCGTCACCCATGTCGCGCGCGCCGCATTGCGGCGCCGGCCGGCGCCAGCGATGCCGGCCGCGACGCGCCTCAACGCTGGAGCCTGACCATGATCCGCATCGCGCTCAACGACCTTCGTTTCGCTGCGTTCGCGCTGCTGCTGCCGATCGTGGCCGCCGTGCTCAGCGCCGCGGCCATCGCAGGGTACGCGGTTCTGCGCCAGCTCATGCAGTAAACGCGGCGCAGGTCGCGCCGGAACGACAAAACCGACCGGCCTTGGCCGCAGCGCGGCCGGGGCGGAGTAAAGGAGTATCGTCATGACCTTCCCGACCGAGATCCTCGAAGCCGCGACGATCGCGCTTGCCAGCTTCGTCATCGGCTACGCGGTGCGCAGCTACGTCTCGCGCCTGCGCCGGCTGCGCCACCAGATGCAGATGCAGATGCAGGGCACGCGCTGGCCGCTGAACGTGCCGATCACCCGATAAGCGAGGCGTCGCCGCATCAGTAATTGTTGGAGTCATCGTCATGAAAAGGCTCGCCGCATTGATGGCCATCGGGTCGAGCGTGTGCGCGTTGTCGGCGGCACAGGCGGCGCCAGTCCTGATCGACAACTACACGACCGGCCAGTGCGTATCGGACCCCGCGATCGGCGCGTTCGGTTGCCCGACCGAAGGCGGCGTCGCGACCGGCGTCAATTCGATCGGGAGCGCCCGCTTCCTCCGCGCGTTGAACCAGAACGCGATGGGCACCGTGGTCGTTGATGTCAACAACTCGACCGGGTTCTTCGGCATCGCCAACTTCCTCACCTACATATCCGGCACCAACACCGATGGCGACGCATTCGCGATCTACGACGGCGACACCAACAACACGCTCGACCTCGGGCTGGGCGGCGGCAGCGGCGTCGATCTCACCGATGGCGGGCTGAATTCGGTCTTCCTTCTGACCACGCAAGGCGACCACGCCTTTACCTTCCGGGTGCGCGTCTACACGTCGCTGACCGACTACTCGACGCTCGACTTCGCGGTCCCGGTGGCGCCGCTGCTCACCTACAACCTGCCCTTCGCCTCGTTCACCGATACCGGCGCCGGCGCCGATTTCACGGCCGCCAAGGCGATTGAGCTGTCGATCTTCGCGCCCACCGCGCTCGACGCTCAGATCGACCTCTTCGCCGCCTCGATCCCGGTTCCCGAACCGGCGCCGCTCGGGCTTCTCGGCCTCGGGCTGCTCGGGCTCGCCGCGGCGCGGCCGCGGCGGCGCGACGACGCCGATAGCCCATCGACCCGAACCCAAGGGAGGCTCGCATGACCCGCCGCCACACAACACTCGCGCTCGCCCTCGCCGGCGCCGGCGCGCTCGTCGCGACGCCCGCCGTCGCCATCGAGATCGTGGTCACGCCGGCGATGCTCAACGGCTGGAGCATCCTCAACTTCGATTCCTCGGCCAACACCGATGGCGCCGCGCCGACGCCCGACGGGACGACGAGCTTCTTCGCCGGCGGCCCGGCGACGCCACCGCTCGGCATCGGCAGTCTGCATCAGAAGGTCGGACCCGACGGCAACGACGCGACGCGCGCATTGACGAGCCAGTTCAACGGGCTCGCCCTGTCGGCGATCACCGCGCTCAGCTATTCGACCTACGTGTCGCAGAATTTAGGCGGTCAGGCGACCTACCTGCAGTTTCGCATCGACCGCGACGGCGACGGCGCTCAGGACGATCGCCTGTTCTTCGAACCGGTCTATCAGAACGGCACCTACAGCCAGGTCGGCTATTCAACGGACGTCATCCCGAACCAGTGCGGCATGGTCGCCCTCTGCGTGACCCTCGGGGGCTGGCAGACCTGGAATGCGCTGGTCGGCGGCTGGTGGTCCGATCTGGACAGCGCCGGCGGCCCGCCGCTCACCACGCTCGACGACTACTTCACCCAGTATCCCGGCGCGAAGCTCATCACGACCGGGCCCGCGATCCGCATCCAGGCCGGCGGCGGCGCGGGCGCATGGGACGACTTCATGGGCGCGGTCGACAGCTTCACGATCGCTACCGCGGCCGAGACCAACACCTTCAACTTCGAATCGGCACCCGAGCCGGGCACGCTCGCCGTGTTCGGCCTTGGCCTTCTCGGGCTCGGCGCGCTGCGCCGCCGCAAGGGCCGGGTTCCCGAGGTCATGACGGCCTGACCGGCGCGCGGAGCAGGCGTCGATCGCACAAACGACAACGAGCGACATGGGAGTAGAGCGATGAAGTATCGAAGCCTGCTTGCCGCTGCTGCGCTTCTCGCGGCGCCGGCAGCCGCCAACGCCGCCATCTTCTTCGACCAGAACGTCACCAACGCCGTGATCTTCGGGTCCGGCAACACCAACGGCAGCTACACGGTCGATCGCCAGAGCGGCATCGAGCTCGGCCTGCGCGGCAAGCTGCGGTTCAACGGCGCCGGCATGGCGGAGAACACGTTCAACAGCAACGGCGACGGCAGCTACAACTTCTTCGCCGGCCACCCCACCGCGCCGCAGGGGTTCGGCTTCGCCCAGCCGCCGACGACGACGCCGTTCTGGAACTTCGAGTGGTCGGTCAACACCAACTTCGACGGCAGCGTCGCGGGGCGCAACCTGGACGACCTGTATTACCGGATCAAGATCGACTTCGACCCCGGCGCCGGCACCAACTTCGTGTCGTTCGATCCCATCATCGTCTCGCTCGCCGACCACTCGATCGGCACCAACGCGACCGCCAGCGGCGCGGGCATGGAAGCCGCCGACGCCGTCGCCTACGCGGCCCTCATCGCCAGCAACAATCTCGCCCAGAACTCTTGGAACATGGAGTTCTTCAACCAGGCACCGTTCCTCGACGGAAACAACATGACGCCGGTGTTCGACCCACTCGCCTACGGCACCTACACCATCATGCTACAGGCGTTCAGCGACGAGGCGCGCACGACCGAGCTCGCCAGCGTCAGCATCGACATCAACGCCGTTCCAGAACCCGGCACGCTCGCCGCGTTCGGCCTCGGCCTGCTCGGGCTCGCCACGCTGCGACGGCGCGAGATGTCTGCAAGACCGATCCACGCCTAGCCGCTGCTCCGCCACCGCCGCGGCACGGGCCGCGGCGGTGCGGCCTGCGAGTCCACGATTTCGATGGAGGAGCTACGAGAATGCGTCGGTCCATGAAGTCGATCTTCCTCGCCTGGACCATCCTCGGCACGGCCCTCGCGCCGAGCGGCGCTGACGCCGCCTCCTTCACATGGGCCGGCTACAGCTTCATCCAGGAAAGCACGCCCGACGTTCTCGGACTGCTCGGCAACAGCGCCGTCCTCGGCGGTGCGACGTTCAGCGCCGGGAACGCAACCGGTATCACCCGGTCGGTCGGCTTCCAGGCCCAACCGGGCGGCAGCGCCGGCAGCGGATTCACCGGGTTGCCCGGCTTCCTCCCCGAACTCTCGCTGGGCCGCCAGGGCTTCGCGCAGCAGGGGCTTTCGCAGTCAGACGGTTCGAACTGTCTTTTTGCTTGCGCCGTCAACCTTCCCGACGGCAATGACGGCAACACGACGCGGCACGGACTCGACGTTTCGTGGAGCGGCGGCAAGACGCTTTCGAACGGCGCCGGCAACGATTTCGTGATCTACGAGTCCGGCTCCAACTCGACGAGCCCCGAAGGGTTCATGGTGCGCGTGCACCTGGTCGGGAACGGCTACTCCGACTGGCTGTTCAAGAGCGACGCCGGCTATCAGGTCTACACGAACGCGCCTGCCACCCTCGAAGGCGCCTTCGCCACGGTGTTCGACCTGTCGGACTTCGGACTGGCCGCAGACGTGGCGATCGACGCCATCCAGATCGCGAACCTGATCGCCGCCGACACTCTCGGCGCCGGCGGCCTCGTACTGTTCGACGGTTCGGGGACGGCGCCCGGCTTTGGCTCGGGCGCCTTGGATCCGGACCCGCTTTATGTCGGCGTTCTCCGCGACCTGACCAATCCAGTTCCCGCACCGCACGGCATCGGCTTCCTCGGCCTTGGCCTGGTCGGGCTGGCGGTCCTGCGCCGGCGTCGTGCCGACCGGGCGGACCGGCACAGCCGCCGCGGCGGCGGCGGCGGAACCGCAGCGGCGCGAAGTGCGCGCTGTCGGACATGCATAAGGACCGTGAGCAGGAGCATCGGCTCAATCGACACGACCCATCACTGATCCGACGAAGAAGAAAGTATGGGAGAGCGCCATGAACACGAAAGCCTTTGTCGCCGCCGCGCTGGCCGCCTGCATGATCGCCGCGCCGGCAAGTGCGAGCTTCATCCCCAACTATTCGACCGACTTCGACTCCTTCGCCCTCGGCACGATCAACGGCCAGGACGGCTGGTCGGCGAACCGCGCGTCGTCGCCGCCCTGGGATGAGGCGATCGTCAGCCTCGGCGGCGGCAACAACGTCTGGCGGATATCGAACCAGGTGAACAGCGGCACGTTCAGCGACCAGCCCTTCGCGCCGCGCCCAGGTGGCATCCCGACCGTGACGACGACGCTCGCCGGCGTCACCAACGGCAACCCGCAGGAGTTCGCCGGCCAGTCCTCGACCGGCGCGCAGCATCGGACGTTCTTCGCCGAGTTCGACTTCAAGTCGGCGACCGATACGCCACAGGACGGCGCCCGCATCACCATCAGCCCCGACAACGGCAACGGCGGCCGCCAGGCCTTCGCCGCGCTGCGCGACACCGGCACCGGCGTCGCCATCGACACCTTCGACGTCGATGCCGGCGGTGGGTTTTCGAGCGCGGTCACCATCGGTACGGTCAGCTACGGCGCCTTCCACACGCTGCGGATCGAGATCGACTTCAACGACGGCATATTCGACGACGTCGCACGCTACTTCCTCGACGACGCGCTGGTCCACACCGACAAGAGCTGGGAGAGCTTCTACACGAACTTCCAGGCGGCGAGCCATCCGCTCGGCGTGCCGGTGCAGACGCTCCTGTTCCGGCTGAGCTCGGCGCCGGTCGACAACGTCGCGGGCGGCGGCTTCTACATCGACAACGTCGCGTTCGGCTTCATCCCCGAGCCCGGCACGCTGGCCGTATTCGGCCTCGGGCTGCTCGGGCTCGCCGCGCTGCGCCGGCGCGATGCGCACGGCGCGACGCCCGCGTAGCCGCAATCCATCGCCACAGGAGCAAGCGTCATGCCCGCGCGTTTCCCCCGACCCGCCCGTCCGGCCGCAGCCGGCCTCGCTTCCGCCCTCGCCGCCTTCGCGGCGGCGCCGGCGGCGGCCGACGTCATCATCGACGTCTACGCCTCCTCGGCGCCCAACATCTTCGGCTCGCCGAGCTGGAACGGCTACCTCTCCAACGCGATGAACGCGCTGCAGAACGAGCTGTCCAACGTCGGAGGGTCGCGCGACACGATCCCCACCGCCTACGAGCAGCTCGGCGGCAAGTTCGTGCCGGGCGACGTCATGGTCACCAGCTTCAACTCGTGGCGCGGCGTCGCCAGCCCGGCGGCGCCGTTCGCGGCCGAGCTCGGCAACCGCATCCACTTCGGCCTGCTGGCGCGCGGCACCGACGGCATGCAGTTCTCGCTGAACCAGGTGAGCTACAACGTCACCTCGTCGGATTCCGGCAATATCCTGGGGTTCGCCGGCAACCTGGCCGGCACCACGCTGAACGGCACCACGCGCATCGGCGTGGACTACGGCACCAATGGCGTGTGGGACAACGGCGGCGGCGACGACATCCTGCTGGTCGCCAACCAGAACGACGCGTTCCTGATGGACGCGCTGATCTATGTCGGCGTCGGCAACGCCTTCTGGCCGACGGTGCCGACCGATGGCCCGACCGGCCAGGACGCGCTGAACAACTTCG
>JBFWQM010000191.1:0-11006 GCA_050249455.1 Rhodospirillaceae bacterium | reverse complement strand
CTGACGGACCCGAAGATCCTCGGGCCGGCGGTCGGCGGGGCGTTCCGCAAGCTCGACCCACGCCTCATGCTGCGCAGCCCGGTGATGTTCGTGGTCGAGGTGGTTGCCGCGCTGACCGCCGTGCTGTTCATCCGCGACCTTGTGACCGGCGCGGGAGGCGCCGGCTTCTCATTCCAGATCGTGCTGTGGCTGTGGGTCACGGTGCTGTTCGCCAACTTTGCCGAGGCTGTCGCCGAGGGACGCGGCAAGGCGCAGGCGGCAACCCTGCGCAGGTCGAAGACCGAAACGACGGCGAAGCTGCTTGGCAACGGCGGCCCGGACGCGGCGCGAACGGTCGCGGCCGCCACGCTGAAGCCGGGCGACGTCGTCCTGGTCGAGGCGGGCGACCTGATCCCGAGCGACGGCGAGGTGATCGAGGGCGTAGCCTCGGTCAACGAGTCGGCGATCACCGGCGAGTCTGCGCCGGTGATCCGCGAAAGCGGCGGCGACCGGTCGGCGGTCACCGGCGGCACCCTCGTCATCTCCGACAGGATCAAGGTTCGCATCACCGCTGCGACCGGAACGACCTTCATGGACCGCATGATTGCGCTGGTGGAAGGTGCCCAGCGCCAGAAGACGCCCAACGAGATCGCGCTCAACATCCTGCTTGCCGGCATGACGATCATCTTCGTCATCGCGGTCGCCACCATCCCGAGCTTCGCCGGCTATGCCGGCGGCAGCATCGCGGTCGTCGTGCTGGCCGCGCTGTTCGTGACCCTGATCCCGACCACGATCGGCGCGCTGCTGTCGGCCATCGGCATCGCCGGCATGGACCGGCTGGTGCGCTTCAACGTGCTGGCGATGTCGGGCCGTGCGGTGGAGGCCGCCGGCGACGTCGACACGCTCCTGCTCGACAAGACCGGCACCATCACCTTGGGCAACCGCCAGGCGACCGGGTTCCTGCCGCTGCCCGGCGTGGGCGAGGCCGAACTCGCGGATGCGGCGCAGCTCGCTTCCCTGTCGGACGAGACGCCGGAGGGCCGATCGATCGTCGTGCTCGCCAAAGAGAGGTACGCCATCCGCGGCCGCGAGATGGCGCCGCTGCACGCGCATTTCGTTCCGTTCTCGGCGCAGACGCGGCTTAGCGGCATCGACGTCGACGGTTCGTCGATCCGCAAGGGCGCCGTCGATGCGGTGCTGGCATGGGCCACGGCAGCGGGGCAGCCGCGGCTGGGGCCGGACGACGCCGTGCGTCAGGTCCAGACGATCGCCGAGCACATCGCCAAAACCGGCGGCACGCCGCTGGCGGTCGCGCGCGACGGCCGGCTGCTCGGCGTCATCCACCTCAAGGACATCGTCAAGGGCGGCATCCGGGAGCGCTTCGCGGCGCTGCGCAAGATGGGCATCCGCACCGTCATGATCACCGGAGACAACCCGGTGACCGCCGCGGCGATCGCCGCCGAGGCGGGTGTCGACGACTTCCTCGCCCAGGCGACGCCGGAGGCCAAGCTCAAGCTGATCCGCGACGAGCAGGCGCAGGGCAAGCTGGTCGCGATGTGCGGCGACGGCACCAACGACGCGCCGGCGCTGGCGCAGGCCGACGTCGGCGTGGCGATGAACACCGGCACCATGGCGGCGCGCGAGGCGGGCAACATGGTCGACCTCGACAGCGATCCGACCAAGCTGATCGAGATCGTCGAGATCGGCAAGCAGCTGCTGATGACGCGCGGCGCGCTGACCACGTTCTCGATCGCCAACGACGTCGCCAAGTACTTCGCGATCATCCCGGCGATGTTCGTCGCGTTCTACCCGCCGCTCCAGGCGCTCAACGTGATGAACCTGGCGACGCCGCAGAGCGCGATCCTGTCTGCGATCATCTTCAATGCGTTGATCATCGTCGCGCTGATCCCGCTGGCGCTGCGCGGCGTCGGCTACCGCGCGGTCGGCGCCGCCAGCATCCTGCGGCGCAACCTCCTGGTCTATGGCATCGGCGGCATCGTCGTGCCGTTCGCCGGCATCAAGGCGATCGACATGATCGTCTCGGCCATCGGCCTCGCATAAGGACACCTGCCATGTTGAGCCAGATTCGCCCCGCCGTCCTGATGGTCGTCGCCATGACCGTCGTCACCGGGTTCGCCTACCCGCTGGGCGTCACCGGCATCGCCCAGCTCGTCTTCCCCTGGCAGGCGGCCGGCAGCCTGATCGAGAAGGACGGCAAGATGATCGGGTCCGCGCTGATCGGCCAGCCGTTCACAGACGACAGGTATTTCCACGGCAGGCCGTCGGCGACCTCGGCGCCCGATCCCGCCGACGCGGCCAGGACGGTGCCGGCGCCCTATAACGCCGCCAGCTCGTCCGGGTCGAACCTCGGACCGACCTCAAGAGCCATGATCGACCGGGTGAACGCGGAGGCTGCCCGGCTGAAGGCGGAGAACCCCGCTGTGCCCGTGCCGGTCGACCTCGTCACCGCGTCGGCGAGCGGCCTCGATGCCGACGTCACGCCGGCGGGCGCGCTGTTCCAGGTGCCGCGGGTCGCCAGGGCACGCGGCCTGCGGGAGGACCGCGTGCGCGCGCTGGTCGCGGCGCAGACCGAGGGCCGCTTCCTCGGCGTCATCGGCGAGCCGCGCGTGAACGTGCTCAAGCTCAATTTGGCGCTCGACGCGCTGGCGCCCCGGTAGCGGCGGCCGGTGTATAAATGGGTGCATGAAGCGGAGATCGGCCACGCCGCGCCCATGATGGACGACCGACCCGACCGCGATGCCCGCCCGTCGCCCGACGCGCTGCTGCAAGAGGCGGCGCACGAAGGCCGCGGCCGCCTCAAGGTCTTCCTCGGCGCTGCGCCGGGCGTCGGCAAGACCTTCGAAATGCTGGCCGCCGCGCAGGCCAAGCGGCGCGAAGGCACGGACGTCGTGGTCGGCGTCGTCGAGACGCACGACCGGCACGAGACGGAGGCGCAGCTGACCGGCCTGGAGGTCGTGCCGCGGCGGCAGATCGCCTATCGCGGGCGCTGGATGGACGAGATGGACCTCGACGCCATCCTGCGCCGCCAGCCCCGGCTGGTGCTGGTCGACGAGCTCGCGCACACCAACGCGCCCGGCAGCCGCCACCCCAAGCGCCACATGGACGTCGAGGAGCTGCTGGATGCCGGCATCGACGTCTACACCACGCTTAACATCCAGCACGTCGAGAGCCTGAACGACGTCGTCGCCAAAATCACACGCATCCGCGTGCGCGAGACGGTGCCCGATTCCGTGATCGACCGCGCCGACGAGGTGGAGCTGGTCGACCTGACGCCGGAGGACCTGATCCAGCGGCTCAAGGAAGGCAAGGTCTACGTGCCGCAACAGGCCGAGCGGGCGGTCCGGCACTACTTCATGCCGGGCAACCTGACCGCGCTGCGCGAGCTGGCGCTTCGCCGCACCGCGCAACGCGTCGACGAGCAGATGGTCAACTACATGCGCGCACACGCCATCCAGGGTCCCTGGGCGGCAAGCGAGCGGCTGCTGGTGTGCATCGGCGAAAGCGCTGGCAGTCGCGCGCTGGTGCGCTACGCCCGCCGTCTGGCGGATCGGTTCCGTGCGCCGTGGACGGCGCTCCACGTCGAGACCTCGCGCAGCCAGCGGCTCGACGAGGATGCGCGCGACCGCATCGCAGGAAGCCTGCGCCTTGCCGAGACGCTGGGCGGCGAGGCAGTCACAATCCCGGCGGCCGACGTCGCCGACGGCGTGATCGGCTATGCGCAGGAAAACAACTTCACCCACGTCGTGGTCGCGAAGTCGCGCCGGTCGTGGCTGGCCGAGACGTTCCGACCGTCGGCGACCCACCGCATCATCGGCCGCGCCGGCGACATCAGCGTCCACATCGTCGCCGAGGAGACCGTCGCGGCGGCGGCCGAACCGCCGGGCATCGTGCCGGCGCCGGCGACGCAAGGCGGCATCCTCGACGCCGGCCCCTATGCCGCAAGCCTCGCGATGGTGGCCGTCGCTCTCGGCATCGCGCTCGGACTGCAGCAGACCCTCGACGTCGAGAACATCGCGCTTGTGTTCCTGACCGCGGTGCTGGTGAGCGCGATCAGCTATGGCCTGGGGCCGTCGCTGTTCACCTGCCTGGCCGCAGTGCTGGCCTACAACTTCTTCTTCCTGCCGCCGCTCTACACCTTCACCATCGCCGACCCGGAGAACGTGGTGGCGCTGTTCTTCTTCGCGACGGTGGCGGCGATCGCGAGCAACCTGACCGCGCGGGTGCGCGACCAGGCCGTGGTAGCGCGCCAGCGCGCCCGTATGACGGACGAGCTCTACCGGTTCAGCCGCAAGCTCGCCGGCACAGCGACGATCGACGACCTGCTGTGGGCCACCGCCTACCAGATCGCGCTGATGTTGAAGGTGCGCGTCGTGCTGCTTCTTCCGGAGCCGGGAGACGGTTCGCTCGCGGTGCAGGTCGGCTACCCGCCGGAGGACACGCTGGACGAGGCAGAGCTGGCGGCGGCCAAGTGGTGCTGGTCCAACGACCGGCCGGCCGGGCGCGGCGCCGACACGCTGCCCGGCGGCAAATGGCTGTTCCTGCCGATGCGTACCGGCCGCGGCCCGGTGGGCGTGATCGGCCTCGACCGCGACCGGCCCGGCCCGCTGCTGACACCCGATCAGCGCCGGCTGCTGGACGCGCTGGCGGACCAGGCAGCGCTTGGCATCGAGCGGGTCAACCTGGCGCGCGACGTGGACCGGGCACGGCTGGCCGCCGAGGCCGAGCAGCTTCGCTCGGCGCTGCTGACCTCGATCTCGCACGACCTGCGCACGCCGCTGGCCTCGATCCTGGGGTCGGCGACCAGCCTGCGGACCTATCGCGAGGCGCTGGACGAGCCGGCCCAGCGCGACATGATCGCGACCATCCAGGACGAGGCCGAGCGGCTCAACCGCTTCATCGCCAACCTGCTCGACATGACGCGGCTGGAATCGGGCGCCATTGCGCCGAAGGCGGAGCTGATCGACCTCGCCGACATCGTCGGCAGCGCGCTGGAGCGCGCCGGCAAGGTGCTGGCGCAGCACCGCGTGACGGTCGACCTCGCCGCCGACCTGCCCATGCTGCGGCTCGACCCGGTGCTGTTCGAGCAGGTGCTGTTCAACCTCCTCGACAACGCCGCCAAGTATGCGCCGGCCGGCACCGAGATCGCGATCGACGGCCGGCAGGACGGCGACACGGTGCGCGTTCGGGTGCGCGACGAGGGCGACGGCATCCCGCCGGCCGACCTGGAGCGCATCTTCGACAAGTTCTACCGCGTCCAGGCCGCCGACCGCCGGCGCGCCGGCACCGGCCTGGGGCTCGCGATCTGCCGCGGCTTCGTCGAGGCGATGGGCGGCGTCATCGGCGCCGCCAACCGTCCCGGGCGCGGCGCGGAATTCACCGTCGTCATGCCGGTGCCGACCGCCGCCGCCGCGGCGGCGGAAGAAGGCGCGGCATGACGGTTCCGGTGCCGCTGCGGATCCTGGTGGTGGACGACGAGCCGGCAATACGCCGCCTGCTGCACACCACCCTGGTCGCGCAGGGCTACCAGACCTTCGAGGCGGCCGACGGCCGGGCGGCGCTGGAGGCGGTGGGCCGCCACCCGGTCGACCTCATGATCCTCGACCTCGGCCTGCCCGACGTCGACGGCACCGACATCATCGCGCAGCTGCGCGGGGCCGGGTCGGCGCTGCCCATCGTCGTGCTGTCGAGCCGCACCGACGAGGCCGGCAAGGTGCGCGCGCTCGACCTCGGCGCCGACGACTACGTGACCAAGCCGTTCGGCATCGACGAGCTGCTCGCCCGCGTCCGCGCGGCGCTGCGCCACCGGCTGCAGCAGCAGGGCGAGAAGCCGGTGTTCCGCGCCGGCGACCTGGCGGTCGACCTGGTGCGCCGCATCGTCACCGTGCGCGGCGAGGAGGTGAAGCTGTCGCCGCGCGAGTACGACCTGCTGCGCCTCCTGGTCCTGCACGCCGGCAAGGTGCTGACCCACAAGTTCATCCTGCGCGAGGTGTGGGGCACCGAGACCGACGTGCAGTATCTGCGCATCTACATCCGCGCGCTGCGCCAGAAGATCGAGGCCACGCCCGAGCGGCCGCAGCACATTCGCACCGAGCAGGGCGTCGGCTACCGCCTGCTGGCGCCGGACTGAGGCCTCGAAGCGGGGCGCCGGTCGAATCGGTCGCATTGCCTGGCATACGGCGCGGGCTCACGCTGGCCTCGCCGGACCCCGCGGAGCGGGCTAAAATCCGGAGCCAGATGGCGGCAGCGAAGGAGCGCGACCATGGACAGCGGATCGATCCAGACGCAGGGCAAGTTCGACGTCGGCGGGGTCCTGCTGGACCGGCCGTTCAAGATCATGCGGCTGGGCCATTTCGGCTTCGACATGCACGATACCGCCGCCGGCTGCGCGTTCTATTCCGACCTCCTTGGCCTGCGCATCACCGACACGCTCAACTTCGCCGACATCGTGCCCGACAAGTCGGTGCTGGATGGCATCGCGCAGACCACCGCCTTCTTCATGAACCACGGCACCGACCACCACTCCTTCGTGGTGTTCCCCAAGCGGGCGATCGACGCGGTCGGCCGCAAGCCGGCGCGCGACGACATGTTCGTCAACCAGATGAGCTGGCAGGTCGGCAGCCTGCAGGAAGTGCGCAACGCGCTCGACTGGTACAAGTCGATCGGCAACCCGATCTCGCGCATCGGCCGCGACATGCCGGGATCGAACTGGCACAGCTACCCGATCGATGCCGAGGGCCACATCAACGAGACCTATTACGGTATGGAGCAGATCGGCTGGAGCCTGCGCGCCAAGCCGCGCGCCATGTATGCCCGCGGCTTCCGCACCCGGCCGGAACTGCCGCAGATATCCGAGTACCAGGAGCTGCTGGACAGCGAGGCGGCCGGCGTCGACCTCGCCACCGGCTACCGCTTTGCGGAGAAGCGGCCGCTGAAATACGACACCGGCGGCGTGCTGCTGGCGCGGCCGTTCAAGATCAACAAGATCGGCCCGGTCCGCCTGTGGGTGAAGGACATGGACAAGGTGCTCGACTTCTACACCCGGCTGTTCGGGCTGCAGATCACCGAGGAGGTGGCGTGGCAAGGCGAGCGCTGCGTCTTCCTGCGCGCCAACACCGAGCACCATTCGCTGGCCCTCTACCCGGAGAAGCTGCGCCCGGCGCTCGGGCTGTCGGAGAAGACGTCGTGCTTCTCGTTCGGCTTCCGCATCGCGAGCTACCGCCAGCTCAAGGACGCCGTCGGCTTCCTCAAGGCGGAAGGCGCGGAGATCCGCACTCTGCCGCCGGAGCTGTTCCCTGGTATGGACTACACCGCCTTTGTGATGGACCCGGACGGCCACGCCATCCAGCTCTACAGCTACATGGAGCAGGTCGGCTGGGACGGCCGCCCGCGCCCGCCGCAGCTGCGCCGCAAGGTCAAGGAAGGCGCCTGGCCTGACGCCATCGAGGGCATGCCGGACGACTACGCCGGCGAGGCGTTCCTGGGGCCGCTGGGGTAGCGGCTGGCGGCGAGGCCGCCACCTCACCCTCCCCGTCGCTGCGCGACGGGTCCCCTCCCTCTCCCCCCGATGGGCGGAGAGGGTGCGAGCGCAGCGAGCGGGTGAGGTGGGAAGCCGCCGGCCTCTCAGCCGGCGGATCGATCAGACCTTCCCCAGCGCCTTGAGGATGATCTCCGGGGTCATCGGCTGCTCGGTGACGCGGGCGCCGAACGGCTTGAGGGCGTCGTTGACCGCGCACATCACCACGCCGGGCGCCGCGCCGGTGCCGGATTCGCCGGCGCCCTTGGCGCCGAGCTCGGACTGGCCAGTGGGGGTCTGGACGTGGTCGACCACGATGTCGGGCATCTCGCCGGCCATCGGGGTCAGGTAGTCGGCCAGGGTGCCGTTCTGCAGCTGCGCGTTCTCGTCGTAGATGCAGTGCTCGTACAGCGCGCCGCCGAGGCCCTGCACCGCGCCGCCGCGGATCTGCTCGTCGGCGAGCTGCGGATTCACGATGCGGCCGCAGTCCTCCACCACCCAGTGCTTGAGGTGGCGGATGAAGCCGGTCTCGATGTCGACCTCCACATGCGCGCCGTGGATGCCGTTGGTGAAGATGTAGGGCAGGTCCAGGAGCCGGAAGCGGTGCGTCACCGACAGGGTCGGCTGGATGTCGTTGGGCAGCTCGCCGAGCTGGAAATGGCCGATGCGCCCGATCTCAGACAGCGGGATGCGCATCGTGCCGTTCGCCGCGTCGACCACATTGCCGTCGCGGATGTCGAGCACCGACGGGTCGGACTGGAGCAGCGCGCCGGCGATGGTGAGGATCTCGGCCCGCAGCTTGCGCGCGGCCTGGTAGGTCGCCTCGCCGCCGATCGCGGTGGCGCGCGAGGCATAGGTGCCGCCGCCATAGGGCGTCGCCTCGGTGTCGCCCGAGATCACCCGCACGCTGTCGAATGGCACGCCGAGCGCGGTGGCCGCGATCTGCTGCATCACCGTATCGACGCCCTGGCCCTGCTCGCTGACGCCGACGGCGCAGATCACCGTGCCGGCCGGCTCCAGCTTGATGGTGCAGGCATCCTGGGCGGCGATCGGCGCGCCGCCGGCGCCGTAGAGGCCCTGCGGACCGGGCGCGGTGCCCTTGATGAAGGTGGCGAGCCCGATGCCGCGGTAGATGCCCTGCTTGCGCAAGCTGGCCTGCTCGGCGCGCATCCGGTCGTAGTCCATCAGCTTGACCAGCTTCTCGATGCAGGCCTGATGCGACAGGTCCATCACCTTGATCCCGGAGCCGGTCATCTGCGGGTAGGAGTTGTCCTCCATCACGTTGCGGCGGCGGATCTCCAGCGGGTCGAGCCCGCAGGCGTCGGCGGCGCGGTCGACCAGCATCTCGGCGACCGTGATGCCGATCGGGTGGCCGACCGCGCGGTACTGCGAGGTCGGCACCTTGTTCATGTAGACCACCGTCGCGCGCGCCCGGTAGTTCGGGTGCTTGTACGGGCCGGCGGTGATGTTGAGGATCTGGTTGGCCTCGAACACGCTGGTGCGAGGGTACTGCGAATAGGCGCCGACGCCGGAGATGTCGTCGATCTCCACCGCCGTGATGGTGCCGTCCTTCTTGAGGCCGATCTTGCCGTGGACGGTGTTCTCGCGCGCGTGGATGTCGGTCAGGAATGATTCCAGCCGGTCGGCGACGAACTTCACCGGCCGGCCGAGGATCATCGAGGCGGCGACCGCCGCGACCTCGTCGCCGTAGGAATGGATCTTCATGCCGAACGAGCCGCCGACGTCGGGCGACACGACGCGCACCATGTGCTCCGGCACACCGAGGGTGCGCGAGAACAGGTACTGCATCATGTGCGGCACCTGGTTCGAGATGTAGACCGTCAGCCGCTCCGAACCGGGGTTCCAGTCCGCGATCATCGACCGCGGCTCCAGGCTGACCGCGGTGTGGCGGCCGAACTCGTAGGTCTCCTCGATGACGATGTCGGCTTCCTTGAACGCCTTGTCGACGTCGCCCGTGCCGATGGTGCGGCGGAAGGCGAGGTTGTCGCCGAGCTCCGGGTGGATCACCGGCGTCGAAGGATCGAGCGCCGTCTTCTTCTCCGCGACGACCGGAAGCTCCTGCCACTCGATCTCGACCAGCTCGGCCGCGTCCTCGGCCTGCGCGCGGGTGCGCGCGACGACCAGGACCACCGGCTCGCCCTGCCACACCGCGCGGTCGACCGCCATCGGGTACTGCGGCGCCGACTTCATGCCGTCGAACACCTTGAGGGTGCCGACCCATGGCGCGGTGCAGCGCTTGGCGAGTTCCGGCCCGCTCAGCGCCAGCATGACGCCGGGCGCCTTCAGCGCGGCCGCCGTGTCGATGTTCAGGATCTTCGCGTGGGCGTAGGGGCTGCGCACGCAGGCGGCGTGCAGCATGCGCGGCAGCACGATGTCGTCGACATAGTTGCCGCGGCCGGCAACGGCGCGCTTGGCGCCCGGGCGCGACAGCGTGCGCCCGACATAGCTGTTGGGCCGGTCGAACGGGGTCAGGATGGCCTTGTCGTTCATCGTTCCCTCTCGCTCAGCGGCCGAGGCGGCGGTTGAGCGTCGTCTCGACGGCGTCGACGATCGCGTGGTAGCCGGTGCAGCGGCAGAAATTGCCCGACAGGAACTCGCGGATCTCCTCGCGGCTGGCCGGCTTCGCCGCCTTGAGGAGGTCGGCCGCGGTCATCAGCATGCCGGGCGTGCAGAAGCCGCACTGCAGGGCGTTGCGCTCCACGAACGTCTTCTGCAGGTCGGCGATCTCGCCCGAGTCGGTCAGTCCCTCGATGGTCGTCACCTCGACGCCGTCGGCCTGCGCGGCGAGCATCAGGCAGCCGCGCACCACCACGCCGTCCACCCGCACCGAGCAGGCGCCGCAGATGCCGTGCTCGCACCCGAGATGCGAGCCGGTGAGCTGCAGCTCCGTGCGCAGGAAATCGACCAAGTGCTGGCGCACCGGAACGGTCCGGGTCATCCGCTCGCCGTTGACCGTCAGGGTGATGGAGAGTGTCTCTTCGTCGTTCATGCCGCCCTCGCGCGCTCTACGGCCGCGTCCAGCGCCCGCTTGGTCAGGACGCGCTGGAGATGCAGCTTCATCGCCGCGCTGCCCTGCAGGTTGCTCATCGGCTTCAGGTCGTTGCCCAGCGCGGCCAGCGCGGCGTCGCGCGTCGCATCCGACCACGCCTTGCCCTTCAGCGCCGCCATCGCACCGGCGCCCAGGGTCGGCTTCACCTCGCTGCCGAAATAGACCAGCCGCGCATCGTCGATCATGCCGCCCTTGATCGTCGCGCGGCAGCACACGCCGGCCATCGCGAAGTCGCCGTGGCGGCGGGCGAGCTCCAGGAACACCGACACGCCGCCCGGCTTCTCCGCCGGGACCAGCGCCTCGACCAGGAGCTCGTCGTCGGCGCGCGCCGTCTCGTAAAGGCCCTTGAAGTAGTCGGCGGCGGCGATCTCGCGCCGGCCCCGCACGCTCTGCACCACCAGGGTCGCGCCAAGCGCCAGCACG
>JBFWQM010000190.1:0-11134 GCA_050249455.1 Rhodospirillaceae bacterium | reverse complement strand
CTGAAGGCCGACCCGTCGGTCGACCTGGTCCACTTCACCATCCTGCGCCCGCCGGAGAAGCAGGACGCGACGCCGGTGCGCGAGCTGTCGCTGATCGCCTTCCCGATCCGCGAGCTGTTCGAGATCAAGCTCAACGAGTTCGACCTGATCATCTTCGACCGCTACCGGCGGCGCGGCGTGCTGCCCAGCACCTACTACGACAACATCGCGCGCTACGTGGAGCGCGGCGGCGCCGTGCTGGACGCGACGGGTCCGGAGTTCGCCTCGCCGCTCAGCCTGTTCCGCACGCCGCTGGGCGAGATCCTGCCCGCGGCGCCGACCGGCACGGTGGTCGAGGAAGGGTTCAAGCCGCAGCTTTCCGAGCAGGGCCGCCGCCATCCGATCACCGCCGACCTGCCCGGCGCCGACGCCGCCAACCCGCGCTGGGGCCGCTGGTTCCGCGACATCGACGCTACCGTGCGGCGCGGCAACACGCTGATGCAGGGCTCCGGCGAGCGGCCGCTGCTGGTGGTGGACCGGGTCGGCGAGGGCCGGGTCGCCCAGGTGCTGTCCGACCACCTGTGGCTGTGGGCGCGCGGCTTCGAGGGCGGCGGACCGCATTCGGAGATGCTGCGCCGGCTGGCGCACTGGCTGATGAAGGAGCCGGATCTGGAGGAATCGGACCTCCAGGCGACGTTCGACGGCAACGGCCTGACCATCGTCCGCCGCAGCCTGGAGCCCGACGACAGCCCGGTCCAGGTGGTGTCGCCGTCCGGCGAGACGACGACGGTGCGGCTGACCGACGGCTTCGGCGGCCGGGCGCGCGCCACCGTGCCGGTCAAGGAGATGGGCATCTACCGGGTCAGCGACGACCGACACAACCGGCTGGCCGCGGTCGGCAACCTGAACCCGAAGGAATTCGCCGACATGCGGGCCTCGCCCGCCCCGCTGGCGCCGCTGACCCAGGCGACCGGCGGCGGCAGCCACTGGCTGGCCGACGGCCTGCCCGAGCTCCGCCGCGTGCGCGACGGCCGGCGCACCAGCGGCCCGGACTGGATGGGCCTGGTCGCCAACAACGACTACCGGGTCACTAGCGTGCGCGAGGTGCCGCTGCTGCCGGCCATCGCGCTGCTGATCCTCGGTCTCGGCACCCTCCTCCTCGCCTGGCGCCAGGAAGGGCGGTAGCGACGCCGAGTTCCAAGGTCCTTTCCCCCGGCCCAAAACAAAAGCGGACCCGGAAGGAGCTGACCGGGTCCGCCTGTAACGATGTAACGATCGTCGTGTGTGTCAGAGCAGAAACGCGGCTCGATCGGTTGGGGGTTTCGATTTCGCCTGAGGGGAATGTAGGTCCGCCGCCGCCCCGATGCGATACACACCGGCTCACAAGCGTGTGACAGCCCGGTGAAACGTCAGGCGGGCAGGTCGAACTCGGCGACCAGGGGCGCGTGGTAAGATTCCGGCGAGCCGCCGGCGAGCGCGTAGCCGACCACCTCGTCCTCCAGCGCCTCGTTATGGACCTCCACCCCGCGGAAGGCGCCCATCAACGCCCGCGACACCAGGATATGGTCCAGCATCAGCCGCTGCCCGGCGTGCAGCACGGTGTAGCGGCGCGAATCCGCCAGCGCGCGCTCGAGCGGCACCATGACCCGGCTGGCCAGCGCGCCGTTGGCGGTGTCCTCCTCCTCGGCGCGCAGGAGGCGCAGCGGCATCTCGTTGACCTCGGCGTTCATGTCGCCGCACACCGCGATCAAGGCGTCCGGGTCGGCGTCGAGCAGCGCGTCGATCGCCAGCCGCGCCTCCAGCGCCTGGCCGGCCCGCTTGACGGTGGCGAGGAAGAAGCCTTCGGCCCAGCCGGCGGAGGTCTTCCACGCGAAGGCGCCCGATTTCTGGCCGGCAATGAAGGCGGCGAGCGGCGCGCGCAGGTGGACGTTGAAGACGTGCAGGGTGCGCCCGTCGGCGAGCGCGACCGCGGCATGGAGGATCGGCCGGTCCCAGGCCACCGGCTCGCCCGCCGCCGGCCGCGGCCGCGCGGTCAGCGCCCGCCAGTCGAGCGCCGGCACGAGGTCGTGCCAGTGCTGGCGCTGCGCCGCGAGCGACCGGCGGCTCAGCGTCACCAGGTTATGGACGTCGAGCGGGCCGCGGTCGTCGGCCAGCCGGGAGCTGGCGCGGGCATACGCCGCATAGGGCGTGCCGGCGAGCAGGGTGTCGAGGGCGCGGAAGACGCGGGGCGCATGCCTGGCCGGGTCGACCTTCTGGGCGTTCACCTCCTGCAGGCACAGGACGTCGGCGCGCAGCCGCGCGAGCTGGGGACGCAACAGGCGCAGCCGCTCCGCGAACGGCGGCCCGGCCTCGGCAGCGTCGTCGAGCGTCTCCAGGTTGAAGGTCGCGATGCGCATGCGGGCGCGGCGCTCCGAGCGGGGGGTGCACGGCCGTGGCGATTTGTTATAGTCGCGCGCCATGACCAAGCTCAACGAAATCACCGCCACCGAAGCGGCCCGGCGCATCGCCGCCCGCGAGATCACCTCCGAGGCGCTGGTCGCCGACTGCCTGGCGCGCATCGCCGAGCGCGAGCCGGCCGTGCAGGCCTGGGCCTACCTCGACCCCGCGCTGGCGCTGGCGCAGGCGCGCGAACGCGATGCGGCGACCGCCAAGGGCAGCCTGGGGCCGCTGCACGGCGTGCCGGTGGCGATCAAGGACATCTTCTTCACCGCCGACATGCCGACCGGCATGGGCTCGCCGATCCACACCGGCAACCGCACCCTGTCCGATGCCTCCGCGGTCGGCCTGCTGCGCGCCGCCGGCGCGGTCATCATGGGCAAGACGGTGACCACCGAGTTCGCCGCCTCGCATCCCAACCAGACGCGCAACCCGCACAACCCCGCGCACACCCCCGGCGGGTCGTCGAGCGGCACGGCCGCCTCGGTCGCCGACCGGATGGCCCCTGCCGGCCTCGGCACCCAGACGGCGGGATCGGTGATCCGGCCGGCCGCGTTCTGCGGCGTGGTCGGCTGGAAGCCGAGCTACGGCGTGATCAACCGCACCGGCGTGATGTCGGAGGCCGAGTCGCTGGATACCATCGGCTGCATGGCGCGTTCGGTGGACGACATCGACCTCGTGTCCTCGGTGATGGCAGGCAAGCCGGTCGGCAACAAGACGCTCGGCCGGCCGCCTCGCATCGCGATGGCGCGCACCCACCTGTGGCGCGAGCTGCAGCCGGAATCGGTGGAGGCGGTCGAGGACATGGCCGGCCGGCTGGCCGCCGCCGGCGCGCAGGTGACCGAGGTGACGTTGCCCGACAGCTTCGCCCGCATGGCCGACGCGCACTGGCGCGTGCTGTCCTACGAGTTCTACCGGGCGCTGGCGTGGGAGTGGAACAACCACCGCGACAAGCTGAGCGAGAAGATCAGGCAGACCCTGGCGATCGGCCGCGACCACCCGTACGAGGGCTATCTCGCCGACCTCGCCGCCGCCGCGCAGGCCCGCGCCGACTACCCCGGCGTGCTGGGCGACTGCGACGCGCTGCTGGTGGCCAGCGCGGCCGGCGAGGCGCCGGAGGGCATCGGCTACACCGGGGACCCCAAGTTCCAGAGCCTGTGGACCTTCCTGCACGCGCCGGCGATCACCCTGCCGACCCACAAGGGCCCGAAGGGCCTGCCCGTCGGCACCAAGCTGATCGGCCGTTTCCACAAGGACGACGACCTGCTGGCCGTCGCGCGCTGGGCGGAGGCCAAAGTCGGCCACGCCTGGACGCGCTAGGCGTCGCCCTGCGGGCCGGAGGCGCCGCCCCGCTCCTTCCACGCCGGCAGGCGGACGGTGACGACGGTGCCGAGGTCGGGCTTGGACCACAGGACGAACGTGCCGTCGAGCAGCGCGACCAGCGACCGGGTCAGCGGCAGGCCGAGGCCGGTGCCCTGGAACTTGCGGCTGAGCGTCGAGTCGACCTGGCCGAACGGCTGCATCACCCGCGCCATGTCGGAAGGCGCGATGCCGATCCCGACATCGACCACCCGGATGGTGACCATGCCGTCGGCGCCGCGGCTGGCGCGGACGCCGATCTTGCCGCCGCCGCGGGTGAACTTGACCGAGTTCGACAGCAGGTTCATCAGGATCTGCTTCAGGATGCGGTCGTCCGCCTCGACCGCGCCGACATCGGGCGCAATGCGTGTCAGGATGCGCAGCCCGCGCGAATCGGCGCGTGGCTTGACGATGCGGATGCTGCTGTCGATCGCCACGCGCGGATCGACCCGGGCGAGGTTCGGCGTCAGCCGGCCGGCCTCGACCTTCGACAGGTCGAGGATGTCGTTGATGACCTGCAGCAGGTGCGTGCCGCTTTCGTGCACGTCGCGGATGTAGGCCTTGTAGTTGTCGTTCCCGAGCGGGCCGAACATCTCCGTCATCATGATCTCGGAGAAGCCGATGATGGCGTTCAGCGGCGTCCGGAGCTCGTGGCTCATGTTGGCCAGGAACTCGCTCTTGGAACGGTTGGCGACCTCGGCCGTCTCCTTGGCCTGGCGCATGTTCTCCTCGGCATCGCGGGCCTCGGTAACGTCGCGAATGAAGATTGCGACCCGCTGCAGCCGGCCTTTCTTGTCGATCACCGGGCAAAAGGTGTAGTGCAGCCAGCGGCCGTCGCGGCGCTGGTCGAGGGACACCGGCGCCCGCTTCTCGATCGCGTGCTCGATCGCGGCGTCGCGCTGCTCCCGACCGTCGGGCCGGCTGAAATCACGGGCCCGGCTGCCGACGAACGCCTCGATCGTCGTGCCGAAATAGCGCGCGGCGGCATCGTTCGCCGTCAAGGTCATGCCCTTGTGGTCGAGCAGAAAGGCGATGTCCGGCGACGCGTTGATCAGCGCCTTCAGGGTCGCCTCGCTGTCGCGCAGCGCGCGCTTGGCCGCGATCTGATCGGTGATGTCGCGCGCGATCACCAGCGAGGCCGTGCGGCCCTGCCAGACGATCTGTCGCGCGACGTTCTCGGTCCAGAACTCGCTGCCGTCGAGGCGGAGCCGACGGCATTCCCACGGCGTCACCAGGATGCCTTCGTTGAGCACGCGCCCATAGCGATGGCGCATCTCCGGGATGTAGTCCGGATGCGTGAATTCCGCTGACGGGCGATCGATGAGTTCTGCCGACGTGGCCGCGCCGAGCAGCCGCGCGCCTGCCGCGTTCACGAAGGCGAACCGGCCGTCCACCACCACGTAGACGAGATCAGGCATGAGCTCCACGAGGCCGCGATAGCGCGCCTCGCTCTCCTGCAGCGCCTTCTCGCGGCGCTTGCGGCCAGTGATGTCGGCATAGAGGCCGACGGTGAAGCCCTCCGGCGTGCGGCGTTCGCTGATCAGCGTCCAGCGGCCCTTCTTGTCGTGCACCTCGAACGGCTCGCGGCCCTCGCGATGGTGGCGCATCCGCATCTCGATCCACGCCTCCGCGGTCGCCTCGTCGTCGACGCCGTAGACTCCCGGCGCGCGGCGCCGGACGAAGTCCTCCGCCTTGATGCCCGTCCCTACCGGGATCGCCGAGACCGCCTGGTTGTCGAGGTACTTGCGGTTGGCCAGCAGAAGGCGGTCGTCGCGATCCCACAGCGCGAAGCCCTCGTTGATGCATTCGATCGCGTCGAGCAGCCAGCGGTGCGCCAGTGCCGCGCGCTCCTCCGCGGCCTTCTGCGCGGTGATGTCGAAGAAGATGCCGTCCCACACCACGGCCCCGTCGTCGCGCCGGTGCGGGCGGGCGACGCTGTGCGTCCATACCGCCCGGCCGTTGGGCCAGTGGTTGCGCAACTCCATCTCGAACGGGGTCAGGTCGCGCGCGGAGGCGTGCAGCGCCTCGCGGTAGCGGGCGCGGTCTTCGGGATGCAGAGATTGGACCAGCAGGAACGGATTCGCCAGGACCTCCGCGGCCGTGAACCCGTGGGTTTCCCGCACCCCGTCGCTCACATACGGGAAGTCGATGCGCCCGTCGGGATACAGGACGCGCTGGTAGACCGCTCCCGGGAGGTTGGCGGTGATCGCGACGAGACGGCGCTGGGTTTCCTGGAGCTCGCGCTCCGCGGTGATGCGCTGGCTGATGTCGCGCATCACCACGATCCACGCCGGCTCGCCGTTCCACGTCGTCATGCGGGCGTGGTTCTCGACGTCGATCGTGCCGCCGTCCCAGCGGCGCCGCTGCTGCCGCTGCGGCGCCGGCGGCACGCCGTTCTCCACGTAGTAGCGCATCCGCTCTCGAACGACGTCCTGCCATTCGGGCGGCATGAAGTCGAAGTTCGACCGGCCGACGAGGGCATCGGCGTCGGGCGCGCCGAAGAGCGCGACCGCCGCCGCATTGACATAGGCGAACCGGCCGTTGCAGTGGATGACGACGGCGTCCGGCAGCATGTCGAGCACCCGACGGTGGCGCTCGTTCGCCTCGCGCAGCGCATCGTCGCGCCGCTGTTCCTCCGTGATGTCGGAATAGACGCCGACGGTGCCGCCGTCCGCGGTGCGGCGCTTGACCACGCGAATGACCCGGCCGTCGGGAAGCGCGATCCGGTTTCGCCCGTGGCCGGCGCGATGGGAATTCCGCGCCGTCGCCACCTTGTCGGCCACCTCCTCGGCGTCCCGGGCGCCGGCGTGCTCCCACACCTTGCGCACGATGTCGTCGTAGTGCACCCCCGGCGCGAGCCAGGCGCCGAGCCGCGGGAAGATCTCCGTCCGGTAGCGCTGGTTCATCTCGACCAGCCGGTCGTCGCGGTCGAAGACGGCGAAGCCTTCGGTCATCGACTCGATGGCGTCGCGCAGCCGCGTCTCGACGGACGCGACCAGCTCCGCGTTGAACAGCTGCTGGGTGACGTCGCGGATCACCACCACGCAGGCCGGCGTTCCGTTCCAATCGACGGCCACGGCCGCGGAGGACGCGAAGTAGGTGCTGCCGTCCGGCCTGAGGCGCCGGTGGACGAGGAAGCGCAGCTTCTCGCCCCGTTCGATTTCCTGGAAGCGGTCCTTGATGGCGGTGCGCCAGTTCGGATGGATGAACCGTTCGGGGGTGCCGCCGATCGCTTCGGCGGCCGACGACAGCCCGAACTGGGCGACCCCGGCCGGGTTCAGGTAGAGGATGCGCCACTGCCGGTCATGCACCATGACCGCATCCGGCATCTGCTCCACGAGTTCGAAGAACGGGTCGGCGGCGCGTCGCAGGGAGTCGCGCTCGGCCTCGGCGGCGGCCAGACGCCGTTCCAGCGACGCAACGCGCGCTTCGAGCGCCGCCTCGCGGTCCGACCCATCGGCCGGGTCCGCGTGCTTCATGCCACTGCGCCCAAGCGCCATAAGCGATGCAACCGGTATCCGAAAAATATCGGTCATATCGCGGCTAAACCCGTTAATTTCGACTTAAGCGGCGCCGCGGCGACATCGCGACGCGGCCGCGCGGCGCGTCTGGCCACGCCTGCGAATCGCGTTATCATGAGAGTTAACGCGATAACCCGTTGGAGAGCGGAGATGAAGGAAGCCGGCATCGTCGGCGGCGTGCTGATGGCCCACGCGCCGCAATTCTTCACGCTGCCCGAGACCGAGGACAAGGCCACCGTGGCGCGTGTGGAGACCCTCGCCGTCGAGAACGGCAAGCGCCTGGCCGCGCTCGAGCCAGACGTGACGATCGTCATCGCCAACGACCACGCCGACCAGTTCCTGCTGCAGTGCGTACCGTCGTTCGCGCTGCATCGCGGCGGCGAGGCGGTCGGCACGTTCGCCGGCCGCGAGTTCCGCTACACCGTGGCGGCCGACCTCTCCACCGCGCTGATCCGCTATCTGCAGGAGGAAGGCTTCGATCCGGCGTTCACCTCCAACGCCGCGCTCGACTATGCCTTCGGCATCCCGCTGACCTTCCTGCGCACCGCCGGTCCGATCATCCCGGTCTTCGTCAACGCCTACGTGCCGCCGCAGCCGCGGATGGAGCGCTGCTTCGCGTTCGGCCAGGCTATGCGGCGCGGGCTCACCGCGCTCGGCGTCCGCGCCGTGGTCGTGACCAGCGGCGGGCTATCCCACTTCCCGGGCACCGACCGTTATGCCCAGCCCGATCTGGAGTTCGACAAGAAGCTGGTCGCGGAATTGTCGACCGGCAACCTGCGCTGGCTCCTGTCGCTCGACGAGAAGCGGCTGGACGACACCGGCAATATCGAGCTGCGCTGCTGGGGCGTCGCGGCCGGGCTGCTGGGCGAGCGCAAGCCCGACCTGGTTTCGCTCGACCCGTCGTGGCACCACAACTATGCGACGATGGCGTTCTGGTCGCAGGGCGCCGCGCAGAAGACCGAGCTGCACTACCCGCCCATCGCGCCCGACCAGGTGGTGCTGGCCGACATCCTGCACCGGCTGGCGCACGACGTCGGCGAACGCGCCCGGTTCCTGAGCAACCCGCAGGCCTACGCGGACGCACTCGCCATCGCGCCGGCGGAGAAGACCGCGCTCGCCGCGATGGACCAGAGCGCGCTCCTGAAGCTTGGCGTGCACCCGTTCCTGCCGTTCATGGCGAAGCTGCAGATCGACCGGCAGCGGGCGGGCCACGCCACCTGAGCCGACGCGACGACGCGCGGAAACGACAAAGGGCGGGTCCGGGACCCGCCCTTTTCACTTCACCGGGACAACGACCTCAACGATAGAAGACGTGGCGGCCGATGCGGGCCGTCGGCTTCTTCTTCGCCAGGTAGCTCGGCGAGACCGAGGTGTTGTGCACGTAGAGCGCGCCGTCGGTCGGATCCTTCGCCTCGGCCTCGATCGCCATCTTGGCCACGCGGACCGCCTCGCGCCATGCCGGGCCGTCGACCACCGCGTCGCTGCGGCCGTCGCACCACCACGAGAACTGGCACGATTGCGTCTCGCCGCCCTGCTGGACGACGCCGCAGATCGATTCCGCAAACTTGTTGGATTTCACGCGGTTCAGCGTGAGGTGTGCGATCGCCAATTGGCCCGCGGTCGGCTCAGACCGCGATTCCCAGTAGACGTTCAACGCAAGACACTGAAACTGCGACGCATCGATGTTCAACGATGACGACGACGCCGGTCGTGCCAGCACCGCAACGCCAAGCAGAAGAACGGCAACGAACCTCATGGGTAGCCCCCCACTTTGGAGTTTTGCCGGATCTTGGTGTGCGTTCAGGACGCTCCATTGGCTTTAACGACGCGGGTCGACCGAGTCAAGCCTTAAGGACTCTACCAATCTGTACGCTTCAGAAGCACGCTGCCGCCTTCCTCGTACCGGCCCGCGGTGACGAGTTGCGCAATGCGCTGCTTGATACGATCGAAATTCTTGCCGGTCAGCGCGAGGCACACGTCGCTGCCGCGCGTCGCCGCGCCGGTCGCCTCCAGGTAATCGCGCGAAATGCGGCACAAAAGCCGGTTGCCGCCGAACCGCACGAAGAAATGCACCTCGCCGAGCGAAGGCATCCAGCGTGCGTTGTCGGCCGGGGAGAAATCCACTTGTCGTTCGAGCTGGGCCATGCACTCGTTTCCCATGCGGCCGGTCCGCGATGATCGGCGTACTGGAGATCGACGAACTACAGGCTTGAGGTTTCGAAGCCGTTAAACGGCGCGTTCAGGCCCCGTCGCCGCCCCGCGGCCGGCCGCGGGTCAGCCGCTCGAATGCCGCCAGCGTCTCCTCGCTCACGTGGTGCTCGATGCCCTCGGAATCGATCTCGGCCTGCTGCTCGCTGACGCCGAGCGCGATCAGGAAGTCGATCACGATGCGGTGGCGCCGCCGCGACCGGCCGGCCAGCGCGCGGCCCTCCTCGGTCAGGAAGATCGACCGGTACGGCTTCGAGGTGACGAGGCCGTCCCGGCGCAGCCGCGCGATGATGCGGTTGGCGGTGACGTGGCTGACGCCGAAGCGCTCGGCGAGATCGACCAGCCGCGCCTCGCCGTTCACTTCGATCAGGTCGTCGATCAGCTCGACATAGTCTTCGGCCACCTCGGTGCGGCGCGCCTCGCGCGTGCGCTCGAACGTCGCCGCCTGGCGCTCGGCCGACGTGAGGCGCCGTTCGGCGGCGGGCGGTTTGCGTCCTTCGTCCATCCGTTCTCCTTGCCGCCCGGCGTCCTGCCCCGAACCGAAATGGGCAAAACCCGCCGGCCGTCAAGCCGTAGCCCTTGGCAAGCGGGCGAAATCGGCTACCATTGGTTTAGGCCACGCCAGATGTGCCGTCCACCCCACGGAGGTCCACCCATGCTGAAGTCTTTCATCGCCGCCGCCTCCGGGCTGGCGCTCGCGGGCGCCCTTGCCGCCCAGCCCGCCGCCGCCCAGGAAACCCTGAAGATCGGCTTCATCAACACCTTCTCGGGCGACCGCGCCATCTTCGGCAAGCAGCAGAAGGACGCGGTGGAGCTGGCGCTGTCGCACCTCGGCGGCAAGGTCGGCGGGCTAAACACCGAGATCATATACGGCGACGACCAGGGCAAGCCCGACGCCGGCCGCCAGGAAGCGGACAAGCTGGTCCAGAAGGACAAGGTCCACTTCGTCACCGGCATCATCTGGTCCAACGTGCTGATGGCCGTGGCCCGGCCGGTGACCCGGTCCGGCACCTTCATGATCTCCACCAACGCCGGCGCCTCGCCCATGTCGGGCAAGGACTGCAGCGAGAACTTCTTCACCACCTCGTGGAACAACGACACGATCCCCGAGGGGCTCGGCAAGCTGATGACCGACGACAAGGTCGAGAACAGCTTCCTGCTGGCGCCGAACTACCAGGCCGGCAAGGACATGATCACCGGCCTGCAGCGCTTCTACCAGGGCAAGACGGCCGGGCAGATCCTGACCAAGCTCGACCAGTCCGACTTCCAGGCCGAGATCTCGCAAATCCGCGCCACCAACCCGAAGTCGGTCTTCCTGTTCCAGCCCGGCGGCATGGGCATCTCGTTCCTGAAGCAGTGGGCGACCTCGGGACTGGCCGACAGGATCCCGGTCTACACCGTGTTCACGGTCGATGCGGTCACCCTGCCGGCGATCGGCGACGCGGCGATCGGCACCTACCACACGATGCACTGGGCGGCCGACCTGAAGAACCCGCAGAACCAGCGCTTCGTGAAGGACTTCATCGCCAAGTACGGCTACGAGCCGTCGAACTACTCGGCGCAGGCCTATGACCTGCTGCCGTGGCTCGACAGCGCGATCAAGGAGGTCAAGGGCAACCTCAACGACAAGG
>JBFWQM010000189.1:0-11148 GCA_050249455.1 Rhodospirillaceae bacterium | reverse complement strand
AGCGAGGTCTGCCAGAAATAGTCGGCGTCGCGCATCAGCCAGTCGTCCCACGCCTCCGACCGCAATATCTCCTCCAGCGCCAGCGGGGTCAGCGGCTTGCCGCGCTCCGCCGCGGTGCCGGGCGGCGGGTCGAAGCCGGCGCGGCCCGACTGGTTGCGGTAGGAATAGGTGCGCGCGCTCGCAGACCCGTCGCGGGTCAGGTCGCCGAACCCCGCCAGCATGTCGCGCAGCTTCTCGAGGTCGGTGCCGGTCACCGGCAGGTCGATCGCGCCCTTGGCGATGCACTTGTCGAGCAGCTCCGCGACGTGGCCCTGCAGGTCATAGACCATGCGCCGCATCGCGACGGTGCGCCCGGCGTTGCCGAGCTTGCCCGAATGCACCAGGTTGGCGCGGCTGGCGAACACGTAGGGCTGCAGCGCGACGCCGAGCCGGCGGCAGTAGCCGATCAAGGTGACGTGGTGGTGCGGGATGCGCCCCGGCCCCGCGTTCAGCCACAGCCCGTCGTCGAAGCGGCATTCCTGCACCGGCTGCGCGCCGACCTCGCGGTAGGCGTCGCCGCGCCTCAGGGTGAGGCTGCGGCCGCCGATGCGCCGGTCGGGCTCGATCACCGTCACGTCGTAGCCGGCGCGGTCGAGCTCGAACGCCGCGCACATCCCCGCCACGCCGGCGCCGAGCACCAGCACCGACTTTCCCGCGCCCGAGCCGGCCGGCAGCGCGAGCTCGGCCGCCTGCGCCGGCGCGGGACGGAAGAAGTCCCACGCCGCCAGCGTCTCGTACGCCGCGCCGGCGCCGCCGAGCGCCGCCATGCCGTTGAGCAGACGGCGTCGTGTAATGGTTGTCATGCCCGGTTCCCCCCGATGGAACTTGTCGGCGCCGAGCATAGCGCCGAACCGCAGGCGGCGCCGCACGCCACAGTTGGGCCACAACCGGCCGCCCCAATGTTGCCGGTTGGGAACGCCCGCAGCGGCCATGGGAGCGGAAGATGGTGGGTGCGAAGGACAAGTTGATCGGCGCGGCGCTGCTGGGCGTGCTGGCGGTTCCGGCGGCGGCGAGCGGCGCCGCGGCGCACGAGGTGCAGGTGATCGTCCGGGGCGGCGAAGGCGGCCTCGGCGGCCACGTCGCGGTGATGCCGCGGGGGGCGGTGATGCAGGCCGCGCCGTACTGGGTCGACTACGGCCACCCCCGCGCGGTCCGCCGCGGCGGCGAGGGGGCCGAGGGCGGCGAGGGCGCGGAAGGCGGCGAGGGCCGCCGCGACCGCGAGCGCCGCCACGACGGCAAGGTCTGGTACTGACGGATACGGACGGCCGGCGGCGCCAGCCGCCGGTCAGTCCTCCCGGACCACGTCGGCGAACTTGCCGCCCGCGCCGGCCGGCAGCTCGGCCCGGCGCTCCACCGCGCAGGCGAACGGCGGCGGGAACCTGGCCCGCATCCAGGCCAGCAGCGCCGATTCCTGTTCGAGGGTCAGCGGCGCCGGCGTCTCCACCCGCAGCACGAGACGGTCGGCGGCAACCTGGGCGACCTGATAGCGGCGCACCGGCGCGCACGCGGTGAGCCGGTCGATGTCCGACGACGACAGCAGCGACCACAGCGCGTCGCCGCCGGGCCGGCGCAGCATGGACTGGCGGCGGCCGAGGATGCGCGCGATCACCGGCAGCCCGCGGCCGCACGGGCACGGCGGGCCGACCTCCGCCAGGTCGCCGACGTCGTAGCGCAGGAAGACGGTCTTGTAGTTGTGCAGCGGCGTGACGACGACGCGACCGACCGCGCCGGGCGAGCACGGCGTGCCGTCGTCGTCCAGCACCTCCACCCGCACGCCTTCGGACTGGACGTGGTAGTGCGGATGGTCGGGGCACTGCAGCGCGAGATAGCCGGTCTCGCGCGTGCTGTAGAGATCGACCAGCTTCGCCCCCCACACCGCCTGCACCAGCGCGCGCAGGTCGGCCGGCACCGCCTCCGCGATGGTCAGCACCTGGCGCAGCCGCGGCAGCGCGCGCCCGGTCGCGCGGCAATGGCGGGCGAGACGCGCGGCGATGCTGGGATGCGTCAGGAGATAGTCGGGCGCCGTGCGCTCCAGCCATTCCGCCATCTCGTCGACCGGCGTCGCCAGGTTGAGCCCGACATAGGGGCCGGTGCGGAACACCGGCGCGCTGGACCGGCCCCAGCCGTCGGCGCGGGACCCGGCGGGATAGAGCGCCTTGTCCGGCGCCGTCTCGCGGATGCCGGCCAGGGTGCCGGCGAAATCGCGCCGGTGCCACAAGTGGTCGCGCAGGGTGAACGCGCTCCAGAACAGGCCCCACAGGTCGGAGCGCGCGGCGCGCACCGGCCGCCCGGTCGAGCCCGAGGTGTGGACGACGTCCCAGCCGCCGTGGCTCTCCGGCATCGTCTCGGCGTCCAGCGCCTCGCCGGCGGCCTGCACGTCCTCGCGGGTCAGGATCGGCAGCGCACGCCAGCCGTCCTCGGAGAGCGCATCGGCGCCGGCGAGGCGCGCGTAGGGGTCGCGCCGGTAATGCGGCACCTGTTCGACGGCGTGGCGCAGCAGCGCGTGGAGCTGCGCCCGCTGCATCGCCGCCAGCCGCGCCGGCGCCCACCACTGGGTGCGGTCGAGCTGCCAGAGGATGGCGAGCAGCGCCGCCGCCCGCGGCCCGGGCACCGCCGGGAAGGCGAGGCCATCCGCCGCGTTGGCAGGCATCGGCGAAGCGTCGTCGGCCGCATGCATCCCGTCCCCCCGATCAGCCCTGCCGTCAGCGAACGGCAGGCCGATGGCGAAATTACGGCCGCGCCGCCGCGGCGTGGTGCGGCAGCACGTAGAGCGCCACGGCGGCGAACTGCAGCGCGCTGCCGGCGACGACGAAGGCGTGCCACGCCGGCTTGGCGTAGGGCGACCGCCAGCCGAGGAAGAGCGCGAGGCCGGCGACATAGGCGATGCCGCCGGCGACCACGAGGCCGAGCGCGGCGATGCCGATCGTGTCGATCAGCGGCGCGGCCCAGCCGAGCCCGAACCAGCCGAGCGCAAGATAGACCGGCGAGGCGAGCCGCGAGGTCGGCCGGATCCAGTAGAGCCGCAGCGCCACGCCGATCAGCGCCACCGCCCACGCGGCCGCCAGCATCAGCCAGCCGAGGCGGTCCCACAGCGCCATCACCGCGAACGGCGTGTGCGTCGCCGCGATCAGGACGAAGATCGCGCAGTGGTCCAGCGCGCGCACCACCGGGCGCGTCCGCCCGAACTCCGTGCCGTGGTAGATCGCCGAGATCGTGTAGGTCGCGACCAGCGCGGCGCCGTACACCGCGACCGCGGCGACCGCCCCGGCGTCGCCCGTCGCGACGCGGCCGACCAGCCAAACGAGCCCGACGGCGCCCAGCGCCGCCGCCGCCACCTGGATCACGGTATCGAGGAGTTCCGCCCGCTGCGTCACTCTCGCCCGGCACCCCCGCCTGCCAGCCGGCGGCCGTTCCCGCCAACCTCGCGCGACCTTCCTAGCAGGAAAGCTGTCGACGCGCCGCTGCTGCCCAACACCGGTGATTTTTCCTGCTCGGGTTCGGGTAGTCTAGCCGGATGAAGCAGGCTGAGAGTCAATGGGGTCAAGGGGATCAGCGATGGGAAAGATATATTTTAAGTCCAAATCGGCTGAAGATTGGAAGGCGCATCTCGCCGACCCCGGGAAACAATGGAAGGCCGGCTATTCGGCCAAGACGTTGGCGCGCTGCTGGGACGCAGCCGATGGTTTGCCCCCCGAGATCGCTGCAGCCATCCGGAGCCACGAAGACATCCGCGCCACGAGCCCTGAGCTCCTGATCGGGCTTCCCGAATGGAAGGTTCCGCTCGACGGCGGTCGGCGCGACAGCCAAAACGACGTGTTCGCGCTCGTGCGTTGCGGCGACAGCGTGATGGCGCTGATGATCGAAGGCAAGGTCGATGAGGCGTTTGGCCCGACGTTGGGCGAGTGGCTGGTCGACGCCAGTGACGGCAAGCGGGTCAGGCTGGCGCAGATTTGCCAGCTACTCGCACTGCCGGCCGAGCCGCCGGCGCAAATCCGGTATCAGTTGCTGCACCGCGCCGCATCAGCGGTGATCGAGGCGAGGCGGTTCGGAACGCCGGCGGCGGCGATGATCGTCCATTCCTTTTCGGCGACACGACGGTGGTTCGAGGATTTCGTGGCTTTCGCGGCGTTGTTCGGCATCAAGCCGGAGCCAGACGCCCTCCTCCGCGCAGACGCCGCCGCAGCGCCATCGCTTTATTTCGGTTGGGCCTCCGGCGATCCGCGGTTCCTGAAAGACGACTAGCCTACTGCCCCACCGTCGCGAAGCTTTGCGGCGCCGGGTCGACCACGTCGAAGCCGGTCGGCTGGACGGCCAGCACGGCGAGGCCGCGTTCGCCCTCGCCGGTCGGCAGCAGGCGGAACAGGCCGGAGGCGCCGGCGAAGCCGGACGGGCCGGTCAGCGCGGCCGACGAGAAGTCGGGGCCGCCGAGGCGGTTGGCGAGTACCGCGGCGAGCGCGGTGGCGTCGTAGGCGAGCGAGGCGAGCGGGTCGGGCGCGCCGCCGAACGCCTCGCGGTAGCGGGCCTGGAACTCGGCGATCGGCGCCGGGTCGGGCGCGGCGAAGGTGCCGCCGGCCAGCGCCGGCTCGCGGCCCAGCGCCGGGTCCTGCCACGCCGCCATGCCGAGGAGGCGCACGGTCTTGGGGTCGACGTTGTAATAGGGCAGCAGGGTCGCGATCGACAGCAGCCGCTGGCCTGCCTCCGGCAGATAGAGCGCATCGAAGCCGGGATCGGGCGGCGGCGTCGGCTCGTCGGCCTCGGCCTGCGCGGCGGCGACCGCGGCGCGGCCGGCGACCGAGGGCACCGGATCGTAGGGCCGCGCCACCGGCCCGCGCGGCGGCTGCCCCGTGGCGCCGGTGAGCCGGCGCAGCACGTCGGCGAGGTCGCGCTGGTCGGCGGGATAGAACTGCACCTTGGCCACGGCGCCGCCGGCGGAGGCGACCGCGTCGCGGAAGTCGCCGGCGACCTGGCGGCCGAACGCCGTCTCCGGCACCAGCGCGGCGAACCGCCTGGCGCCCTGCTCCGCCGCGTAGGCGACCGCGCGCACCACCTGCTGGCGCGGCATCAGACCGAGCAGGTAGGTGCCCGGCCCGGCCACCGAGCGGGTGTTGGAGAACGCGACCACGTTGACCCCGGCGCCGCGCGCCACCGGCGTCACCGCCGATACCGAGCCCGCGAACACCGGCCCCAGGATCAGCGCCGCGCCGTCGTCCACCGCGCGCTGCGCCGCGACGCGCGCGCCGTCCGCCGTATCGCCGGTGTCGTGGAAGCGCAGGCTGAGGGTTTCGTCCGCAGCGTCGAACAAAGCGAGCTGCGCGGCGTTCTGCATCGAGCGGCCGAGCGCCGCCGCGTTGCCGCTGAGCGGCAGCAGCAGCGCGACCTTGGTCTCCTTCGGCTTCGCCGGCATCCCGGGCGGCGCGCCGGGCGGCGGCGCGAGCGGGGCCTCGGACAGGCGCGGCGGCGGCTCGGCGGCGGGTTGCGCCGTGCGGGGCCGCTCGGATACGGTCCGATCGGCGCAGCCGGCCAGGGCGGCGGCCAGGCCGACCGCCACCAGCGCCGCCGCGGCACGGCGCGCCAGACCCTTCGCGGGCAACGATGCAAACGCCACGTCGATCCTCCACCAAGCCCCGGGCGACGGGCGCACAAGCTATCGCCGCAGGGGAATCAAGTAAACCGGAGACGCCGCGCCCGGCGCCCGGCCTCTACGTCGTCGCGACGCCGATCGGCAACCTGGGCGACGTCACCGCCCGCGCGCTGGACGTGCTGAGCGCCGCCGACGTGATCGCCTGCGAGGACACCCGAGTCACCGGCCGCCTGCTCGCCGCCTACGGCATCCGCGCCGCCATGACGCCCTACCACGACCACAACGCCGAGCGGGCGCGGCCGATCCTCATGCAACGGCTGCAACGCGGCGAAATCGTGGCGCTGGTGTCGGACGCCGGCACGCCGCTGGTGTCGGACCCGGGCTATCGCCTTGTCGCGGCGGCCGCGGCGGCGGGCGTGACGGTGACGGCGCTGCCCGGCGCGTCGTCGGTGCTGGCGGCGCTGGCGGTGGCGGGGCTGCCGACCGACCGGTTCCTGTTCGTCGGATTCCTGCCGCCGCGCCGCGCGGCGCGGCGCGAGGCGCTGGCCGAGATCGCGCCGGTGCGCGCCAGCCTGGTCGTGCTGGAGGCGCCGCACCGGCTTGCCGAGGCGCTGAACGACATGGCGGCGGTGCTGGGCGCGCGCGCCGCGGCGGTGGCGCGCGAGCTGACCAAGCTCTTCGAGGAGGTGCGCCGCGGCAGCCTGACCGACCTCGCCGCGCACTACGCCGCCGCCGGCGCGCCGAAGGGCGAGATCGTGATCGTCGTCGGCCCGCCCGCCGCGGGCGCGCAGGCCGCGCCAAGCGAGGCGGAGATCGACGCGCGGCTGGCCGATGCGCTGGAGGGCGCGAGCGTGCGCGACGCCGCCGCCGCCGTCGCCGCCGATTGCGGCCTGCCGCGCCGCACGGTATATGCGCGCGCGCTCGCATTGACGAAGGGCCGGCGATGAGCGGAATCGACGAACGGCGCCGGCGTTACCGCTACGGCTGGCTGGCGGAGACATTGTGCGCGTGGCGGCTGCGCCTGAGCGGCTACCGCGTGCTGGCGCGGCGCTTCAAGACGCCGGTCGGCGAGATCGACGTCGTGGCGCGGCGCGGCGGCACGCTGGTGTTCGTCGAGGTCAAGGCGCGCCAGGACGGCGAGAGCGCGCTCTACGCGCTGACGCCGCGCCAGCGCGCGCGCATCCGCCGCGCGGCGTCCGCGTTCCTGGCCGCGCACCCCGAATGCGCCGGCCTGAACGCGCGGTTCGACGTGATGGTGGTGGCGCCGTGGCAGGTTCCGCACCACCTTATCGATGCTTGGCGCGATTGAAATTAGGCGTCAGAATGCCTCTCGTGGGGGCGATTTAGGGGACACTGGGCGATGCGGGGCGTTCGGTTCGCGTATGTGTGTGCGATGCTGGCGGCGGCGGCGGCGCCGGGCCTGAGCGCGTGCGCGATCGCGACCAGCCCGGCCCAGGAGCGCGGCTTCACCGGCGCGGTGAGCGACACCGCGATCCGCACCGAGATCAACGCGCTGTGGATCAACCACAACGTCAAGATGGCCTCCGACGTGCAGCTGTCGGTCACCGAGGGCCGCGTGCTGCTGACCGGCAAGGTCGACGATCCGCAGCACCGGGTCGACGCGGTGCGGCTGGCGTGGCAGGCCGACGGCGTGCGCGAGGTGATCAACGAGATCAAGGTCACCGAGACCGAGGCGGGGCTGCAGGAATACGCCCGCGACTCCTGGATCACCACGCGGCTGCGCACCGAGCTGCTGATGGACGGCAGCGTGCGCTCGGTCAACTACTCGATCGACGTGGTGGCCGGCACCGTCTACCTGATGGGCATCGCGCGCAGCCAGGCCGAGCTCGACCGCGTGCTCGGCCACGCGCGCCGCATGCCCTACGTCAAGCAGGTGGTGAACTACGTCCTGCTGAAGGGCGACCCGAGGCGCCGCGCGTGATCGGCCGCGAAGAGGCATGCGCCGTCCTGCGCCGCATGGGCAGCGGCGCCGACGAGCACATCGACATCGGCGAGGCGGCGCTGGCGCTGGCGGCGCTCGACCGGCCGGGCGTGCGGCTGGGCTGGTACCGTGCGCATCTGGCCGACCTGGCGCGCGAGGTGGGCGAGGCGGCGGCCGGCGAGGCGACCCTGCAGGCGCGCATCGCCGCGTTGCAGGCGGTGATCGCCGAGCGCTACGGCTACACCGGCGACGCGCTGACCTACGACGACCTGCAGAACGCCAACCTGATCCGCGTGATCGACCGGCGCAAGGGACTGCCGGTGTCGCTCGGCATCCTCTACATCCACGCCGGGCGGGCGCAGGGCTGGGACATCGCGGGCCTCAACTTCCCCGGCCACTTCCTGGTCGGCATGATGTGCGCCGGCCAGCGCGGCATCGTGGACCCGTTCAACGCCGGCCGTTCGGTCAACGCGGCGGAGCTGCGCGCGCTGCTGAAGCAGAGCGTCGGCGAGGATGCGGAGATCGACCCCGACTACTACGAGCCGGTGTCCACCCGCGACGTGCTGATGCGGCTGCAGAACAACATCAAGTCGCGGCTGATCCGCCAGAACCAGTACGAGGCGGCGACGGCGGCGGTGGAATCGATGCTGATGTTCGCGCCCGGCTGCACCTCGATGTGGCGCGAGGCCGGCATCCTGAACGCCCGCGTCGGGCGGGTCGCCGCGGCGATCGCGGCGCTGGAGGAATACCTGTCGCGCGGCGCCGAGGGCGCGGCGCGGCACGAGGCGGCGGCGCTGCTGCAACGGCTGCGCACCCGGCTGCACTGAAACGCAACACACGCTGCGCCTGAACCAACGAGGGGTCCCATGAGTCTCGCCGTCGCCATCCAGATGGACCCGATCGAGAGCATCAACATCGACACCGACTCGACGTTCATGCTGGCGCTCGAAGGGCAGGCGCGCGGGCACGCGCTGTTCCACTATCTGCCGAGCCAGCTGGCGTTCAGCCAGGGCCGGCTGTACGCCACCGCGCGCCCGCTCAAGGTGCGGCGCGAGAAGGGCAACCACTTCTCGCTCGGCGCGGCGGAGGCGATCGACCTCGCCACCATGGACGTGGTGCTGATGCGCCAGGATCCGCCGTTCGACATGGCCTACATCACCGCGACGCATCTGCTGGAGCACATCCATCCGCAGACGCTGGTGGTGAACGACCCGGCGCACGTGCGCAACGCGCCGGAGAAGCTGTTCGTCACCCACTTCGCCGAGCTGATGCCGCCGACGCTGATCACCTCGGACCGCGCGCGCATCCTCGACTTCCGCGCCGAGCACAAGGACATCATCGTCAAGCCGCTGTTCGGCAACGGCGGCGCCGGCGTGTTCCACATCAAGCCGGAGGACGAGAACCTCAACGCGCTGCTGGAGCTGTTCACCGCGCTCTACCGCGAGCCGGTGATCGTGCAGCGCTACATCCCCGAGGTGCGCCAGGGCGACAAGCGCATCATCCTGGTCGACGGCGAGGCGGCCGGCGGCGTCGCGCGCATCCCGGCGTCGGGCGAGGCGCGCGCCAACTTCCACGCCGGCGGCAGCGCGAAGAAGTCGCCGCTGACCGCGCGCGACCGCGAGATCTGCGAGGCGATCGGCCCGGCGCTGCGCGCCCGCGGCCTGGTGTTCGTCGGCATCGACGTGATCGGCGACTACATCACCGAGATCAACGTCACCTCGCCCACCGGCATCCAGGAGATCAACCGCCACGACGACATCCACATCGAGGCGAGCCTGTGGGACGCGATCGAGAAGCGCTTCCACGAACGGCACACGACGCGGCCGGTGTAAGGGGCGGATGCCGGACCGCTTCCGGCGATCCGTAGGGGCGGGTTTCAAACCCGCCCTCGGCGTCAGGGCCAGCGCAGGCTTCGAAGGCAAAACAGGGAAAACAGGGCGGGTTCGAGACCCGCCCCTACGCAGCGTCGATGCATCGCGCATGACGAGCCATCACCGCTGGCCGTAGCTATAAGACGCCGCGCGCCGGACGTCGGCGCGGGAAAGCTGGGGGGCGAGGCGTGCGATCGGTGCGGCGCCGGGGCGGGCCCGGGTTCTTCGGATGGCGGGTCGCGTGGGCGGCGTGCGCGGTCGCGTTCTTCGGCTGGGGGCTGGGCTTCTACGGGCCGCCGGTCTACCTGCACGAGGTGGTGGCGAGCCGCGGCTGGCCGGTGGCGCTGGTGTCGGCCGCCGTCACCTGCCACTTCCTGGTCAGTGCCGCGGTGATCGCGCTGCTGCCCGGCCTGCACCGCCGGCTGGGGCTGGCCGCAACGACGCGCGCCGGCGCGGTGGCGGCCGCGGTCGGCGTGGTCGGCTGGGCGGTCGCGGCGGCGCCGTGGCAGCTGTTCGCCGCGACGGTGCTGAGCGGCGCCGGCTGGGGCGCCACCGGCGCGGCGGCGCTGAATGCCATCGTCACCCCGTGGTTTCACCGCCGCCGGCCGGCGGCGCTGGCGCTGGCCTATAACGGCGCGAGCGGCGGCGGGCTCGCCTTCACGCCGCTGTGGGTGGCGCTGATCGCGGCGCTGGGCTTCGCCGGCGCAGCCGTGGCGACGGGCGCGGCGACGATCCTGATCGTGTGGTGGGTCGCCGGCCGCTACCTGCGCGCGACGCCCGCCGGCCTGGACCTCGCGCCGGACGGCGCGCCGCCGGCATCGGCACAGGACGCGGCCGCGGCGCCGGCCGACCCGGCGCCGGCGCTGCCAGGCCGCGCGCTCTACCGCGACCGCACGTTCCGCACCCTGGCGCTGGCCGCCGCGCTGGGCCTGGTGGCGCAGGTCGGCACCCTGGCGCACCTGTTCTCCGTCCTTGCGGCGGCGCTGGGCGAGGCCGGGGCCGGCGCGGCGACGGCGTTCGCCACCGGCTGCGCGATCGGCGGGCGGATGCTGTTCGCGGCGCTGCTGCGGCCCGGCATCGACCGGCGGATCGCCGCGGCGGCCAACTATGCGGTCCAGATGGCGGGCTGCATCCTGATGGCGCTGTCGGGCGGGACCGATGTGGCGCTGCTGCTGACCGGGGTGGTGGTGTTCGGGGCCTGCATCGGCAACGCCACCGCGATGCCGCCGCTGGTCGCACAGGCGGAGTTCGCCGCCGCCGACCTCGCCCGCGCCGTGGCGCTGGCCACCGCGGTCAGCCAGGCGGCCTATGCCTTCGCGCCGGCGCTGTTCGGCGCGCTGCGCCAGGCGACCCAGGGCGGGCCGGCCGACCCGGCGGCGATCTTCGCCGCGGCGGCGACGCTGCAGCTCGCCGCCGCGGCGGTGATCCTGGCCGGGCGGCGGCGGCCGGCCTAGAGCGGTATCCGATCAAATGTGATCGGATACCGCTCTCGATTCTTCGTTGTCGCATAACCTACGGCGAACCGGTTTCCACTTCGCCGGATAATGCTCTAGCGGGACGGCTCGCTGACCGTGCAGTTGTGCGCGCCGCGGCACCAGCTGTCGAATCCGCGCGCGGCGTTGCGTTCCTGGCTGTCGCCGGCGCAGCCGGCGAGGAGAAGGACGAGCGCGAGGTGGGCGGCGAGCCTCACCCGCCCTGCCGTTCGTCGCCGCGCT
>JBFWQM010000188.1:0-11297 GCA_050249455.1 Rhodospirillaceae bacterium | reverse complement strand
GCCGCGATGGTGATCAGCACCGTCGGGAACGGCCTGGTGCATCCGAAGCAGCATACCGCCGCGGTCGCCGAAGGCGCCGGCGGCGCGAAGCCGGCCGGCCCGGCGAAGAAGGAAGAGGCGCCGATCGAGCCGGTGACGCCGCTGCTCGCCGCCGCCAGCGCCGAGAACGGCGAGAAGGTGGCCAAGAAGTGCGCGGTCTGCCACGACTTCACCAAGGGTGGCAAGGCGAAGGTCGGTCCGCCGCTGTGGGGCATCGTGGGCGCCGACAAGGCGCACACCGAGGGCTTCTCCTACTCCAAGGGCATGTCCGAGAAGGAAGGCAACTGGACGTTCGAGGACCTGAACCACTTCCTGGCCAACCCGAAGGCGTTCGTCCCCGGCACCAAGATGGCCTATGCCGGCGACAAGAAGGTGCAGGAGCGCGCCGACCTGATCGCCTACCTGCGCTCGCTCGCCGACAGCCCGGTCCCGCTGCCCTGAACGGGCGGCGGCGCGCCGCCGCGCCTGCCTCAATTTTGACCCCGCACGGCCGCGGTCACCGATGCGTGAGCGGCGCGGACGGAAACCCTTTGTTAACCAGGATTCGCGCAATTTGAGTCGAATGCACTCATTGCACGGAGTCCGGGTTCATGTTGCAGGACGCTCCGTCCGCCGAAGACAGGGCGGCGCCGCGGGCACAGACGGAGCGGCGGCTGGTGGGTCGCGCGCTCGCGCACTGGGACAGCCTGCGCGGCGAGCGCCGGCTGCCCAGCCGGGCGCAATTCCTTCCCGGCCCGCTGGGCGGCGACGACCCCAACACCTTCGTCATCGAGGTCGGCGCGCATGAGCACGACGACCGCATCGTCCACGCCGGCCGCGCGCTGATCGACGCGCTGGGCGGCGACCCGACCGGCAAGCGGGTGATCGACGTGCTGCCGTCCGCCACCGAGCGCGGGCTGTCGTTCTGCCGCGTCGCCATCGACCTGATGAAGCCGATCGCCGACGTCGGCCGCTTCATCAACCGCAACGGCGCCGACGTGTTCTACCGCAGCGTGCTGCTGCCGCTGTCGGACGACCAGAAGCGGGTCAACTACGTCCTCGGCGCCTTCAGCTTCAAGCTGGCGGCGTAGCAGCCGGCGACGGCTGACGATCGCCCGCCGATGCCTTGTAGGGGCGGGTTTCAGACCCGCCCTCTTTTCTTTTCTGCCATTCGGCGCCGGTGCCGGTGCGAACGTCGCGGGCGGGTTTCAAACCCGCCCCTACAACGCCGCGGTCGCGAGGTTCCCGGCCGCTATCCCCACAGCTTCTTCGAGGCGATGCGCGCGCCCTCGGCCATCGCCTCGAACTTGGCCCAGATCACCGTCGGGTGCACCTCGGTGTGGTAGCAGGCCTGCGAGGAGAAGCCGCAGTCGGCGCCGGCGATGACGTTGTCGCGCCCGACCAGGTTGGCGAAGCGGACCAGCCATTCGGCGATCAGCTCCGGGTGCTCGACGATGTTGCTGGCGTGGGTGACGACGCCGGGCATGATGACCTTGCCGTCGGGCAGCTTGTGGGTCTCGAACACGTGGTAGTCGTGCTCGTGGCGCGGGTTGGCGGCCTCGAACGAGTAGACCCGGGCGTTGATCTTGTAGATGTGGCGGATGACGTCGCCGAGCTGCGGCTCGAAGATGCGCGGACCCTCGTTGATGCCGTAGCAGGTGTGGAAGCGGATGCGCTCCGCCGGCAGCCCGCGCAGCGCGTGGTTGATGCTGCCGACGTACATGTCGGCCTTGCGCTGCTTCCCCGCCGCGTCGAGCTTGGGGTCGCCGAAGATGTCGGACAGGAACGGGTCGTCCACCTGCAGCAGGAACCCGGCGTCGAGGATCGCCTGGTACTCGCTGCGCATCGCCTCGCCGACGGCGTAGAAGAACTCCTCCTCCGTCTTGTAGTAGCTGTTCCAGCCGATGCCGCTGGGCGCGGTTGACGGCACGAACGCATCGACGCATTTCACCGCATCGACCGCGGCGCGCAGGTTGGCGAGGTCGCGCCTGATCTCCGCCTGTCCCACGTAGCTGATCGGCCCGACGCAGTAGAGCGGCACCACCGGCGCGACGTTGCCGCCCAGCATGGCGCGCTTCATGTACTCCTCGTAGTACTCCGGGAAGGCGTTGCGCTCCTGCATGTAGAGCTCGTACTTGATGTCGGGGCGGCGCTGCAGGCCGGACAGCCGCTGCTCGGCGTAGACGAAGAAGCCGGCCTTGGACATCTCGCCGTCGGCGACGATGTCGAGCCCGCTGTCCGCCTGCTTCTTCACGATCTCCGCGACCGCCTGGGCGATGCGCTTCTGGTACGCCGCGTCGTCCACCGGCGTCCCCTCGCCGGTCAGGCGCGTCTTCATCATGTTCAGCACGTCGTGCGGCCGCGGCAGGCTGCCGACGTGGGTGGTCAGGATGCGGCCGGCGCTGTCCGTCATCGAAGCCTCCTCCGGATAATTTGATTGCCGCGATCATGGCACCGGGCCCGCCGGCCGCCAAGCCGGCCTTCTCTCGCCCGGCGATTCGGGACAGGATGCGCCATGCCGTCGCCGCCCGATTCCCTTGCCGCGTTCGCCGTCCATGCGGAGTGCCTGGCCGACGCCGCCGGCGCGGTGATCCGGCGCTATTTCCGCACTTCCTTCACCGTCGACGACAAGGCGGACGCCAGCCCGGTCACCATCGCCGACCGCGAGGCGGAAACGGCGATGCGCGCCCTCACCGAGGTCGCCTTCCCCGGCCACGGCATCATCGGCGAGGAGCATGGCCGCATCCGCGCCGACGCGGAGTACGTCTGGGTGCTCGACCCGATCGACGGCACCCGGGCGTTCATCACCGGCAAGCCGCTGTTCGGCACGCTGATCGCCCTGGTGCGCCGCGGAATCCCGGTGCTCGGCATCATCGACCAGCCGGTGACGCGCGAGCGCTGGATCGGCATCGCCGGCGAGCCGACGCGGCTCAACGGAACCGTGGTCGCCGCCCGGCGCTGCGGCGGGCTGGAGCGGGCGACGCTCAGCACCACCTCGCCAGACCTGTTCGACGGCGCCGACGCCGACGCCTTCGCGCGGGTGAAGCGCCGCTGCAAGCAGACCGTCTACGGCGGCGACTGCTACGCCTATGGCCTGGTCGCCGCCGGGTTCGTCGACCTGGTGGTGGAGGCCGGGCTCAAGCCCTACGACTACTGCGCGCTCGCCCCGGTCGTCGCCGGCGCCGGCGGGGCGATGGCGGACTGGCAGGGCCGGCCGCTGACCCTGACCAGCGACGGGCGGGTGGTTGCGGCGGGCGACCCGGCGCTGCTGGCCGCAGCGGTTGCGGAATTGTCGGGCTAGGACCAGCTACTACGGGTGGGCGCGCTTGATCGACGCGCCCCGACGCCACACAATCCGCCGTCGCGGAGCCTTTGCCGGAGACGCCATGTTCCGACGCCTTGTCAGCGCGCTGGCCCTCGCCCTCGCCGTGTGGCCCGGCCACGCCGGCGCCGAGCCGAAGGTCACGTTGAGCCACGGGCTCACCCTGATGGACACCCTCAAGTACCCCGCCGACTTCAAGCACCTCGATTACGTCAACCCGCAGGCGCCCAAGGGCGGCACGGTGCGGCTGTTCGCCATCGGCACGTTCGATTCGCTCAACCCGTTCATCATCAAGGGCAACGACGCCGCCGGCATGGGGTTGGTGTTCGAGACCCTGATGACCTCTCCCCTCGACGACATCTCGGCCGAGTACGGCCTGATCGCCGAGTCGGTGGAGGTGCCGGACGACCTCTCCTACGTCGTCTACAACCTGCGGCCGGAAGCGCGCTTCCACGACGGCACGCCGGTCACCGCCGACGACGTGGTGTTCAGCCTGGAGACGCTGAAGGAGAAGGGGGCGCCGCACTATCGCTTCTACTACGCCAACATCGTGCGCGCGGTGGCGGTCAGCCCGCGCAAGGTGAAATTCGAGTTCACCGGCCCGCCCAACCGCGAGTTGCCGCAGATCACCGGCCAGCTTCCCGTGCTGTCTAAGGCCTACTGGTCGGGGCGCAACTTCGACGAGACGACCCTGGAGCGCCCGCTGGGCAGCGGCCCCTACAAGGTCGGGGCGTTCGAGCCGGGCCGCTACATCACCTTCGAGCGGGTGAAGGACTACTGGGGCGAAAAGCTGCCGATCCAGGTCGGCACCAACAACTTCGACATCATCCGCTACGACTACTACCGCGACGAGACCGTGGCGATGGAGGCGTTCAAGGCCGGCGAGTACGACTTCCGCACCGAGAACCAGGCCAGCCGCTGGGCCACCGGCTACGACTTCCCGGCGCTGCGCGAGGGCGCGGTCATCAAGCGGGATGTCGTCCACCAGCGCCCGACCGGCATGCAGGCGTTCGCCTTCAACCTGCGTCGCGACCAGTTCAAGGACCCGCGGGTGCGCGAGGCGCTGGGCTACGCCTTCGACTTCGAATGGACCAACAAGAACCTGTTCTACGGCCAGTACGTCCGCACCGACAGCTACTTCGAGAACTCCGACCTCGCCGCCGACCAGCCGCCGACCGAGGCGGAGCTGAAGCTCCTGGAGCCGTTCCGCGGCAAGGTTCCGGAACAGGTCTTCACCACCGTCTACAAGCCGCCGCACACCGACGGCACCGGCACGGCACGCCAGAACCTGCTGCGCGCGCAGGAGCTCTTGCGCGCCGCCGGGTGGGAGGTGAAGAACAATCGGCTGGTCGAGGCGAAGACCGGCAAGGCGATGGAGATCGAGTTCCTGCTGGTCAGCCCGGCGTTCGAACGCATCGTCGCGCCGTTCGTCAACAACCTGAAGCGGCTGGGCATCCAAGCGCGCATCCGCACCGTCGACCCGTCGCAGTACCAGAACCGGGTGCGCGACTTCGACTTCGACATCGTGGTGCAGACCTTCCCGCAGTCGCTGTCGCCGGGCAACGAGCAGCGCGACTTCTGGACGTCGGACGCCGCCGACCGGCCGGGCAGCCGCAACGTCATCGGCATCAGGAACCCGGTGGTCGACGCGCTGGTCGAGAAGGTCGTCGAGGCGCACGACCGCCCCAGCCTGGTCGCCGCCAGCCGCGCGCTCGACCGCGTGCTGCTGTGGAACCACTACGTGATCCCGCAGTGGCACATCCGCGCCGACCGCATCGCCTACTGGGACAAGTTCGGCATCCCGCCGAAGAACCCCGACTACGGCGTCGCGATGATGAGCTGGTGGATCGACCCCGCCAAGTCCGCCGCCAGCGACTCGCGGCGCGGGGCGCGGTAGCGGGGATGGCGGGCACACCTCCGGCGTCGATGCGGCGTCGTCACCCCCACCCAACCCTACCCCGTCGAGGGGGAGGGCTATTACTCCCCCTCCCCTCGCGGGAGGGGGGTGGGGGGAGGGGGCCGCGCATCAGAAGCCTGATCGCCGGCATCGTTCTTGCCCTTGTCGCCGTACCGGCGTTCGGAGGCGAGGCGCGCCACGGGCTTTCCGTGTTCGGCGACCTGAAATACCCGGCCGGCTTCGCGCACTTCGACTACGTCAACCCGGACGCGCCGAAGGGCGGCGAGCTGAAGCTGTGGGGGCTCGATTCGTTCGACAACCTGAACCCCTACATACTGAAGGGCGTGTCGCCGGAAGGCATCGCGCTGACCTTCGACACCCTGATGGAGCGCGCCAACGACGAGCCCGACGCGCTCTATGCCCAGGTGGCCGAAAGCGTGGAAGTCGCCGACGACAAGACCTGGGTCGCCTTCAACCTGAACCCCGCGGCGCGCTTCCACGACGGCAGCGCGGTGACCGCCGCGGACGTGGTGTTCACCTTCGAGGCGCTGGTCCACAAGGGCCATCCGCAATACGGCATCCTGTTCCGCGACGTGGCGTCCGCCACCGCCGAGAGCCCGCGGCGGGTCCGGTTCGCGTTCAAGCCGGGCGAGCACCGCGACCTGCCGACCCTGCTGGCCGCACTGCCGGTGCTGTCGAAGGCCTATTACGAAAAGGTGAAGTTCGAAGAGACCACGGTGCAGCCGCCGCTGGGCTCCGGCCCCTACAAGGTGGAGCGGGTCGATCCCGGCCGCTTCATCGTCTACCGCCGCGACCCGAATTATTGGGGACGCGACCTCGCGGTCAACCGCGGCCGGCACAACTTCGACACCGTGCGCTACGACTACTACCGCGACCGCGACATCGCGCTCGAATCGTTCTTCGCCGGCGGCTACGACTTCCGCGAGGAGTTCACCGCGCGCAGCTGGGCGACGCAGTACGACAAGCCGGCGGTGCAGAAGGGGCTGATCCTGCGCGAGACGCTGGACGACGACACGCCGTCGGGGGTGCAGGCGTTCTTCTTCAACCTGCGCCGCGACCGCTTCAAGGACCGCCGGGTGCGCGCCGCGCTGGACCTCGCGTTCGACTACGAGTGGACCAACAAGACGCTGTTCTACGGCCTCTACGAGCGCACCAGCAGCATGTTCGAGAACTCCGAGCTGGCCGCCAAGGGGCCGCCGACGGCCGAGGAGCTGAAGCTCCTGGAACCGCTGCGCGCCCAGGTGCCGCCGGAGGTCTTCGGCCCCGCCTACACGCCGCCCAGGACCGACGGGTCGGGCAACAACCGCGACAACCTTCGCGAGGCGCTGCGCCTCCTGCGCGAGGCCGGCTGGACGCAGAAGGACAACGCGCTGGTCAACGCCAGGGGCGAGCGCTTCACCATCGAGTTCCTGAACTACGAGGCGTCGTTCCAGCGCATCATCGGCCCCTATATCCGCAACCTGGAGCGGCTGGGCATCGCCGCCACCCAGCGCATCGTCGACGTCGCAAACTACAAGGTGCGCACCGACGGCTTCGACTTCGACGTGATCGTGCGCCGCTACGTCCAGCCGCTGACACCGGGGATCGAGCAGCGCAACTATTTCGGCAGCCAGTACGCCGACGTGCCCGGCTCGCTCAACGTCGCCGGTCTCAAGGACCCGGCGGTCGATGCGCTGATCGAGCGCGTGGTCGGTGCGTCCTCGCGACCCGACCTGATCGCGGCGGTGCGCGCGCTCGACCGCGTGCTGATGTGGAACCGCTACACAGTGTCCCAGTGGTACAAGGGCGTCCACAACGTCGCGTTCTGGGACAAGTTCGACCGGCCGAAGACCAAGCCGCGCTACGACCTCGGGCTGGTCGACACCTGGTGGTTCGTGCCGGACAAGGCCGCCCAGGTCGCCGCCGGGAAGGCGCCGTCGCGCTGATGTTCGCCTATATCGTCCGCCGCGTGCTGCTGATGATCCCGACCCTGCTCGGGATCATGCTGATCAACTTCACCATCGTGCAGTTCGCGCCCGGCGGTCCGGTGGAGCAGCTGATCGCCCAGATCACCGGCACCGACGCCGCCGCGACCGCGCGCATCGGCGGCGGCAGCGGGGCGGAAGTCGGCGGCGGCAGCGCGCAAGGCGCGCGTGGCGCCGCGGCCGACGCCGGCGGCGCCGCCAGCAAGTACCGCGGCGCCCAGGGCCTGGACCCAGCCTTCATCGCCAGCCTGGAGAAGCAGTTCGGATTCGACAAGCCGATCCACGAGCGGTTCCTGCTGATGCTGGGCAACTACGTCCAGTTCGACTTCGGCAAGAGCTACTTCCGCGACGAGACGGTGGTGAACCTGGTGCTGGAGAAGATGCCGGTGTCCATCTCGCTCGGCATCTGGACCACGCTGATCGTCTACCTGGTCTCCATCCCGCTCGGCATCCGCAAGGCGGTGCGCGACGGCACGCCGTTCGACGTCTGGACCTCGGGCGTCATCATCGTCGGCTACGCCATCCCCGGCTTCATGTTCGCCGTTCTGCTGGTGGTGCTGTTCGCCGGCGGCAGCTTCCTGTCGTGGTTCCCGCTGCGCGGGCTGACGTCGGAGAACTTCGACCAGCTCAGCCTGGCCGGCCAGGCGCTGGACTACCTGTGGCACATGGTCCTGCCCATCACCTCGCTGGTGATCGGCGGCTTCGCGACCCTGACGCTCCTGACCAAGAACTCGTTCCTCGACCAGATCAACATGCAGTACGTCATGACCGCGCGCGCCAAGGGGCTGACCGAGCGCCAGGTGCTGTACGGCCACGTCTTCCGCAATGCCATGCTGATCGTGATCGCCGGCTTCCCAGCGGCGTTCGTCGGCATCCTGTTCACCGGCGCGCTGCTGACCGAGGTGATCTTCTCGCTCGACGGGCTCGGCCTGCTCGGGTTCGAGGCGGTGGTCAAGCGCGACTACCCGATCATGTTCGCCACGCTCTACTTCTTCACCCTGCTGGGGCTGATCATGAACCTGGTCGGCGACCTGGCCTACACGGTCGTCGACCCGCGCATCGACTTCGAGGCGCGCAATGTCTGAGCGCGTCCTGGGAATGAGGGTCACCCCCCTCGCCCGCCGGCGCTGGCACAACTTCCGCGCCAACCGGCGCGGCTTCTGGTCGCTGTGGGTGTTCCTCGTCCTGTTCGTCGCCAGCCTGTTCGCGGAGCTGATCGCCAACGACCGGCCGCTGCTGATCCTCTACGACGGCGGGGTCTACGTCCCGGTGTTCCAGACCTATCCGGAGACCGCGTTCGGCGGCGACTTCGACACCGAGCCGGCCTATCGCGAGGCGTTCTTCCGCGACCTGATCGCCGACAAGGGCGGCACCATCGTGTGGCCGCTGATCCCCTACAGCTACCGCACGGTCAACTTCAACCTGAACGCGCCGGCGCCGTCGCCGCCGTCGACCGACAACTGGCTGGGCACCGACGACCAGGCGCGCGACGTGCTGGCGCGGGTGATCTACGGCTTCCGCATCTCGGTCCTGTTCGGGCTGGCGCTGACCTTCTTCGGGTCCATCATCGGCATCGCGGCGGGCGCGGTGCAGGGCTATTTCGGGGGCTGGACCGACCTCCTGTTCCAGCGCTTCATCGAGATCTGGTCGGGTCTGCCGACGCTGTTCCTGCTGATCATCCTGGCCTCGGTGGTCGAGCCCAACTTCTGGTGGCTGCTCGGCATCATGCTGCTGTTCGGCTGGATGGCGCTGGTCGGCGTGGTGCGGGCGGAGTTCCTGCGCGCGCGCAATTTCGACTACGTGCGCGCCGCCCGTGCGCTGGGGGTGTCCAACCTGACCATCATGTGGCGGCACGTGCTGCCCAACGCGATGGTGGCGACCCTGACCTTCCTGCCGTTCGTGCTCAACGGCTCGATCACGACCCTGACCTCGCTCGACTTCCTCGGCTTCGGGCTGCCGCCGGGCTCGCCGTCGCTGGGCGAGCTCCTGGCCCAGGGCAAGTCCAACCTGCAGGCGCCGTGGCTGGGGCTGACCGCCTTCTTCGTGCTGGCGATCATGCTGAGCCTGCTGATCTTCGTGGGCGAGGCGGTGCGCGACGCGTTCGATCCGCGCAAGGCGTTCTCATGAGCGAGAAGCTGCTCACCGTGCGCGACCTCTCGGTCTCGTTCGGCCGCGGCGACGCCGAGGTGAAGGCGGTGCGCGGCGTCTCGTTCGAGATCGCCAAGGGCGAGACGGTGGCGCTGGTCGGCGAATCCGGCTCCGGCAAGTCGGTGACGGCGCTGTCGGTCATGCAGCTGCTGCCCTATCCGCGCGCGCACCACCCGACCGGCAGCATCGTCTTCGCCGGCCACGAGCTGGTCGGCGCGCCGGAAGCCGTGATGCGCACCATCCGCGGTAACCGGGTGGCGATCGTGTTCCAGGAGCCGATGACCTCGCTCAACCCGCTGCACACCATCGAGAAGCAGGTGGGCGAGGTGCTGTTCCTGCACCGCAAGCTCGACCGCCAGGCGGTGCGCAATCGGGTGGTGGAGCTGCTGCGCCTGGTCGGCCTGCCGGAGGCGGAGAAGCGGCTGGGCGCCTATCCGCACCAGCTGTCCGGCGGCCAGCGCCAGCGGGTGATGATCGCGATGGCGCTCGCCAACGACCCCGAGCTCCTGATCGCCGACGAGCCGACCACCGCGCTCGACGTCACCATCCAGGCGCAGATCCTGAAGCTGCTCAAGGACCTGCAGGGCCGGCTCGGCATGTCGATGCTGCTGATCACCCACGACCTCGGCATCGTGCGCCGGGTCGCCGACCGGGTCTGCGTGATGACCCAGGGCGAGATCGTCGAGCAGGGCCCGACCGCCGGGATCTTCGACAACCCGCAGCACGCCTATACCCGCCACCTGCTCGCGGCCGAGCCGAAGGGCGCGCCGGTGGAGCCGCCGGGCGATGCGCCGCCGCTGGTCGAGGCCGACGACATCCGGGTCTGGTTCCCGATCAAGCGCGGCGTGCTGCGCCGCACGGTGGACCACATCAAGGCGGTGGACGGCGTCACGGTGCGCATCCGCCAGGGCCATACCGTCGGCGTGGTCGGCGAATCGGGGTCGGGCAAGACCACCCTGGCGCTCGGGCTCCTTCGCCTGGAGCGGAGCGACGGGGCGATCCGCTTCGACGGCCGGCGGATCGACGGCCTGGGCTGGTCGGAGCTGCGCCCGCTGCGCCGCGAGATGCAGATCGTGTTCCAGGACCCCTACGCCTCGCTCAGCCCGCGGCTTTCGGTCGGCCAGATCGTCGAGGAGGGGCTCAAGGTCCACGGCATCGCGCCGGCGGAGAGCGAGCGCCGCCAGGTGATCGGCGAGGCGCTGGCCGAAGTCGGCCTCGACCCCGCGATGCAGGACCGCTACCCGCACGAGTTCTCCGGCGGCCAGCGCCAGCGCATCGCGATCGCCCGCGCGCTGGCGCTCAAGCCGCGCTTCGTGGTGCTGGACGAGCCGACCAGCGCGCTCGACATGTCGGTGCAGGCCCAGATCGTGGACCTGCTGCGCGACCTGCAGCGCCGCCACAACCTGGCCTACCTGTTCATCAGCCACGACCTGCGCGTGGTGCGCGCGCTGTCCGACGAGGTCATCGTCATGAAGGACGGGAAGGTGGTGGAGCACGGCCCGTCGCAGGAGGTCTTCGAGACCCCGCGCGAGGACTACACCCGCGCCCTGATCGCCGCCGCGCTGAACCTCGAGGCGGTGGAGACCGGCGCGGTCAGGACGTAGCCGCCGTTACGGTCGTCGGCGGTTCGCGTCCCGCTGACCGTTGATAGGCCGGCGGCTTCCCACCTCACCCGCTCGCTGCGCTCGCACCCTCTCCGCCCATCGGGGGGAGAGGGAGGGGACCCGTCGCGCAGCGACGGGGAGGGTGAGGTGGACGGCCTCGTCGCCAGACGAGCATAGATTCGGTCGGCCTACAGAGCGCCCACGCCCCTCACCCCCCGGCCAGCGCCCGCCCGGCGGCGGTCACCACGGCGGCGAAGTCGCTGAGGAAGGTGGCGCCCGTCTCGGTGCGCTGGTCCAGGACGGTGCGGCGGTCGTCGGGGGCG
>JBFWQM010000187.1:0-11350 GCA_050249455.1 Rhodospirillaceae bacterium | reverse complement strand
GGCGAACGCGGTCATGCGATAGACCTGCTCGCGGGTGTTCGCCGCCGCCGACAGGTGCTCGCGCCGGTCCTCGATCCAGCGGACCGGCCGGCCGAGGCGTCGCGCCAGGAACGCGACCAGCACCTCCTCCGGATGCAGCACGCTCTTGCAGCCGAAGCCGCCGCCGACATCCGGCGCGATCACCCGCACCTGGCGTTCCTGCAGGCCGAGGCACTGGCACAGCGCGTCGCGGATGAGGTGCGGCACCTGGGTCGAGGTCCACAGCTCGAGCTGGTCGAGCCGCGAATCCCAGCGCGCGAGGCAGCCCTTGCCTTCCATCGGCATTATCGCCTGCCGCGCCATGCGGTATTCCCGCGTGACGACGACCGGCACCTGGCGCATCGCGACCAGGGCGTCGGGCGCGCCGAAATCCATCGCCAGCTCGGCCACGACGTTGTCGTCCCACTCGTCATGGACGCGCGGCGCGCCGGCGGCGCGCGCCACGTCGGCCTCGACGGCGGCGGGCAGCGGGTCGAACTCGACGGCTACCGCATCGGCGAGATCCTCGGCGAGCGCCCGCGTCGGCGCGACGCAGGCGACCACCGGCTCGCCGGCGAAGCGCGCCTTGCCGCGCGCGAGGACCGGATGCGCCGCGAGCCGCACCCTGGGCACCGTGCACGGCGCGACCATCGGCGTGACGCCGGCCAGGTCGTCGGCAGCGAAGACGGCCCCTTCGCTGTCGGCCGGCCGGGTTATGGCGCCGATCCGCGCATGGGCGAACGGGCTGCGCACCAGGGCGAGGTGAAGTAGGCCGGGCAGATCGATGTCGCCGACATAGGCGCCGCGCCCGGCGAGGAACCGGGCGTCCTCCTTGCGCACGACACGCGCCCCGACGCCGTCCTTTTTCCCAGCCATTTGCGGCTTCCCGCGCGCGCCCCGCCGCGACCGTCGCGATCGAGCGAGATTGACATCGGCCGAACCATAAACATAGATTGCAATCTATGTAAATATCCGCCCGCCAGGCCACGGAGAGCGCTATGGGACTCATCGACGCCGACGCCCATGTCATCGAGTCGGAAGCGACGTGGGCCCACCTGGAGCCGGAATTCCACGCCAAGCGCCCGGTGCCCGTGACGCTGCCGGACGACACCGCGGTGGGGCCGTGGAACGCCTTCTGGATCATCGACGAACGCATGCAGTTCTTCGGCGCGGTGCCGGCCACCGGCAAGCTCGCGCGCGAGAAGTCGTTCTCCGTCCCGTCGCAGACGCTTTCGCCGGTGCGCGCGCGCCTCGCCGACCTCGACCGCATCGGCATCGACCGGCAGGTCATCCATCCGTCGTGCTGCCTGCTCAACCTGTGCCAGGACCCGGTGCTGGAGCAGGCGCTGATGCGCAGCTACAACACCTTCCTGGCCGAGAAGCACCGCGAATCCGAAGGCCGGCTGCTGTTCGACCTGCAGGTGGCGTGGCGGCGGCCCGACCTGGCGTGCGCGGAGATCCGCCGCGTCGCGGGCCTCGGCGGCGCCGTCGCGGTCTTCATGCGCGGGCTGGAGTGGGACCATCCGATCGACGATCCGTGCTTCTATCCGATCTTCGCGGAGGCGGAGCGTCACGACCTCGCCATCGCGATCCACCTCGGCTCCGGCAGCCCCGGCATGCGGCGCATCTTCGAAGACGTGCCGCGCGTGCCGGGCGAGGACCCGTTCTTTCCGCCGCGGTCCAAGCGGCTGATCACCGTCCTGACCGTGCAGTACGCCTTCTACCGCCTGATGGAGAGCCCGCTGCTCAGCGAGTTCCCGCGGCTGCGCTGGGTGTTCCTGGAGGGCGGCGGCAGCGAGTGGGTCGGACCGGCGCTGTCGGCGCTGGCGCGTGGCGGCGTCGCCAACGCGCGGCGCGGCATCGACGAGGGACGCGTGTTCGTCGCCTGCGAGCCGGACGAGGACTTCGAGACGGTCGTTGCGAAGATCGGCAGCGACTGCCTGGTGGTCGCCAGCGACATGCCGCACTTCGACGAATCTGCCCACAGTAACGTCGCCGCCGAGTACGCGGCGCGCACCGACGTGCCGCCCTCCGTCATGGACAAGATGCTGCGCACCAACGCGATGCGGCTCTACGGGCTGAAGCCGTAGCAGACGCGAGTCCGGGAAGCGTGGCGCGGCCGCGGAAGAAGCCGAATGTCGAATACCGGGCGGAAGACAGCGTCGGTTTCCGCATGCAGCTCACTTTGCGCAGCTTCCGCCGCATGCTGCGGGCGTGCATCGCCGGCGACGGGATCGGCCTCGGCGAGTGGTACTATCTGCGCGTGCTGTGGGAGCGCGACGGGCTGTCGCAGCGCGAGCTGACCGAGCGGGTCGGCATGATGCAGCCGACCACCGCGAGCACGCTGCGGCTGATGGAGGCCAACGGCCTGGTCCGCCTGGAGCGCGACCGCACCGACCGGCGTAAGCTGCGCGTCTTCCTGACCGACAAGGCCTGGGCGCTCAAGCAATCGCTGCTGCCGGACATCGTCCACATCAACGAGCGCGTCGCCCTGAAGGGCTTCTCGCCATCCGAACGCAGGCTGTTGAACGGGTTGCTCGAGCGGATGCGCAGCAACATCGATCTCCATCTGGAGAAGACGGTCGGCACGGCGGCCCCCCGCCCGCGCGCCGGCGGCGCGCCGGACGACTGGGGCCTGGACTGATCCCGGCGGATTTTGGACGCGACCGGCCGACCGGCCGGCCGCCCACCTCACCCTCCCGCTGCGCGGGCCCCTCCCTCTCCCCCCGATGGGCGGAGCGGGTCAGCGGCGTCCCTCTCCGCCCACTTTGGGGGGAGAGGGAGGGGACCCGTTGCGACAGCAACGGGGAGGGTGAGGTGGGTGGCCTAGCCGCCGGACCAACACCGGCGGCGCGGCAGCGCTCCTCGGGCGCCCCCCCTACTCCGCCGCCGCGCGCTTGCCCGGCTCCGGCAGCCGGTCGCGGAAGTGCGGCAGGATCTCCTCGGCGATGGCGGCCTGGTTCTCCATCACCATCGCGTGCGGCATGGTGCCGAACTGGGTCTTGGTCAGCGAGTTGCCGAAGCCGGCGAGGTCCTGGTACTCGGCCAGCTTCTGGCGCACCGTCTCCGGGCCGCCGACGATGACGACGCCGTTGTCGATCAGGTCTTCCGCCCGCTGCACCTTGGCCTGGTGGGCGCGGATCCTCGCGATGCGCTTCATCGATTCGGTCGAGGTGTAGCCGGGCGGCAGCATGAGCTGCGGCGTCGTCTTGACGAAGTAGTTGATGTAGGTCTCCAGATGCGGCTTGGCCTGTCGCAGCGCCTTCTCGTCGGTCTCCGCGACGTAGATGGCGTTGGACCACGCGAGCTGGTGCGGGTCGGCCTGGTAGCCGGCCTGGTCCGCCGCCTCGCGGTAGTGCTGGAATGTCTGCGCCACCGCGGCGATCGGGGCGAGCGTCTGGCACAGGGTGTAGCGGTGCGCCGCCACCCAGCGGATCGTATCGTACGAGCCGGTGGAGGGCACCCATACCGGCGGGTGCGGCTGCTGGTAGGGCCGCGGCCACGGGTTGACGTAGCCGAACCGGTAGTGCTCGCCCTCGAACGCGAACGGGCCGGGCTCGGTCCAGGCGCGGATGATCAGCTCGTGCGCCTCCAGGAACCGGGCCTGCGATTCCGCGGGGTTGATGCCCATCGCGTGGTATTCGGCGCCGATGCCGCGCACGAAGCCGGCGATGAACCGGCCGCGGGTGATGTTGTCGAGGATGGCGTACTCCTCGGCGATCACCAGCGGGTTGTTGACCAGCGGCAGCGCGCGGCCCAGCACGACGAGGCGGCCGTTCCTGATCCGCCGCGCCAGCGCGCCGGCCAGCACGCCGGGCACCGGCATCATGCCGTAGGCGGTCTGGTGGTGCTCGTTGACGATCAGGCCGTCGAAGCCGAGCTCGTCCGCCGCCTCGAGCTGGTCGAGGTACTGGTTGTAGAGCTCCGCCCCCTTGACCGGGTCGTAATGCCGGTTGGAAAAGGTGACCCACGACGTGCCGTTCTTCTCGATCGCCGCGAGGTCGGCGTCGGCGTACGGCATCAGGTGGAAATTGAAGATCTTCATGATCCGCCCTTCGCGGGAGCCGCCCGTCGGCCGAGCTTGGGTGCCCGGTCCGCGCGGTGTCAATGACCTTTGGCCGCGCCGCGTGCGGCGGCCAGCCGCGTCCAGGCGGCGCGCGCGAACCCGAGCGCCCGCCGCTCGGCCCCCGCCGGACGCCCGGCGGCGAGCCACAGGGCGGCGACCGTCCCGACATAGGCCGCGGCCCCGGCCGCGACGCAGGCGGCCAGCGGCGGCAGCGCCGCCAACGTGGTCGAAGCCGCCGGCAGGTGGTCGCGCAGCGCCGCCACCGCCAGCGCCATGACGACGAGGCCGCCGACCGGCCGCCACGCCGCGCGCGCCAGCGCACCCGGCCCGACGCCGAGCAGCCGCCACAGGATCGCGTAGTCGACCGCCAGCATGATCGCCGCGCGCGCGACCATGCCCCACGCCGCGCCGGTGACGCCGTCGAGCCAGACGCCGACCGTCAGCGCCGGCACCGAGATCGCCAGGCTGGAGCCCGACAGCCAGGTGTTGAGCTGCGGCCGACCGAGCGCGAGGTAGACGACGTGGCTGCCGGTGCGCAGCGCGGTGACGATGCCGGCGATGGCGAGGATCTGGACCAGCGGCACCGTCTGCGTCCATTGCGGGCCAAGCAGCACCAGCACGATCTCGGGCGCCGCCAGCGCGATGCCGGCCGCCACCGGCGCGCCGGCCGCGAACAGGACGCCCAGGCTTTCGACGAAGCCGCGGGTCAGCCGCGCCGCGTCGCCCGCCATCTCGGCGAAGCCGGGATAGATGGCGCGCCGGATCGGGGCCTGGATCTCCGTGGTCGCCAGGTTGGCGAGCTCGGACGCGGTGCTGAAATAGGCCAGCGCCTCCACCCCCAGCCAGCGCGCGACGATGAAGTCCGACAGCCGCCGGTTCAGTCCGACGATCAGGTTGTCGACCATCAGCCAGCTCGAGAACGACAGCAGCGCGCGCGCCGCGGCGAGCGACGGCCGCGGCCGGAACGGGTGCACGCGGTAGCTCAGCGCGACGCGGATCGCCGACCGCGCGACGGTGCCGGCGACCAGCGCCCAGTAGTCGCGCCAGACGATGGCCGCGGCGATGGTGACCGCGGTCGCGAGGATGCGGCTCCAGAACCGGTAGGAGAAGTCGCGGCGGAAATCGAGCCGGCGCTGGAACTCGACCGTGCCGATGTTCTCGAACCCGTCGATCAGGGTCGCGGCCGCCAGCACCATGACGACCAGGGTCAGCCGCCCGTCCTCCAGCATGGCCGCGGCCACCGGCGCCGCCGCCACCATCGCCGCGGCCAGCGCCAGCGCGACGAGGAGGCGCAGCGTCCACGCCGAATCCATCGCCGCGCGGCCTTCGCGCCGGTCGCGGATCAGCGCGGTCTCGAGCCGCAGGTCGCCGAACAGCTCGACCATCGCGATCACCGCTGCGGCGAGCGCGACGATGCCGAAGTCCGCCGGCACCAGGATGCGCGCCAGGATCGCGATCGAGACGAAGCCGATGATCCGGTCGGCCAGGCGCAGCAGGATCATCCACGCCGCGCCGGACGCCATCCGGTCGCCGAGCGACGGCGCCGCGGTCATGTCGGCGCGGGAGGATGTCGCGGATCGGCGCGGTCTGCGGTCAAGGCATCGGTCCGGCTGGTTGCGGATGCCCCGGCGGGCGCGGCGCAAGCGGCATGCGACACCGAATAGCTTAACATTTCCTGCCCGCCGGCCGGACCGCTCACGCGACGCGGCGCAGCGCGACCGTCCACGGCGCGCCGGTCTCCTCGACCGCGACCGCGGCCTCGTAGCCGGGCGCGATGTCGAGGCCGCGGAGCGACCACCGCGCCGCCGCCGCGGGCTCGTGGCCGGTGGCCAGGCGGCACGGTCCCGCCCCCGGGTCCACCGACACGGCGAAGCCGTCCAGCGGCAGCGACAGCCCGACGCCGCGGGCCTTCACGTAGGCCTCCTTGCGGGTCCAGCAGGCATGGAAGGCGCGGATGCGCAGCGCCGGGTCGGTCGCGGCGAGGGCGGCCTGCTCCGCCGGGGCGAAGAAGCGCGCGGCGATCCGTTCCGCCTCGATCGGCCGGCCGGTCCATTCGGCATCGATGCCGACCTCGCGCCCGCACGCCACCGCGCAGGCCGCCAGCGCATGCGCGTGGGTCAGGTTGAACCGGACGTCGCAGCGGCCGGGATCGCGCAGCGCCGGCTTGCCGTGGGCGCCAGTAACGATGCCGACCGCGCCCGGCGCGCAGCCGAGGCAGCGGCCGAGCACGCTGCGCAGCATCGCATGCGCGGCCCGGTAGCGGTTGCGGTCGGCGTCGCGGACGAAGCGGTCCGCGCGCGCCCGTTCCCCTCCGTCGAGCATCGCGTCGACCGTCGCGGGATCGAGCGGACAGGCGTCGACGTCGGCGACCCACACCTCCACAAGGTCGGCGGCCGGCGGCGCGGCCGGGCCGGCGGCCGGCAGCGCGCGCCAGGCGACCGCCTCCACCGCGCTATCCCGCCGGCCGGCGCAGCGCGCACAGCGCCCACGCCGCCAGCACGGCGAGCGGGCCGATCATCGGCATGTGGTAGCGCGGCTGGCTCTCGTAGATCATGTGGATCGGCAGCAGCAGCAGCGCGAACAGCGTCGTGATCGCCAGCGCGGGCGAGGCGGCGAAGGCGCGCCAGCGCAGCAGCAGGCCGGCGCCGAGCGCGAGCCAGAGCGCGATCCAGAACAGGTTGGCCGCGATTGCCAGCGGCACGTCGTCGGTGGGGACGTCGCGCCCGCCCGCCGCGGCGCGCAGGCTGAGATAGACGCCGGTCTCGTCGGTGCCGAGGAAGATGCCGGCCTTGCGCACCGCCAGCTTGGCGAACGCCACCGGGTTCGCCTTGATCCATTCGACGGCGAGTTGCTGGTTGCGCCGGTCCCACGCCACCTCGTCGGACTTGAGCGCATCGGTGTCGATGACGCCGCGCGACGTGTAGCCGCCGGTCGCCAGCGGGTTGTTGGCGCGGTACAGGATGTCGCCGCCGTTGGTCGAGACCGGCACGAATTCGCCGAACACGGTGTAGTTGCGCACGGTCCACGGCGCGATCGTCGCCGCCATCGCGACCAGCGCGACCGCCGCGGCGGCCAGCTTGGCGCGGTCAAGGCGCGGGGTCAGGAACGCGGTCGCGGCGACCACGACCGGGACCACCATGAAGGTCGGGCGCACCAGCGCCGCGACGCCAGCGACGATGCCGATCGCGATGCCGGCGGCGACGGCGCCGCCCGGCCGGATCCGCAGCACCAGCAGCACCAGGACGGCGACGAGCAGGATCGAGATCGGCTCGGTGCCGGAGAATCCCGTCACGGCGACGTAGCTGGGCCACACCGTCACCAGCGCGGCGGCGATCAGCCCGGCGCGCGCCGAGCCCGCCGCGCGCCCCACCGCGAAGACGATCCAGGCGGTCGCGGCATAGATCGCGAGGTTCGACACGGTGGGCAGCCACGACCACGGGCCGGTCACCCAGATCAGGCCGGCCAGCATCAGCGAGTAGCCGGGCGGCCGCCACGCCCGCAGCTCGTTGGTGCCGCGCCACACGTACTCCCCCGTCTCGACGAGGCGCACCGCGAGGTCCCAGTAGTCGCCGTAGTCGGAGAACTGCAGCGGCGGGAACGCGACCACCCAGGCGAGGCGGAGCACGACGCCGACCGCGACGATGGCGGCCAGCAGGCGGCCCGCGCGGGACACCGCCTCGGCGGCGGCCACAGCCGCGGCGTCGGTCGTGCCCGGCCACACCCGGCCGCTGCCGCGCGCGGCGAACGCGGCGACCGCCAGCGCGAGCGCCCAGGCCGCGACGCCGCCGCCGAAGACGACGGCGGGGCCGGCGTCCATCCGCCAGGCGAAGGCGAACGGCACCGCCGCCGCGGCCGCCAGCAGCGCCGCCATCGCCGCGGCGCGCAGGAGCGCCGCCAGCCCGGCAAAGGGGCTCGCCGCAGCGGGTCGTCCGGTCATAGCGCCGTGAACCGTCATCGCGGGCGAGCGTAGCGCATTTGCGCGTCGACTCGGCGAGGAACCGGCGCGCCGCCGCGCGCCGCGCGGCTATCTTGCTTCGCGCAGCGCCTGCCACAGCCGCGCCGGCGTCGCGGGCATCGCGAGCGGCGGCGCGCCGCGCGAGGCGAGGGCGTCGGCGACGGCGTTCATCGTCGCGGCGAGGCCGCCGGTGGTGCCCGCTTCGCCGACACCCTTGGCGCCGAGCGGGTTCTGCCCCGTCGGCACCGCGTGCTCGGCCACCACGATCGACGGCACCGTGTCGGCGCGCGGCATTGTGTAGTCGAGGAAGCTACCGGTCACGAGCTGGCCGCCATCGTCGTAGACGACCGCCTCGCCGAGCGCCTGGCCGATGCCCTGCACGATGCCGCCATGCATCTGGCCGTGCGCGAGGGTCGGGTTGATCGTGGTGCCGATGTCGTCGACCGCGACGTAGGAGACGACCGCGGCCGCGCCGGTTTCCGGGTCGACCTCGATCTCGCACACGTGGCAGCCGTTGGGGAACGTGGGGTGCGGCGCGACGAAGCGGCCGTCGACGGCCAGTCCGCCGCGCAACGCCTCGGGCAGCGGTGCGGTCCCGGCCCACGCCGCCAGTTCGCCGATGGTGATCGACGACGCTTCGACCGCCCCGCCGGCGGCGGTGAAGCGGCCGCCCTGGTAGGTCACGGTCTCGGGCGGCACCGAGAACCGCTGCGCCGCCAGCGCGCGGCCCTTCTCGACCAGCGCGTCGGCGGCGACGGCGAGCCCGGTGCCGAAGTGGCTGGCCGAGCGCGAGCCGTAGGAGCCGCTGCCCGGCCCGCCGGGGGCGAGGTCGCTGTCGCCGGCGCAGTAGGCGACCTGGTCGACCGGCAGCCCCAGCCGCTCCGCCGCCATCGCCGGGAAGATGGTGGCGTGGCCCTGGCCGTTGGTCTGCATCGGCGAATGGATGGTGACGGTGCCGTCGGCGCCGGCGACCAGCCGTGCGGCCTCCGACGGCGCGCCGCCGGCGGTCTCGATGAAGCAGGCGATGCCGAGGCCGCGGACCAGGCCCTTCGCTTCGGCGGCCGCGCGGCGGGCGGCGAAGCCGTCGCGGTCGGCGAGCGCCAGCGCCTTGGCGAACAGGCCGGGGAAATCGCCGCAGTCGTAGGCGTGGGCCTGCGGCGTGCGCCACGGCATCGCCGACGCCGGGATCAGGTTGCGCCGGCGAATCTCCGCCGCATCGAGGCCGGTGGCCGCCGCCGCGGCCTCGACCAGGCTCTCGATCACATGCGCGGCCTCGGGCCGGCCGGCGCCGCGGAACGGGCCGGTCGGCGTCGTGTTGGTCACGATGCAGCGCGCCTCGGTGCGGATCGCCGGGATCGCGTAGAGCGAGGAGATGCATTCCTTGAAGCTGCGCGGCACGGCGAGGCCGTAGCCCGTCATGTAGGCGCCCATCGCCTGCAGCGCTGCGACCTTCACCGCGAGGAAGCGGCCCTCGGCATCGAGCGCCAGCGCCGCGTCGTACCAGGAATCGCGCGCGTGGTTGTCGATCTGGAAGATCTCGCCGCGCGTCGCGCGCCAGCGCACCGGCACCCCGAGCGCGCGCGCCGCGTGCAGCACGCAGACGTCCTCCGGATAGACATCGACTCGGCCGCCGAACCCGCCGCCGACGTCGCCCGTGGTGATGCGAAGACTTTCCTCCGGCGCAAGCCGCAGGATGTCGCCGGCCAGGATCCAGTGCAGCATGCGCACGCCCTGGCTGCCGGTATGGAGGTGCAGCCGGCGCGTCGCGGCATCATAGGTCGCGATCGCGCCGCGCGGCTCCATCGGCGCCGGCACGATGCGACTGACCCGGCGCTCGAGGCGGACCGTTCGCGCCGCGCGCTCAAACGCGGCCTCCACCGCCGCCGCGTCGCCCGCGTCGTGGCGCGCCGCGCAGTTGCCGGGGATGGTGTCGAACAGAAGCGGCGCGCCGGGGCGCGCGGCCTCGCGCACGTCGGTCGCCGCGGGCAGCGGATCGTAGTCGATCGCAACCAGCTCCGCGGCTTCGTGCGCCCGGTCAAGCGTGTCGGCGACCACCATCGCGACCGCCTCGCCGACGTGGCGGACGATGCCGTCGGCGAGGCCCGGACGGAACGTCGCCAGCGCGGTCTGGTCCGGCAGGCCGGGCTGGAACCCCATGCACGGCAGCCCGCCATAGGCGCGCAGGTCGGCGCCGGTGAAGACGCCGCGCACGCCCGCAGACGCGCGCGCCGCCGCCGCATCGATCGGCCCGACGCGCGCATGCGCGTGCGGCGAGCGGACGAACACCGCGAACGCCGCGCCGGGCACCGCACGGTCGTCGGTGTAGTCGCCGCCGCCGGTGAGCAGCCGGCGGTCCTCGACGCGGCCGGCGAAGCGGGTACCGTCCATGATGCGGCCTTGCCCTAGAACGGCTCGTAGCTTCGCAGCGCCGGCATCACCTTCTCGCCGAACAGGCCGATCGAGCGCATCAGGTCGTCCTCCGGCAGGTCGGCGAAGTTGAACTCGCCCATGAAGGTGTTGAAGTGCCCCTCCTCGGCGGCGCTGCGCAGCTTGCGCGTCACGGTCTCCGCCGAGCCGACGAAGACGAGGTCGTTGTCCATGATGAAGTCGGCGTCGAAGATATTGGCGGTCAGCTTCGCCGCCGCGGTCTCGCCGCGCGATTCGAGCAGCGCGATCTGCGCGCCCAGCCGCTTCTCGAAGCTGTCGGACGGATGCTCCACCGGCAGGAGGCCCTCATAGGCGCGGCTGGCGCGGGCCAGGGCAGTGTCGAGGGCCTTCTTGTCGGTCTCATCGACATAGACGACGGTGGAATAGCCGATGTTCGGCTTGCGGCCGTGGCCGTGGCGGTTCCACTCCGCGAGATAGGCCTCGTAGACGGGCCGGATCTGGCGCCGCGGCACCATGATGAAGAAGCCGGTGTTGACGCCCTCCTTGGCGCAGAACTCGAGCGTCGCCGGGTCGCGGCTCATCATCCACAGCGGCGGGTGCGGCTTCTGCACCGGCGGCACGGCGAGGTGCGCGCTCTCGGTCTTCAGGTTGTCGCCGCGGAAGGAGAACGGCTGCTTGTCGCCGAACGCCGCGCGCAGATAGTGCACGAACTCCAGCGTCGGCGACTTGCGGAACTGGTAGTCGATGCCGAACGGCGCGAAGAAGTGGACGCTGATGCCGGAGACCAGCCCGCACTCGAAGCGGCCGCCGAGCATCTGGTCGACGATGGCGATCTCCTCGGCCAGCCGCAGCGGGTGGTAGAGCGGCGCGATGAAGCCCATCGAGCCGACGCGCAGCCGCTTGGTCCGCGCGCCGGCGCCGAC
>JBFWQM010000186.1:0-11552 GCA_050249455.1 Rhodospirillaceae bacterium | reverse complement strand
GGGGACCTGTTCGCGCGGGTCCATGCGATCTGGGAGGGGCTGGCGCCCGGGGGGTGGACCGAAGAGCGGTTCTTCGCGCTCGACGGCGAGGTGCTGTCGCGGCTGTTCCTGGTCGGCGTCGAGCGCGCGCCGGCGCGCTACCGCTACCGCTTCGTCGGCACCGAGCTGTGCGACCTGCACGGCCAGGACTACGCGGGGGTCTACCTGCACGAGATGCGCCTCGGCGAGGTCGGCGACGCCGTCGCGGCGGCGTTCGACCGGGTCGTCGCCGAGCGCGCGCCGATGCTGCTGCGCGGCGCGTTCGTCACGCCGCAGGGCACCGTCGTCGCCGAGCGGCTGCTGCTGCCGCTGCCCGGCGACGGGCGGGACTGCGACGCGATCCTCGGCGCGCTGGCGCACCATCCGCCGGCCGGCCCCGGCGCGCCGGGGCGACGCGCGCAGGACGGATGAGCCGGCTGCACGGCCTGCTGCGACGCATGCACGCACACCGACGGGAGGACGACATGGCCGAAGCCGTCTACAAGGTGATCGAGATCATCGGCACCAGCACCGAGTCGTGGGAGAAGGCCGCCTCGGCCGCCGTCGAGCGCGCCAGCCGCACCCTCCGCGACCTGCGCGTCGCCGAGGTCGTCGAGCAGGACATGCACATCGAGAACGGCAAGGTCTCGGCGTTCCGGGTCAAGATCAAGGTCTCGTTCAAGTACGAGGACAATGACTGAGCCGGACGGTCGTTCGGACCCGGCGGCGGCGCGCGTCGATGCCGGCGCGCGGCTGATCAAGGCGTCGCCGCAGGCGATCTACCGCGCATACCTCGACCCCGCGGCGGTGGCGCGGTGGCGTCCGCCGGCAGGCATGTCGGCGGTGGTGCACGCCTTCGATGCGCGCGCCGGCGGCGGCTACCGGATGTCGTTCGTCCACGACGGCGCCGACGCGGCGGGGCGCGGCAAGACCACCGACCGCGCCGACGTGTTCGAGGGACGGTTCGTCGATCTGGTGCCGGACCGGCGCATCGTCGAGCGCGTGGTGTTCGAATCCGCTGACCCCGCGTTCGCCGGCGCGATGACGGTCACCACCACCCTGACGCCGGCCGCCGGCGGCACTCTGGTCGCGATCGCCTGCACCGGCGTGCCGCTTGGCATCGCGCCGGCCGACCACCGGGCCGGAATCGCCTCCTCGCTCGCCAACCTCGCCGCCTTCGCGGAGTGAGGCGCGCGGCGCCGCCGCCGCCGCCGCCTGCCGCCGGTTCCATGCCCGGCCGGTGCAACCCGCCCCGCCGCCCGCGCATTACCCAGGGATGCGGCGCGCCGGCCGGCCGCCGCACCCTTTGGCGGAGGCCCCCATGCTGCTCGCACTCGACGACGTCCGCGGCTACGCGATCCAGACCCGCGACGGCAGGAAGGGGAAGGCGGGCGACGTCTTCTTCGACGACCACCAGTGGACCGTGCGCTACCTCGTGGTCGATACCGGGTGGCTGTTCGGGCGCAAGGTCCTCGTCGCGCCGGCGGCGGTGGAGGCGGTCGATCCCGCCAAGGAGGAGATCGCCGTCGCGCTCACCACCCAGCAGATCGAGGACGGGCCCGGCGTCGGCGCCGACATGCCGGTGTCGCGCCAGCAGGAGATCTCGCTCGCCGACTATTACGGCTGGCCGCATTACTGGGACATGTACGCGCCCGGCATGGCGGGCGTGCCGGTGGTGCCGCCGCTGCCGCCCGGCGGCGGGGCGGCGGGCGAACGCTCGCCCGCCACCGACCGGTCGCTGGAGAACGCCGACCCGCATCTGCGCAGCGCGCGCGAGGTCGAAGGCTATGCCATCGCCGCGACCGACGGCGAGATCGGCAGCGTCAGCGACTTCCTGTTCGACGACGACGGCTGGTCGGTGCGCTACCTCGTGGTCGACACCGGCACGTGGCTGACCGGGCGCAAGGTGCTGCTGGCGCCGTCGTGGGCGACCGGCATCGACTGGGGCGAGCGCGTCGTGCGCGTCGACACCACGCGCGAGGCGGTGGAGAAGAGCCCGCCGTTCAGCGGGACGGGCTCCATCGCGCGCGACTACGAACGCGACCTGCACGACTATTACGGGCGCGTGCCGTACTGGCCGTGAGCCGCGCTACCGGCCCGTCGCGCGGCGGCCCATCGGCGCGAGCACGACCACCGACGAAGCGACGATCTCGCGCCGTTCCATGAAGTGCGCGGGATCCGTCTCGCCGCTGACCGAGACGCGGTCGCCCACGTCCACCCGCGCCCCCAGCGGGCGCGACAGCCGCGTGGTGTCGACGCGGATCGTGCGCGCGCCGGCGTCGATCGTCATCGACGTGCCGTCCAGCCGCTCGACGGTGCCGGCAACTGCCGTCCAGTCGCTCGGCCCGCCCGCGCCGTCCCCGTCCGCGGCGTCGGGCCAGCGCTCGCGCGCCACCGCGTGCGAGTGGTAGCCGCTCTCCTCGTCGGCGGTGCTGGCGTAGAAGTACTTGTCCAGCCGCGGCACGAAGACGGAGCCGGCCTCGATGCGCTTCTTCTGGAAGAAGTCGGCGTCCATCCGGCCGTTGACGATCACCCGGTCGCCGCGCTGCAGGCTGTCCTCCTCGTGCAGCGGGCCGTCCATCTCGACCACGATCCCGCCGGGGCCGTAGTCCAGGACGAACTGCTCCAGGTGGACCGCCTTCACCGTCCCGGTCAGGCTGATCCACTCGCCTTCCGCCGCCGCCGCGACGCGGCCGCTGTCGTCCGCCGCCGCCGCCGCACCGGCCGCCGTCGCCGCGGCGAAGGCGGCGGCAGCGAGGATTCCCGTCATCCGTCGCATGTCCGGTCTCCTTCGATCGTTGTCGTCCCGCATTCGGAACCCCCGGGCGCGCCATCTGTTCACCGGGTCCGGCAACTAACGAGGATCCGCGAGATGGTTGACCGCAATCGATGGCGCGGCGTGGCCGCGTTCGCGTTCGTCGCGCTGCTCGCCGCGCCGGCGCTGGGGCAGGGCGCCGGCATCGTCAAGCCGGCGCCGGAATACGAGACCGCGCCGATCACCGACCCCGAGTTCCGCGGGCCGGTGCCGCCGGGCATCGCGAAGGGCGAAAAGGATGCGCCGGGCGCCGAGGGCAGGGGACCGCAGGCGCGCTTCGACGGCGACGACCGCGCGCGCGTGGTCGGCGAGATGCGGGCGAGCGTCGGCATCTGGCGCCAGCGCGCCGAGCGCCTGGCGCAAAGCGACGCCCCCGCGGCCGACCGGCTGCGCGCCGCCGTCGCCACCGCCGAGCGACATCTCACGGCGGCGACGCAGGCCGACGGGCCGCAGTGGATGGACGCGCGCGATGCGTTCCGCCGCGCCCACGACGACCTCGCCGCCATCTGGGACGCGGCGCGGAAGCCGGGCTGACGCTACCTGGCCGCCGCCTCCTGGATCCGCTCGTGCAGGTGCTCCAGCACCGCCGCGGGGTCCGGGCGCAGCCGCTGCGCGGTGTTGATGATGCCGTGGTCGAGCGTGCCGTCAGGGCCGACGACGAACAGCGCCGGCTCGGTGAACAGCGGCGGGTCCTCCGGCTTGCCGCGCGCGGTGACGTAGAGGCCCCAGTCGGCCGCGGCGGCGATCGGGAAGTCGTAGGCGACCTTCAGCCGGTCCAGCCCCCACGCCGCGGCGCTCGCCTCGGCGCGGTCGCGCTCGTCGGCGCTGACGGCGATGACCGCCGCCCCGGCGTCGCGGAATTGCGGCAGCATGTCCTGGTACAGGTTGAGGTAGGGGTTGCAGCGGCGGCAGTGCGAGCCGCGGTAGAACACCAGCACGACGAACCTGTTGCCGTCGAGGTCGCCGAGCACCCGCCGGCCGCCGCCGACCAGCGGCAGCTCGACCCGGGGTAGCGGCCGGCCTGTGGCGATGGTCATGGTGGGCTCCCTGTCCGTGCGGTTTTCCGCCAGCATCCGGACGCGCGCGGCGCTGTCAAGCCGGGCGTCGCGGCGGCGGCTCGCCAGGGAAGTGCCGCTGCGTCCGGTTGGCGAAGGCGACCAGCGACAGCATCACCGGCACCTCGACCAGCACGCCGACGACGGTGACCAGGGCGGCGCCGGAGTCGAGACCGAACAGCCCGATGGCGACCGCGACGGCGAGCTCGAAGAAGTTCGACGTGCCGATCAGCGCGCACGGCGCGGCGACGCTGTAGGGCACCCGCCACAGCCACGCCCAGGCATAGGCGACGGCGAAGATGCCGTAGGACTGGATCAGCAGCGGCACCGCGATCAGCCCGATCAGCAGCGGCCGCTCCAGGATGACATGGCCCTGGAAGCCGAACAGCAGCACCACCGTGGCCAAGAGGCCGAGCACGGAGAACGGCTTCACCGCCGCCGTGAAGCGCGCCACCGCGGCCGCGCCGTCGCCGCCGCTGGTCCCGCGCCGCACCAGCGCCAGCCGGGTCGCCGCGCCGGCCGCCAGCGGGATCACGACGTAGAGCCCGACCGACAGCAGCAAGGTCTGCCACGGCACGACGATGTCGGTCACGCCGAGCAGCAGCGCGACGATCGGCGCGAACGCGAAGATCATGATGACGTCGTTCAGCGACACCTGGACCAGGGTGTAGCTGGCGTCGCCGCGGGTTAGCTGGGACCACACGAACACCATCGCGGTGCACGGCGCCGCGCCGAGCAGGATCAGCCCGGCGATGTACTGCCCGACGTCGGCCGGGTCGATCAGGCCGGCGAACACGACCTCGAAGAACACCACGCCCAGCGCGGCCATGGTGAACGGCTTGATCATCCAGTTCACCGCCACGGTGATGACCAGGCCCTTGGGCCGCTCGTGGATGCGGCGCAGGCTGGCGAAATCGACCGCCACCATCATCGGGTAGACCATCGCCCAGATGAAGGCCGCGATCGGCAGGTTGACGTGCGCGACCTCCAGCCCGCCGACCAGCCGGAACGCCGCCGGGAAGTGGTCCCCCAGCGCGACCCCCGCCACGATGCAGAGCGCGACCCAGACGCTGAGAAAACGCTCGAACGACGACATCGCCGCGCCCCGCCCGCTCACGGCCGCCGCGCCGGCCTGCCGCCGAGCGCGCCGAGGAAGCGGGCCAGCGGCGCGAGCGCGGCGGGGTTCAGCGCGTAGCACACCCGCGGGTGCTCGATCTCGCCGGTGATGATGCCCGCCGCCTTCAGGATGCGCAGGTGCTCCGAGGTGGTGGATTGCGCCAGCCCGACCTCGTCCACGAAGTCGCAGCCGATGCACGTCTGCCGCTCGTGCAGCAGCCGAACGATCGCGATGCGCGCCGGGTGGCCGAGCGCCTTGGCCAGCGCGGCAAGGGTCTCGCCGTCATCGGCGTCGGCGTCGGGACGGGGGCGGGCAGTGGCCACGGCAGGTAATCCATCGTTATTCGACGATGGACGATATCACGGCCGCGGGCCGCAGCGGACAACGCTTCTGCATCGTGTCTCGCGGGCGCGCGGCGGCCCCTTCCCCCAACTCCCTCCGCGAGGGGAGAGGGAGAACAAGGAAAGCCCCCTCCCCTCGCGGGAGGGGGTTGGGGGAGGGGGCCGGTGCCGGCGCTGGATCGCGACGTTCGCATCGTTGCCGCTGCAGGCCGCCAGCCTCAAGACGAGGAAAGCCCCGGCGCCGCGCTCAGCGCCGCGGCGCGATCAGGCCTTCCTTCTCCATCAGCGGGAAGATGCCGCCGCCCTGCATCAGCGCGAGCAGCCGCTCCGGCACCGGCTGCGGCTTCAGCAAGGCGCCGGTGCGCGGGTTGCGCACCGTCCACGCGGCGAGGTCGAGCGCGGCGGTGTCGCCTTCCGCGAACGCCGCGGCGCAGCCGGGGCATTCGAACGCGAGCAGGCCGTAGTTGACGCTGTTGCGGAAGAACAGGCCGTTGATCGATTCCGCCAGCACGAAGCCGATGCCGATGTTGCGCAGGGACCGCGCCGCCGGGCGGTTGGAGCCCATGCCGAAATTGCGCCCCGCCACGATGGCGTCGCCCGGCCTCATCTGTTCGATCCAGCCGGGGCGGTTGGCGGCGAACACGGCGCGCGCCTGCTCCGCCTCCGGCTTCGTCATCACCGGGCCGGGCAGCATCAGGTCGGTGTTGATGTCGTCGCCGAACCTCCACACCCGCGCCTGGATCGGGCCGGTCATGCGCCCTCTCCCGCGAAGTAGCCGTCCGCCGCGGCGATGCGGCCGGCGACGGCGGAGGCCGCCACGGTGGCGGGCGAGGCCATGAAGATGCGCGCCGACGGGTGGCCCATGCGGCCCTTGAAGTTGCGCGTCGAGGCGGTGATGCAGACCTCGCCGGCGCCGAGCGCGCCCATGTGGCCGCCGACGCAGGCGCCGCACGTCGCCGGCGTCACCACCGCGCCGGCTTCCGCCAGCGCGGCGACGTGGCCGGCGGCCAGCGCTTCGCGCCAGATCGCCTGCGATCCAGGCGTCACGATCAGCCGCACCCCCGGCGCGACGCGGCGGCCCGCCAGCACCTTCGCCGCCACCGCGAGGTCGTCGAGCGTGCCGTTGGCGCAGCTGCCGATGAACGCCTGGTCGATCTTCTGCCCCGCCGCCGCGCGCACCGGCACGGAATTGTTGACCACCGAGTCGGGCAGCGCGACCAGCGGCTCGATCTCGCCCAGGTTCAGACGGCGGCGCTCCCTGTACGCCGCGTCCGCATCGGGCCACACCGGCTCGAACGGCGCGGCGTTGCGCGCGCGCACGTAGGCGAGCATCGCCTCGTCGGGCTCGAAGATCACGAACTCCGCCGACAGCTCGGCGCCCATGATGGCGAGCGTGCGCCGCGCGTTGAGGCTGAGGGACGCCATGCCGGGGCCGCCGAACTCGACGTTCTGGTTGACGTGCGCGCCCCAAATTCCGGCGATGTGCAGGAACACGTCCTTCGCCGACGCGCCGGGTCGCAGGGCCCCCTCCAGCTCGTAGCGCACCGTCTCGCCGACCCGGAACCAGCTGTTGCCGGTGGTCGCTGCGAACAGCGTCTCGGGCAGGCCGACGCCGCGCGCGGCGCAGTTGAAGGCGCCGCCGCCGCAGGTGTGCGAATCCGGGTTCACCATCACCGTGCCCGGCAGGGCATAGGCGTTGTCGGCGACCACGACGTGGCTGATGCCCTGGTCGCGCCCGACATCGTGGAAGCGCCGGATGCCGAACCGCTCGACGAAGGCGCGTGCTGTGGCGTGCGCGCCGGCGGCCAGCGGGTCGTTCGCCGGCACGTAGTGGTCGAGCGCCACCACGACACGCGCCGGGTCGTGCAGCTTCAGGATCTCGCGCCACGCCGCCGGCAGGAACGCCATGTCGGTCAGCACGCAGGTGTCGACCGCCACCACCGCGATCTCGCCCGGCACGACCCGCGGCACCCCGGCGGCGCGGGCGAGGATCTTCTCGGCGATGGTCATGGGCATGGGCGTGCGCCTCTCCGTTCAAACCGTCTTTGCGGAGGCGCCCCTCCCCTCGCGGGAGGGGGGCGGGGGGAGGGGGCCTCTCCGGGTCCGGGAATGATGATACTCCGCCGCCGAAAACACAGGCACCGTTGCGAAAATTTTCGCACCCGCGCCGCGCGGCGCGACCGCGCGCGCGACGAAACCGCCGCAATCCGAGCGGAATCCGCCCACTCTTCTCCTGGCACGGCGCTTGCATTCCTGGTTCCCCATCGCCGCCGAACGGGGAGGGACCGCGATGACGCCGATGCCGCAGACCGGCCGCCACATCTTGCGCAACGCCCACGTCATCGACCCGGCGAACGGCGTCGATGCCGTCACCGACGTCGTCATCGCCGACGGCAAGGTCGCCGCCGTCGGCGCGCAGGCGCCCGATCCCGCGGCGGCCGAGACCGACCTGGCCGGCTGCTGGCTGTCGCCCGGCTGGGTCGACATCCACGTCCACGCTTACGGCACGCTCGGCTTCGCCGACCCCGACAGCATCGGCGTCTACCAGGGCGTCACCTCGTTCGTGGAGGCGGGCGGCCCCGGCATCGACACGCTCGACGAGTTCTTCGCGATGATGGACGGGCTGACCACCGACCTCTATGTCGGGCCGTTCATCCGCCCGATGGGGCTGATCGGGCTGCATTTCATCGAGGGCAAGGTGCGCTCGCTCGGCAACGTGCCGATCGCGCGCTGGATGGACCTGGTGCAGGAGCGGCGCGACAGCCTGCGCTACCTCAAGGCCAATGCGGTCGGCGACTACGGCACCGGCGCGCTGAAGGTCGCCAAGGGCCTGTCGGAGATCCTCGACCTGCCGCTCTACATGCATGTCGGCGAATTCCAGCAGCAGCGGCCGAAGCACCTGCTCGCCTACGACGCCTATCGGCTGGCGGAGGAGGGCGACATCGTCACCCACCTCTACCACAACAACCTCGGCCGCGTTCTCGACGAGAACGGCAAGGTGTTCCCCGTCGTGCGCGACGCGGAGGCGCGGGGCGTGCTCTTCGACCTCGGCTTCGGCGGCTACAACTTCGCCTGGGACGTCGCGGAGAATGCGTTCGACCAGGGCCTCCTGCCGCACACCATCTCCTCCGACCTGCAGCAGTTCAACGTCGTGCGCCCGACCAAGTCGCTGGCCAACGTGATGACGGTGTGCCTGCGCCTGGGCATGACCGTGGGCCAAGTGATCGAGCGGGTGACGGCAAACGCCGCGCGTGCCATCCGCATGACCGACCGCGCCGGCGCGCTGACCCCGGGCATGCCCGCCGACATCACCGTGTTCCGGCTGGAGAAGGGCGAATTCGAGCTCAACGACTGCGCCACCGCGGTGCGCAAGGCCGACACCGCCTTCGTGCCGGTGATGACCTTCAAGAACGGCGTGCGCTACGACGCCGACCTCGCGCGCGGCCAGGACGAGCGCAACTGGTTCCTGCAGGTGGCGGAGGACGAGGTCCCGCCTGCGGCCGCGGCGCTGTCGCCGGCGCAGCGCGATTTCCTCGGTGCGCTCGGCACGGCGCTGGAAGGCGTCGAATGGAAGATGACCGCCGCCGAGTTCCTCGAGATCGACGACGCGATCCGGCTGCAGGAAGCGTTCCGGCGCGTGCAGGCGGCCGCCGGCCTGCCGCTCGCAGATGCGCTGCGCGCTGCCTACGCCGCGTTCCTGACCAGCCCGTTCCCGATGCAGATCGGGCTCCTGCTGCTGCGCCTCGACCGCCGCTTCGCGATCGGGCGGCTGGCGGAAGTCGCCAACCAGCGCCCGCTGGCGGCATGAGCGACGTCGCGACCGAGCCCGCCTGGCAGCCGCTCGACAGCCTCGATCCGGCTGCCGTGTCGTTCCCGGCGCGCGCGCGCGTGGACGGGACCGGCATCCTGGTCTTCAAGGTGAATGACGGCTTCCGCGGCGTGCAGCGGTCGTGCCCGCACCTCAACGCCTCGCTGATGGATGCGGAGCTGGTCGGCAACGGCGCGATGCTGCGCTGCCGCCAGCACGTCTTCACCTTCCGCCTGTCCGACGGGCGCGGCGTCAACTGCCCCGGCTTCGCCGTCACCGTCTACGAGGTGAAGGAGGAGGCCGGCGCCCTCTACGCCCGCCGCCGCCCGGAGCCGGCGGCAGGCGCGACATGACATTCGCGGAGGGACGCTGAGCATGGCCTCGATCGACGCACGGCTCGACGGCACGCCGGTCGCACGGCCGCGGGCGCGGCAGCGCATGCCGCGGCTCGGGCTCTATGCGGCGCGCCTCGGTATCCTCACGGCGCTGCTGCTGGCGTGGGAGCTCGGCGTGTCGCAGGCCGACCTCGCGTTCTTCAGCCGTCCCAGCATCGTGTTCGCCCGGGTCGCCGAGCTGGTGACGGAGGCCTCGTTCTACGCCGACGTGCGGATCACCCTGCTGGAGATCGTGATCGGCTACGCGATCGGCGCGGCGGCGGGCCTCGTGCTCGGCTTCGCGCTGGGGCGGTCGAAGTTCCTGTCCGACCTGTTCCAGCCGTTCATCATCGCAATCTACAGCATCCCGAAGATCGCGCTGGCGCCGCTGTTCATCGTCTGGCTCGGCCTCGGCATCCAGTCGAAGATCGCCGTCGTCGTGCTCGCGACATTCTTCCTGGTGTTCTTCAACACCTACTCGGGGCTGCAGAACATCAACGAGGAGCTGGTGCGCCTCGCCCGCCTGATGGGGGCGTCGTGGCGCCAGTCGGTCGGTCGCGTGATCATTCCCGCCGCGGCGACCCAGATCTTCATCGGGCTGAAGTCGGCGGTGCCATTCGCGGTGATCGGCGCGGTGATCGGCGAGTACATCGGCTCGTCCGAAGGCCTCGGCCACTTCATCCTCTATGCGGCGCAGACCTACGACGCGCCGGCGCTGTTCGCCGGCATCGTCGCCCTGGTCGTCATCGTGTTCGCCATCAACACCTCGCTCGACTGGCTGGAGCGGCGGGTAATCCGCTGGCGTCAGGCCGAGCGCCAGACCGTGCACATCTGATCCAGGAGCCTCGACCATGATCGGACGTCGTCGTGTTCTCGCCCGCGGTGCGGGCGCCGGCCTCGCGCTTGCCGGGGCGGCGCTGCTGCCCGGCGGGCGCGGTCTCGCGCAGGGCGCGCTGAAGCCGGTGCGCGCGGTGTGCTCCGCGCCCGGCCTCTCGTTCTCTGGCGTATACATCGCCAAGGCGAAGGATCTGTGGGCCAAGAACGGCCTGGAGATGAACCTGAAGATGGTGCAGGGCGGGCCGCTGGCGCTCGCCGCGTTGGTCAGCAACGAGGCCGATATCGCCTGCACCACGTCCAGCGACCCGCTGGTCGCGTGGGACAAGGGCATCAAGATGACGGTGATCGCCTCCTTCACCCAGGGGCTCGCCATGCAGATGGCGGCGCGCAACGACTGGATGCAGAAGGCCGGCATCACGTCCAAGGCGACGATCGAGCAGAAGCTTCACGCGCTGAAGGGCGCGCGGGTCGGCGTCGCCACGATCGGCGGCGGCCCGACCCAGTTCCTCAAGCACGGCGTCAGCCTCTACGGTATGGACGGCGACAAGGACATGAAGATGCTCGCCGTCGGCCTCGGCGCCACGCGCATCGCGGCGATGCGCGAAAACCAGGTCGACGTCATCGTCGGCTCGGCGCCCGACGCCGACCAGGTGACCCTGCAGGGCTTCGGCGAGCTCTACATCGACTTCGCGACCGAGGTGCCGTCGTTCCGCGACTTCCCCTACACCATCCTGATGATGAAGCAGGAACTGGCGGAGAAGGACCCCGACCTCGCCCGGCGCGCCGCCCGCACGGTCGCGCAGGCCAACGATTTCATCATCGGCAATACCCAGGAGACCATCGACATCCTGGTGAAGGAGTTCCCCAAGATCGACGCGGAGGCGATCCGCCGCACCATCATGCGCGACAAGGGGACGTTCACGCCCGGCGCACGGATGACCGAATCGATGTGGGTCAACGCCGCCAAGATCGCCGAGACGATGAAGGCGGTGAAGACCGTGCCGTCGATGAAGGAAGGCGAGATGTGGACCAACAGGTTCATCGGCTGATCCCATGCAGCTGAGCGAGATCGCGGGCGGCGGTCCTGCCGCCGCGCCGGGCGCGGATGCGCCGGCGGCGGTGGAGTTCGCCGACGTCACCCTGATGTTCGGCGATGCGGAGCGTTCGGTCACCGCGCTCGACCGGGT
>JBFWQM010000185.1:0-11577 GCA_050249455.1 Rhodospirillaceae bacterium | reverse complement strand
GTGGCGCCCGAGGTGCCGTGCATGACCGGGCACTTGCCGACGCGTGCCGCTTCGTTTCCGTCCATGTCTCTCTCCCTTGTCGCTTCGCGCGGCGATCGCCGCCGCCGGCGCTGCGATAATATTTCTAGAATCGTTCTAAAAATCAAGCCCCATCTGCCATCACCGGCGGCACGACCCGCTGCCGCCGATCGCGACGATTGAGTAAGCCGGGATACGCGCCGGCGCCTTGACCTGGATCATGCCGGTCATCCCAGGCGAGGCGACAAGGCGGAAATCCGACGTTCCGGTGAATTGCGGCCCGCCGCTATCGGCGCGCCGGGCCGCCGGCGCGTCAGTTGGCGTGGGCGCGCAGGCCCGGGGTGAGGGAGTCGACGACGGCGCGCAGCTGCTTCGCCGCCGCCTCCAGGTCCCTGGCGTCGAAGGTGCGCGCGCGCAGGTCGATGCGGGCGAGGTAGTCGCCGTCGGGGTCGACGGCGATCTTCACATGGTCGAAGCGCGACGCCATCCGCAGGAGGTAGAGGTAGAGCGCCTCGGAGCCCTTGAGGTCCTTGGCGTCGGCCAGGATCGCGAAAACGATCACCACGTTGGTGCCGCAGCTCGTCACCACGCGGATGAACCTGCGGGTGTCGGACTCCAGGTCGACCCGCCACAGGTCCTCGCCGCGGCGCTCCCACGCGAGGCCCGAGTCCTTGACGTGCTGCGCCATCTTCGCGACGTCGAAGCACGGGTTGTCGGCCGCCGCCGCCGGCGCGGCGGCCAGGACGAGCGCGGCCGCCGCCGCGGCGAGCGCGCGCATGATGCGGCTACTTCTTGTCCTTGAGGTGCGGGTCCGGCACGTCCAGCGCCTGCACCTGGCGCAGCGCCGGGTCGAGGTACCGCGGCCGGTCCGGCTTCGGGCTGCCCAGCATGACCTGGAAGAAGCACGGCTGGTCGGTGTCGTTGCGGATCGAATGCACGCGCCCGACCGGGTTGTACACCATGTCCCACTTGCCGACCTGGCGCTCGACGATCTCGCCGCCGTATTCCCACATGATGGTCGGGTTGCCCTCCAGCACGAAGAACACTTCCTCCTCGTCGGCATGGTGGTGCAGCGGCTGCTTGTGGCCGGGCGGCATCTCCAGGATGGTCAGGGTGAAGGTGCGGCCCATCAGCGCGTTGGGGTCGGTGTGGCTGACGTTGCCGCTGGTGCCGAGGTAGCGGCGCTGCGAGCGGGCGTAGGTCGGGTCGACCTGGGTCTCGACCCCCCACACGTCCCAGCGCGGCTCGCGCGTCGCGAACGTCTTGAGGTGGCGGTCGAGGTCCTCGGCGAGCGAGCCTTGCGGAGTCGGATTGGCAACCCTGGTCGCCATGGTCGGGATCCTCCTGGTCGGGTTCGTGCGAGTCTACGGGCGCGGCGGGCCGGCTGTCAAAGCGATGGCTTGGCGATCATCAGCCAGAAAATGGCCAGCACCGCGGCGAAGGCGGGAAAGCCGGAGGCGAACCAGCGCCGGAACAGGCGATGATAGGCAGCCGGCAACGGCGCCCCGGCAGCGGCTGCCGCCGCCGCCAGGTCGCGCATCCGCATCTGCATGCGCACCACCGGCAGCCAGAAGGCCCCGGCGACCAGATAGAGGGCGATCGCAAGCAGGACCCAGCCTTCCGACCCATCGTAGCCGGCGTGCCAGGCGAGCAGCGCGCCGGTGACCGGCTGCGCGACGACCGCGGTTGCCGTGAACGCGAAATCCGCGATCACCACGATGCGCGCGACGCCGGCCACCGTCGTCGGGTCGGCGGTCCGGTGCGCCATCAGCATGAAGAATGCGATCCCCGCACCGGTGCCCAGCAGTACCGCCGCGCCGATCACGTGCAGCGCCTTGAGCACCAGATAGAGCATCAACGGTCGTCCAAGATCGCCAGCGCCGCGAGATGGGCTAGCGCCACCGGCGCCAACTTCACCAGCGGTCCGAGCGGATCGGACCACAGGGCCGGCGCCAGCGCCGTGGCGGCGGCCGGATACGCCGCGGTCAGCGCCAGCGCCGCGACCAGGCCGGTCCTCGCGGTGCAACGGACGGCGATGGCCGCGCCCACCACCACATCAGCGAGCGAAGCGATCACGGTCGCGGCCGGCGCGAGGTCGCCGAGCCCGGCGTCGCGCAGCAGTGCGACGCCGCGATCGTACCCCGGGCCCAGCGCGACGACGCCGGTCGCGACCCAGAACAGGGCAAGGCCCACGACGAGCGCCGGCTTGAGGAAATAGAGCCGGGCGAACCAGCGATCCTGCACCGACGCCGGGCGGCTGGCGAGCGCCGCGCCGAGGGGCTGCGGGACGATGCCGGTCAGCCTGGTCCATTCGGTCGGGTCGGCGGTGGAGCCGCGGGCGAGCTCCGCCCGCGCGGTGCGGCGCACCGGCGACCGCCAGCCCAGCGCACCGGCGGCGTCCCCCAGCGCGAACATCACGCGGGCCGCCCATGCCGGAAGGCGGACGGTGCGCGCCGGCGGCCAGCCGAGCCAGCGGCGGTGTGCAGCGATCACCTGCTCGAAAGTAAGCGCCTCCGGCCCGGCGACCGCCAGCACGACGCGTGCCGGGGCTTCGGCGCGCACCATCGCCGCGACGGTGCGTGCGACGTCGTCGAGCTGTACCACCTGCAGCCGCCCGCTACCGGGCAGGCCGGGTTGCACCGGCAGCGCGGCCAGGCCGCGGATCAGCGCGCTGCCGCCATAGGCCGCCGCGCCGACCACCACCGACGGCCGCAGCACCACCCAGTCGAGGTCGAGCGCCATCAGCGCGGCGTCGCCGGCGTGCTTCGTGCGCGCGAACGCGGTGGGGGCGCCGGGATCGGCGCCGAGGGCGGAAACCTGCACCACCCGCCGCACGCCGGCGGCCGCACAGGCGCGGAACAGCGCCGCGGCGCCGGCGACGTGGACGCGCGCCGTGTCGTCGCGCGGTCCGTCCTGCAGCACGCCGGCGCAGTTGACCACCGCCTCGATGCCGGCAAGGCGCGGCACCCAGTCGGATTCGGTCGTTTGACGCAGGTCGGCCACGACCACCGCGACGGCGGGCAGGCTACCAGCCACCGTATTGCGACGGCGCACGACGGCGACCACATCGTGGCCGTCGCCGTGGAGGCGCGCGGCAACCGCCGATCCGATCAGCCCGGTTGCGCCGAGGAGTAGGATGCGCACCGCCGCCGATCTCCGGGGGCGGTGCCGATGCGATGCGTCAGAATGAGCCCAGCGGGATCGACAGGCTGATCGACAGCACCTCGATGCCGGGGTTCTTGTCGCCGATGTTGGCGTTCGACATGTGGTACAGCATCAGGCCGAGCTTGGCCTTGTTCTCGAACTGGTAGGCGAGCTCGATGGCGTCGCGGAACTCGACCACGTGGCCGAGGTCGTTGCCGCCGCCCTGGCTGTAGGCGCCGACCGCGAGGTTCGGGGTCAGCACCAGGTTCCACGGCAGCTTGATGTCGGCGAGCAGGCCGCCGAAGGCGTGGAACGAGCCGTTGGGGGTCAGCATCGCGCCGCCGAACGGCTTGATGATCCACAGCAGCTCCCAGTTGGAGCGGTACTCGACACGGAATTCCGCCGTGCGCTCGTCGTCGCGCTTGAGGTCCCAGATGCCGGCGCCGAAGGTGATGTAGGCGGGGTCCGCCGCGCGCGCCGGCGGCGCGGCCGCGGCGACGAACGCGGCCCCGAGCGCCGCCAGAAACGCATGCCTGAGCTTCATCCGGTCGAGCCCCCCGGCGGTTTTCGTATTGGCGCCGATGATCGGGAAAAACCTGCGCCGGCGCAAGGACTAGCGCCGGATCGCGTGCTTCAGCTTCTCGGTCGCGCGCATCAGCGCGGCGCGGATGCCGGGGTCCATCGCGGAGTGGCCGGCGTCGGGGACGACGATGTACTCCGCCTCCGGCCAGGCGCGGTGCAGCGCGTCGGCGGTGACGATCGGGCAAACCATGTCGTAGCGGCCCTGAACGATGGTGCACGGCAAATGCCGGATGCGCCCGACGCCATCCAGCAGCGCGTCGGGGCCGAGGAAGTTGTCGTTGACGAAATAATGCGTCTCGATCCGCGCCAGGCTGAACGCGGTGGCGTCCTGGCTGAACGCCGCGATCGTCTCCGGGCTCGGCAGCAGGGTGGAGCAGGCGCCCTCGTAGGCGCTCCACGCCCGCGCGGCGGGGAGGTGGACCGCCGGGTCGGGGTCGAGCAGCCGGCGGTGGTAGCTCGCCAGGATGTCGGTCTCCTCGCCCGGCGCCAGCACCGCGGTCAATCGCCGCCACGCTTCCGGGAAGACGGTCTTCATGCCGTAGAGGAACCAGTCCACCTCGGCCTGCCGGCCGAGGAAGATGCCGCGCAGGACCAGGCCGGTGACCCGCTCCGGATGCGCCTCGGCGTAGGCGAGCGCCAGGGTCGATCCCCACGAGCCGCCGAACAGCAGCCAGCGCTCGATGCCGAGGTGGCGGCGCAGCTTCTCCATGTCCTCGATCAGGTCGGGCGTGGTGTTGCCCGCCAGCTCGCCGCGCGGGATCGACCGTCCGGCGCCGCGCTGGTCGAACACCACGATGCGGTAGAACTCGGGGTCGAAGAACCGCCGGTGCACCGGGGTCGCGCCGGCGCCGGGGCCGCCGTGCACGAACACCGCCGGGATGCCGTTCTGGCGGCCGCACACCTCCCAGTAGATCGAATGCGGCGCGCCGACCTCCAGCATGCCGGACTCGGCAGGCTCGATCGGGGGATAGAGCTGATCGCGGGTGCTGAAGCTGACCGACTGTAACACGGCTGTTCCCGTCGTCGCGCGAATGGCGGCAGAAATGGCTTTATAGTGGACGCGCCCGGCGATGGCAAAGGCCCGCCGGGCGCGGGAGAGACGGCACGGATGCGCGGATGGGCGATCATTGTCGCGGCGCTGGCGCTGGCGCTGATGCCGGCGGCCGGCGGCCGGGCGGCGGCGGGCGACGCGGTGCAGGCGGTGCCCGACGGCCAGACCCTGGCAATGGCCGACGGCGCGACGGTGCGGCTGGCGGCGATCGCGGTGCCGGGCGTCGATGCGACCCCGCGCGGCGCCGATGCGCGGCTCGCCGAGGCGGCGCGGCGGCGCATCGCGGCGCTGGCGGCGGCCGGCCCGGGCACACGCGCCGCGGCGCGCGCCGTCCGCGGGGGCCGCGGGGTCGCGCAGGTGACGGCGGCGGACGGCACTTGGCTGCAGCGCGCGCTGGTCGGCGACGGGCTCGCCCGCGTCGCCCCGACGCCCGACGACGGCCCGGCCGTCCCCGGCCTCTACGCCGCGGAGGCCGCCGCCCGCGCCGCTCGGCGCGGCCTGTGGGCGGTCGAATTCTACCGCGTGCGCACGCCGGCGGAGGCGGGCGGCCTGCTCGACCGCTTCGCGGTGGTCGAGGGCACGGTGCGCGAGGCGAAGACGGTGTCGGGCCGCGCGCTGCTGTTCTTCGCCGACGGCGGCGGCCGCGGGTTCACGGTCACCATCGCGCCGGCCAGCATGAAGCGCTTCCGCGGCGCCGGCCTGGCGCCCGCCCGCTATGCCGGGCGGACGGTGCGGGTGCGCGGCTGGGTCGGCGAGTTCCGCGGGCCGCAGATCGAGGTCACGCATCCGGCGCAGATCGAGGTGCTGGACCCGTGAGCGGCCGCCGCGCCGGCCGCCGCCGTGCCCCGGTGGCGCGATGACCGACGCCGCGCGGCGGCGGTCGCTCCGGCTCCGGCTGACGCCGGCGCGGCTGCGCGTGCAGCGCGACGATGCGCCGGCGCCCGGCAACGGCGCGCACGACGCCGCGCCGCGGCCGCGCCTGCCGATCACCACCGCGCTGATGCTGGGCTTCGGGCTGCTGGTGTTCCTGGCGGTCGCCACGGTGCTGGCGATCGGCTTCGGCATCGCGCGGCAGAACACGCTCGACCTGATGGCGGACAAGGCGGTGCTGTCGGTCGACGGCCTTGTCGCGCAGGTGCGCCACCACCTCGACCCGGTGGCGCAGGCCAACGCCTACCTCGCCGGGATGATCGAGCGCGGCGACATCGACGATTCCGATCCGGCGCGGCTGGCCGAGCAGATGGTGGCCTCGATGGCGGCGACGCCGCAGGTCTCCGGCATGGCGTGGTTCGCCGCCGGCGGCACCCTGCTGCGGGTCGGCCGCGGCGACGACGCCGCCGGCATCCGCGTCACCGACTGGACGCGCGCGCCCGCCGCGGTCGCCATGATGCGCGAGGCCGCGGACGCCGAGCGCACGCAGTGGGGCCAGCCCTTCTGGTCGGGCGAGGACGGCACCACCTACGTCAACCTGCGCGGCCCGGTGCGCCGCGACGGACGGCTCGTCGGCGTGCTCGCCTCGGTCGTCGCGATCGACGCGCTGTCGCGCTTCGCCGCCGCCGACCCCGCGCCGACGGCGGCCATGGCGCGCTTCGTGCTCTACGGGCGCGACCGGGTACTGGCGCACCGCACCATCGCGCTCGGCCTCGTGCTGCCGGGCGACGGCGAGGCGCTGCCCGGCCTCGGCCAGGTCGACGACCCGGTGCTCGCCGCGCTGTGGGATCCGGCGGCGCGCGAGCCGCTGCTGCTGCGCCTGCCCGACGGCACCGGCGGCCACGGCGTGCGCGCGGCCGGGCGCAACTACGTCGTGCTGTACCGCTCGCTCGACGGCTACGGGCCGCAGCCGCTGCTGGTCGGCGGCTACATCGACCGCGCCGCGCAGGAGGTGTCGGCCGAGCTGCGCCGGCTGGTCGGCGCCGGCGCCGCGGCGGTGGGCGTCCTGGTCGTCTCGGTGCTCGCCGCCCTGTGGCTCGGCCGGCGGATGGGCGAGCCGCTGCGCCATGTTGCGGGCGCCGCGCGCCACGTGCGCCGGCTCGACCTCGACCGCGTGCCGCGGCTGCGCCGCAGCCGCCTGCGCGAGCTCGACGAGGCGGCGGCGGCGTTCAACGCGATGGTCGCCGGGCTGCGCTGGTTCGAGAACTACGTGCCGCGCACCCTGGTGCGCCGCCTGCTGGCCGACCCGGCGGCGACCGAGATCGCCTCGACCGAGCGCGAGGTGACGGTGATGTTCACCGACATCGTCAACTTCACCGGCATCGCCCAGCACATGACCGCGGCCGAGGCGGCGCGCCTGCTCAACGACCACTTCGCACTGCTCGGCGGCTGCGTCGATGCGGAGGACGGGACGATCGACAAGTACATCGGCGATTCGCTGATGGCGTTCTGGGGGCCGCCGCTGGCGGAGGCCGCGCACGCGATGCGCGCCTGCCGCGCCGCGCTGGCGATCCGCGCCGCGGTGGCGGCCGACAACGAGCACCGGCGCGCGCTGGGCCTGGAGCCGATCCGGGTGCGCATCGGCATCCACACCGGCCCGGCGATCGTGGGCAACATCGGGGCGCCGGGCCGAGTCAACTACACCCTGGTCGGCGACACCGTGAACGTCGCCCAGCGGCTGCAGGAGATCGGCAAGCTGCTCGGCCCGACCCACGAGGACGTCGACGTCCTGATCAGCGGCGACACCGCCGCGGCGCTGGGCGACCGCTGGCGCTGCCGCCCCTACGGCCCCCGCCCGATCCGCGGACGGGACGAGGACATGGACGTGCTCCGGCTGGAGGGGGAGGCGTGCGGTTCCCCCTCCCCGCGCTCTTGAGCCCCCTCCCCTCGCGGGAGGGGGTGGGGGAGGGGGTTAAAACGGCGAAGGCCCGGCGGATGCCGGGCCTTCGGAAAAGACGCAGGTGTTCGCCTCAGGCGACCTTGAGCATCGACTCCAGCCGCTTGGTGGCGGTCTGCTGGTCGATCTTCTCGACCAAAGCGAGCTCGTGGGCCAGGCGCTCCAGCGCCGCCTCGTACATCTGGCGCTCGGAGTAGGACTGGTCGGGCTGGCCGATGGCCCGGTGCAGGTCGCGCACCACCTCGGCGATCGACACCGGGTCGCCGCTGTTGATCTTGGCCTCGTATTCCTGGGCGCGGCGGCTCCACATCGTGCGCTTGGCCCGCGCGCGGCCCTTCAGGGTCGTCATCGCGTTGGCCATCTTCTCCTTGCTGGAGAGCTTGCGCAGGCCGGAGTCCTTCGCCTTCTCCACCGGTACGCGGAGCGTCATCTTGTCGTTCTCAAACACGATCACGTACAACTGCAGGTCGAATCCCGCTACAGTTGCAGTCTCGACCCCGACCACCTTGCCGACACCGTGCGTCGGATAGACCACGTAGTCGCCCACGCCGAACGGAAGCTTGGGCGCCGGCGGGGCCACCTTCTTCTTCGTCGCTGTCGCTGCCATCGTCTTCTTTGTCACGGAACGTCCTCGTTCGTTGCGTGTCCCGGCGAATCCGCGGAACACGCATGCAAATAGTGTAGAGCTATCGGAAACTGGCGCCCGACGGACAGGTTGTTCCCCAAGTACAGTATAGGGAACAGAAACTCACACCTTCCCGCGCGGAACGCGGGCGACACTCAGGCGCCGAATTTCATTAGCGTTTGAATGATAGCATAATTATTAGGGAATTGCACGTATTATCGACGCTAGCGCCGACCCGTGCCTCAGGTTCCCTTGCCCGGGTTCGGGTTGAAATACTTCTCGTATTTACCTTCGACGCTCTTGAACTCGTCGGCATCGGCCGCGACTTCGCCCTTGCGGGTGATGTTGGGCCACGTGCCCGAATACTCGCGGTTCAGCTCCACCCACTTTTCGGATGACTCGTCGGTATCGGGGTGGATCGCCTCGGCCGGGCATTCCGGCTCGCAGACGCCGCAGTCGATGCACTCGTCGGGGTGGATGACCAGCATGGTCTCGCCCTCGTAGAAGCAATCGACCGGGCAGACCTCCACGCAGTCCATGTACTTGCACTTGATGCAGGCTTCGTTGACGACGTAGGCCATTGCATTCTCCGCTCGGCGCGCTGGGCGTCCCGTTGCTCGAAACGAGGAAGGACAAGGGCGGCACCCGTCGCCGCGCGTCGCCGCGGCCGACCGCTACCCCGATGAAACAACGCCTAAAAATTAGTACGTCCGGCCGCGGCTGAAAACACCTTTTCAGACGCCGGGGACGGTCGGGCCGGGAATCGCGGCGCCACGCGGCATCAGGTCCTCGTAGAGCGCCTGCGCCTCCGCCGGCGGGCCGCGGCGGATGCCCAGCCCGAGCACCCGGACCACGCGGATGTCGCGCGCCTGCGGGAAGGTCAGCACGTCGCCGACCCGCACGGGCTGGTGCGCCTTGTCGGTGACGCGGCCGCCGATGCGCACCTTGCCGGCGGTGCAGATGCGTCCCGCCAGGCCCCGGGTCTTGAAGAAGCGGGCGTGCCACAGCCACTTGTCGAGCCGGATCGATTCGTCGGCCATCAGCGCAGCGCGAGCGCCTTCAGCTTGGCGAACGGCGAGTCGGCGTCGCCCCGCGGACGCTTTCCGGCCGGCGCCGGCTTGCGCTCGCGCCGGCGGGCGCCCTCGAACCCGCCGCCGTCCACCGCGCGGTAGCCCAGCGCGGCGATCAGCGCATTGAGCTCCCGGGCGGGCAGGCCGGTCAGCGAGGCGAGCTCCGGCCCGGGCGTGAACGGCGCCTGGCGGGCCAGGCGTAGAAGCCGCGCCGCCAGCCGCTCCAGGATGTCGAGGCGGACCGCCCGGCCTCCGACCAGCCGGAAGCCGACCGCCTCGTAGAACGCCGCCGGCACATCGGGCGCAGCGGCCACCGTCACCGCCCCGGCCGGCGGCGGCGCCAGCGGCGGCCGATCGTGGCGCACCGACCACAGCAGCGCCCGCAGCGCCGCCGCCCGCGGCTTCAGCAGCGCCGGGATGTAGACCGACTCGAGCCCGATGCGCACCCCCAGCCGGGTGAGCTGGCGGCGCTCGTCCGCGCTGAGCGCCGCGACCTGCGCCCGCGCCGTCCGTCGCGGCAGCGAGCCCATCGCCTCGACGAGCTGGAAGGCGATGCCGCGCGCCGCGCCGGTCAGCTCCTCCGCCGCGCGCAGCCGCGTCAGCGGCCCCAGCGCCTCGCGCTGGCGGCGGTCGAGCCAGCCGGCGAGCCGCTCCTCGACATGGCTGCGCAGGGTCGGGGTCAGGAGCTCGCTCGGCAATGCCTCGATTCGCGGCTCCAGCGCCGACCGGCCGGGGCGCAGCCGCGCGATGGGCGCGTCCTGCCACGACAGCCGCGCCGTTTCGTCCGCGGCGATCGCCGCGTCGTCTGCCGCGGCCAGCCGCTCGACCCGGCGCGCGATCTCGGCGCGCAGGGCGCGGTGGCCGGCGGCCAGGAGGGCGCGGCGGTTCTCCCCGGTCGCGACCGGGTCGGGGACGAAGCGGAAGCCCTCCAGCCGCCCCATCGCCTCGCCTTCGACCACCACCGCATTGGTCTCGGTGACGGCGGCGAACGGGGCGTCCATCTCCTTGATCCGCGACAGCACGGCGGCGCGGCGGTCGACGAAGCGCTGGGTCAGCCGGTCGTGCAGCGCGTCTGACAGCCGGTCTTCGATCGCGCGCGCCCGCTCCTGCCAGTGGCCGGCATCGGCCAGCCAGTCGTTCCTGTGCGAGACGTAGGTCCAGGTGCGCACGTGGGCGATGCGCGCCATCAACGTGTCGATGTCGCCGTCGGTGCGGTCCAGCCGCGCCAGCTGGTCGGCCACCCAGTCGGTCGGCAGCCGCTCTTGCGGACCGGTCAGGTGGTCGAAGATGCGCGCCTGCAGCCGGGTGTGTGCCTCCGGCATCGTCTTGCGGAAGTCGGGCACTTGGCAGACATCCCACAGGAGCCGCATGCGCGCCCGGCTGCGCGCGCGCTCGGCCACCGCCGGCTCGCGCGACAGGTGGACCAGCGAAAGCTGATCGTCGGCGGGGCGTGCGCGCATCAGCGCGGCGTGCGGCGGCGGCGCGTCCAGGCTGCCGAGCAGCGCCCGCGGCGACGAGAAGTCGAGGTCGTCGTTGCGCCAGAACACGGCCGGCAGCGGGTCGAACCGGTGGCCTTCCACCGCGTCGACCACCGCCGGGTCCATCGGGCCCAGCTCCAGCGACGGGCCGAAGGTGCCGTCGGACAGGTGGCGGCCGGCGCGGCCGGCGATCTGGGCGATCTCCGACGGGGTCAGCCGGCGGCGGCGGCGGCCGTCGAACTTGGTCAGCGCCGAGAAGGTGACGTGGTCGATGCTCATGTTCAGCCCCATGCCGATGGCATCGGTGGCGACCATGAAATCGACCTCGCCCGCCTGGTACATCGCGACCTGCGCGTTGCGGGTGCGGGGGCTGAGCGCGCCGAGCACGACCGCGGTGCCGCCGCGCTGGCGGCGCACCAGCTCGGCGATCTGGTAGACGTCGTTGATCGAGAAGGCGACCACGGCGCTGCGCTTGGGCAGCCGGGTCAGCTTGCGCGGGCCAGCATAGGTCAGCTTCGACAGCCGCGGCCGGGCGATGAATTCCGCCTCCGGCACCAAGGCGCGGATGACCGGGCGCATGGTGTCGGCGCCCAGCAGCATCGTCTCGACCTGGCCGCGGGCGTGCAGCAGGCGGTCGGTGAAGATGTGGCCGCGTTCCGGGTCGGCGCACATCTGGACCTCGTCGAGGGCCAGGAAGTCGACCGGCCGGTCGAGCGGCATCGATTCGGTGGTGCACAGGAAGTAGCGGGCGTGCGGCGGGGTGATCCGCTCCTCGCCGGTGA
>JBFWQM010000184.1:0-11589 GCA_050249455.1 Rhodospirillaceae bacterium | reverse complement strand
GTTGATCGGCAGCGTGCCGGTCGGCGACAGGTCGGTGTTCAGCAGATACTGCGAGCCCTGGCCGCGCTTGCAGAAGCCGAACTGCTCCAGCTTTAGCATCACCGCGATCAGGAAGTCGTCGTAGGGATGGAACATCTTGACGTCCTTGGGCTTCATCCCCGCCTGCTTGAGCGCTTCCGGGCCGACCACCGAGAAGCCGGTCTCGGTGATGTCGGGGCACATCTCGGCGCCAAGGAAGTTGGTAATCTCGCGGTAGGCGATCGGATAGACCCGCTTGGTCCAGCCATGCTTGCGCGCGTTCTTCACCGTGGTCAGCAGCAGGCCGTTGCCGCCGTCGGCCGGCATGACCGAGTCGAGCAGGCGCAGCGGCTTCGACACCATCCGCGAGTTCAGGTAGGTGTCGATCGTGATCGCTTCCTTCTGGAACGGCTCGTAGGCGTTCTTGTTGACGTTGGCGCCGTTGCGCTGCGCCACCGCCAGCGCGCCGAGGCCGCGGTAGTCCAGGCCGTACTGGTGCTCGTATCGGTTCATCAGGAAGCCGAACGCGCCCGGCGGGCCCTGGATGCCGACCGGGTTCCAGAACTCGTTGCGGTAGCAGCCGAAGTCCGAGAGGTTGCGGGTCGACACCGCGTCGGAATGCAGCAGCATGACCGTCTCGCACAGCCCCGCTTTGATCGCCATCGTCGCGCGCGCGACGTTGCCGATCGCGGACGCACCGCCGATGTCGGTCTTCTGCACCCACCGCGGCGTGATGCCCAGGTAGTCGGCGGCGTAGTTGGAATAGAACGGGTTCGGCGCTTCCGACTGCGGCACGGTGAACGCCAGCCCGTCGATGTCGCCCGGCACAAGGCCGGTCCTGGCGAAGATCTGCTCGGCGACGTCGGCGGCGAACTCGTAGGCCGTCTTGCCGCTGCGCCGCTCGATCTTCGTCTCGCCGTAGGCGACGATGCATACGTCGCGGTCGCGCAGGAAGTTGGTCTTCGGCAGCTCGCGCTTGGCCGTTGCGGCCGGCGCCCGGCTGGCGCTGCGCGCCGGGGCCTTCTTCGCCGGCGCCTTCTTTGCCGGCGTCTTCGCGGCGGTGCGCGCCGCGGGCTTCGCGGCGCGGGTGGTGGTCGTCTTCTTGGCCGGCTTCTTGGCGGCGCTGCGCGCCGGCGCCTTCGCGCGCCCGGCCGCCTTGCCGCCTCGTCTGGTCGTGGCTCGTGCCATCATGTCCCCCTAATTAGACCCTATTGGCCCTTGAACTTAGGCTCACGCTTCTCGGCGAAGGCGCGCAGGCCTTCCGCCCGATCTTCGGTGAACGTCAGCAGATACGCTAGATCGGCCTCCTGAAGGAAGCCCTGCGCGAGCGTCATGTCTACGCCGCGGTCGATTGCCTGCTTGATCATCATGATCGCGAGCGGGCCGTTCTTCGACATGGCGGCGACGATCTCGCGCGCCTTGCCGGCCGCGCCGCCCTTGGGCACGACGTGGTTGACCATGCGGAATTCCTTGGCCTCCTGGGCGCTGATGCGGCGCGTCGTCCACATCAGCTCCTTGGCCAGCGCCTTGCCGATCAGCCGCGGCAGGTTCTGGGTGCCGCCGGCGCCGGGGATCAGGCTGTGGCGCGCCTCGGGCAGGCCGAACTGCGCCGTCTCGCTGGCGACGATGATGTCGCCGAACATCGCGAGCTCGAGCCCGCCGCCCAGGCAGTAGCCTTCCACCGCCGAGATCACCGGCTTGGTGTAGCCGGAGATGAACTTGAACAGCTGGCGGTTCTTGCGCACGTTGAAGCGCGCCCGGTAGTTGTCGTAGCGGTCCTCCGGCCGGTCGGAAAAGCCCGACAGGTCGGCGCCGGCGCAGAACGCCCGCTCGTTGCCCTGCAGGATCACCGCCAGGACGTCGCGGTCGAGCTCGACCGACAGCAGGGCGTCGATGATCTCGCCGGCCATCTGCTCGTTGATCGCGTTCATCCGGTCCGGCCGGTTGAGCGTGATCTCCAGCGCATTGCCGACCTTGGCGGCGATGATGCACTCGTACTTGCCTTCGGCGGCGGCCGGTGCCGGCGCCGGCGCCGCGGCAGCCGCCGTCTTGGGCCCGGCTGCGGCCGCCTTCTTGGGTTCGGCCGAGGCTTTGCCAGCCTTGGCCGCTGTCGGTTTCTTCGCCATTGTCCCTCTCTCCGTCTGTCTTTCGGCCACCGGCGATCCGGGGTGGACGCCGCTACTCTGCCGCGGCCGTTGCCGTCTCCTCGCTGGAGCTTTCCTCGCCGCCCATCGCCTCGGCGATGCGGTGGTGATGCTGGGCGAGCCAGGCCGCGTCGGCGCGCAGCGCTGGCGTCACGCGCACCTCGAGCGCGAGCTGCGCCGGGGCCGCGAGCACCAGCACGCGGTCGGCCATCTCGAGCGCATCGTCGATGCGGTGGGTGATCAGGACGCAGGTCTTGCCGAGCCGGCGCACCAGCTCGGTGAAGTCGCTGCGCAGCGTCTTGGAGGTGACGTGGTCGAGCTGGCTGAAGCTCTCGTCCAGCAGTACCAGCTCGGGGTCCACCGCCAGCGCGCGCGCCAGCGACACCCGCTGGCGCATGCCGCCGGACAGCTGGTGCGGGTACTTGTGGATGTTCTCCGCACCGACGATCTTGACGTTGGCGAGCCAATTTTCGGCCCGCGCCCGGCGCTCGGCGGCATCGACGCCCAGGATCTGCAGCCCCAGCGCGACGTTCTCCAGCGCGGTGCGCCACGGCAGCAGCCGGTCGGTCTGGAAGCTGACGGCGAGCCGGCCCTTGAGGTCGCGGAACTGCCGGTAGGGATCGACGCCGGCGACCGTCACCGTGCCGCGGGTGGGGGCCATGACCCCCATGATCATGTGCAGCGCGGTGCTCTTGCCCGCGCCGGTGCGGCCGACGATGGCGACGATCTCGCCCTGGGCCACCGAGAAGGAGAGGTCGCGAACGGCGTGGTGTTCGCCGAACACCTTGTCCACGTGGTCCAGGACGATCATCGGCGCGCCGGCCGCCGCGCTCATCGCACGCTGACCTCCGGCCGCCATTTCAGCAGCACCTTCTCGGCGAAGGCGACCACGCCCTGGATCGCGAGGTTCAGGATCACCAGCAGGATGGTCCAGGCGATCACGCCGTCCATGGCAAGGTTGTTCTGGGCGAGGCCCATGCGGGCGCCCATGCCGGTGTTGACGCTGACCAGTTCGGCGAAGGCCGTCATGCGCGTGGCATAGCCGATAATGGCCTTGGTCGTCATCAGGATATACGGGACGATGTGCGGCAGGACGAGGTGGCGGAACACCTGCAGCCGGGTCGGGCGGAAGGTCTCGACCATTTCGATCCAGTCCTTCGACAGCGCCCGGATGCCGTCATAGACGTTCAGCGCATAGAACGGGATCAGAATCATCGCCAGGATGAAGAACACCCGCGATTCGGGGTCCTTGAACCAGAACACCGCGAACAGCATCCACGACAGGGCCGGGATGCCGGTGTCGATCATCACGATCGACTTGAGGTAGGGCTGCAGCGGCCGGACCAGCGCCATCAGCACGCCGATGACGCTGCCGACCACCAGGGCGAAGACCACAGATACGACCAGCCTGCCCAGCGTGTAGAAGATGTGGACGTAGTCCTCGCCGAGGACGGTGAAGGTGGTCGCGAGGCTCTGGGACGGCGGCGGCATGATGTAGGGCGGAGCGACCATGCTCCACGCCTGCATCGCGAGGACAAGCGCGCCGATCACCCACAGGTTGGCGATCAGGTCGCGGCGGAAGCTGCCGCCGCGACCGACCTCATCCGGCGCCCGGGCGCCGGCGGCGGCCTCAATCCGCTGGGCCATGCCGCCCGCGGCCGAGAGGGGGCAAAGGTCGGGTCCCGGTCCGGCGGCGGGCGACCGCCGTCATGCGAAGAAACGGTCGTCGAGCTTCTTCTCGAACGTCCCGGCCTTGGTCAGCAGGTTGGCGGCGAACAGCACCTCCTCGCGGTTCTTCTCGACCGCGAGCGGGCGGGTGTCGAAGCGCATGCGGCCGGAGCCGAGCGCCATCTTCATCACCTCGGGCTCGATCTTGAGCTCGGCGGCACGCTTGATGAAGTCGGCCTCGTTGCCGTGAACCCACTTGAACAGGTCGTCGAAGGAAGCGACAACCCGCTCCACCGCGCCCTTGGGCTGCTTGTCGATCCAGTCGGCGCGCATGAAGATGGCGAAGAACGGCATCTCGCGGTTGGTGTGCTTCTTGTAGTACTCGCCCACCGTCATGAAGATCTTCGATCCCGGCACCTTGTGCAGGCCGGCCGACAGGCTGTGCTCCCAGGAAAGCGCCGCGTCGGCGCGCTCGCCGGCGACCAGGGTGACGGTGGCCGGCGGGTTGGGGGCGTTCTGGACCTGCATGTCCTTCTCGACGTCCAGGCCGTCGAATTCCTTCATCCAGGTCTTGGTCATCGCGTAGGTGCCCGACGCCTGCATCGCCGCCAGGGTCTTGCCCTTCAGGTCCGCAAGCGTGTTCGGTCCGTTGGCGCGGGCGAAGAAGCCGCACATCTGGCCGGTGGAGATCACCGCGACCAGGCGGACCGGCACGCCCTTCTCGTACATGCGCACGAAGGCGTCCCATGCCCCGATGCCGACTTCGAGCGTGCCCTTGGTCACGTCGGCGTAGTAGTTGCCGAGCACCGGGTAGGAGTTGAACACCGAGAACTCGACCCCGTGCTTGGCGCCGAAATTCCGTTCCAGAAGCAACTTGTTCGATATCTCGGTCCAGCCGCCGGCGAGCGTGCCGGTGACGATCTTCAGCGGCTGCTGGCTGCGCACGATCGCCGGCGCGCCGATGATCGACGCGGCGCCGACGGCGGCGCCGGCCTTGCCGACGGTCGAAATGAAGCTGCGTCGGCTGATATTGCGTTTCATCTTACGGCTCCCTGTCATATTTCACCGGGCGCGCCGCTTCTTCCGGCGGCGTCGGTCGATCGCTTGTATCGTTGGCTTTGACACCTAACAGAGGCCGGCGGCGAGCGGCAAGGCGAAACCGTCCCGGCGCGCGCGGCGCGGCGGTCTCGCGCGCGTTTCCTGCATGCCGTTGCTGCGGCTGCGAAGGTGGACCGGCCGGAACGGCCACGCTATACCTAGCCGCAACCGCTCATAGAGGGACGATGCGCGCATGGAGACCTATAAGCTCTACATCGGCGGCAAGATGGTCGATGCCGAAGGCGGCAAGACCTACCCCACCATCAATCCGTACAACGGCGAGGCGATCGCCAACATCCCGCTGGGCAGCGCCGCCGACGCGCACCGGGCGATCGCCGCGGCGCGCGCCGCATTCGACAACGGCCCTTGGCCGCGCATGAGCGGCGAGGAGCGCAGCGCCTGGATCGGCAAGGTTGCCGACCGCATCAAGGAGCGCCAGAAGGATCTCGCCCGGCTGGAATCGATGGATTCCGGCGGCACCATCGCCAAGACCGGCGCCGACGCCTTCCTGGCGCAGCGCCAGATGGCCTATTTCGCCGACCAGGCGAAGCAGTTCAACGCCGAGCCCAAGGAAATCGAGGGCATGCAGCGCGCCGGCCGCGCGTTCAACTACACCATCCGCGAGCCGATCGGCGTGTGCGCCCAGATCATCCCGTGGAACTTCCCGCTGCTGATGGCGGTGTGGAAGCTCGGCCCCGCACTCGCCACCGGCAACTGCCTGATCCTCAAGCCCGCCTCCGACACGCCGGTCAGCGCGCTGGAGCTCGCCCGCATCTTCCACGAGGTCGGCTTCCCCGAAGGCGTGGTCAACGTCATCACCGGCCCCGGCGGCGTGATCGGCAACGTCCTTACGGAAAGCCCGCTGATCGACAAGGTCGCCTTCACCGGCTCGACCGAGGTCGGGCGCGAGATCATGGCCAAGGCCTCGGGAACCCTGAAGAAGGTCACCCTGGAGTGCGGCGGCAAGTCGGCCAACATCGTGCTGCCCGACGCCAACTGGGACATCGCGGTCGACGGCTCGCTGTTCGCCTCGTTCTACCACCAGGGTCAGGTCTGCGAGTCCGGCACGCGGCTCCTCCTCCCGAAGGACCAGCACGACAAGTTCGTCGCCCAGATGGTCGAGAAGCTCGACGGCCTCAAGCTCGGCGACCCGCTCGACCCCGAGACCAAGGTCGGCCCGGTGATCTCGGAGCGCCAGATGAAGGCGGTGCTCGACTATGTCGACATCGGCAAGAAGGAAGGCGCCAGGCTCGCCTGCGGCGGCTATCGCGTCACCGACGGCGCGCTCGCCAAGGGCTATTTCGTCAAGCCCGCGATCTTCACCGAGGTCGTCAACAAGATGCGCATCGCGCAGGAGGAGATCTTCGGCCCCGTCCTGTGCGTGCTCAAGTACGGCAGCGACGACGAGGCGGTCTCGATCGCCAACGACTCGATCTTCGGCCTCGGCGGCGGCGTGTGGAGCGAGGACATCGACCACGCCAAGAAGATCGCGGCGCGGATGCGCACCGGCACGGTGTGGATCAACGAATGGCACATGCTGTCCGAGCGCTCGCCGTTCGGCGGCTACAAGCAGTCGGGCATCGGCCGCGAGTTCGGCGAGGACGGCCTCAAGGAATACACCGAGGTCAAGACGCTCTACGTCGACGACGCCAAGACCCGCGACAAGAAGCCGTGGTACGACATGCTCGTCCCGCGCGCGAAGACGGGGGCCTAGCAGCAAGCGAAGCCGCTTGTAGGGGCGGGTCTCAGACCCGCCCGCGGCGCTTGGCCCGGCGCAGGCGCAGACAACAAGAAACAGGGCGGGTTCGAGACCCGCCCCTACGTATGGTCGGGGCAGCGGCCACCGTCCGAGGGAGAGGGGAGCATGATCAACGCGGCGATCGTCGGGCTGGGCCGCTGGGGCCGGCTGCTGGTGGATTCGGTGCAGGGCAAGTCCGACCGCATCCGCTTCACGCACGGCGTCACCCGCACCCTGTCCAAGGCGGAGGACTACTGCCGCGACAAGGCCATCGCGCTCGGCGGCGACTATGAGGCGGTGCTGCGCGATCCAAAGATCGACGCGATCGTGCTGGCGACGCCACATACCCAGCATTTCGATCAGATCATCGCGGCCGCCGCGGCGAAGAAGCACGTGTTCTGCGAAAAGCCGTTCACCCTGTCGCGCACCAGCGCCGAGCGCGCGGTGAAGGCGGTGTCGGAAGCCGGCCGCGCGGTGGCGATCGGCCACAACCGCCGCTACATGCATAATTTCCAGGAGCTGAAGCGCATGGTGACGGCCGGCGAGCTCGGCCGCATCCTGCACGTCGAGTCCAACTTCTCCGCCGACCTGTCGGGCAACGCCGAGGCGTGGCGCGGCGCGCGCGCGGAAAGCCCCGCGGGCGGCATGACCTCGCTCGGCATCCACTGCATCGACGCCATGCTGGCGATCTCGGGCAGCGTGGCGGAGGTCGACGCCCGCAGCTACCGTCAGGCGATGCCGTTCGATGTCGACGACACGACGATGGTGTTCATGCGCTTTGCCGACGGCTCGACCGGCTATCTCGGCACAGTCGCCTACTCGGCGACCCTGTGGCACGTGCGCGTGCTCGGCACCAAGGGCTGGGCCCAGGTGCACGGCGCCACCGGCTTCACCAAATGCATGGTGGGCGGGGCGGAGGAGAACAAGCCGTTCCCCCCCAACGATTCCCTGAAGGACGAGATGGAGGCGTTCGCCGCCGCCGCCGAGGGCAAGGGCGCCTTCGCCGTCACGCCCGATCAGATCGTGCACGGGACGGCGGTGCTGGAGGCGATCGTGAGGTCGGCCGAGCGCGGTCGGCCGGAGCCCGTCGGCTGACAAAGCTGCGTCACGGCGCCGTCCCGTCGGCCCCCTGATTGTTTCGCGCGCGCCCACGCCCTATAATTTTTGGGGCGTATCATCGAGGTTCTGCGGCGCGGAAATGAGTAGCGGCCTCGCCCATTCGGTCTGTCCGCACGACTGCCCGAGCGCATGCGCGCTCGACGTGGAAGTTCGGGCCGACGGGCGGATCGGCGTCATCCACGGCGCCGAGGGCAATACGTACACCGCCGGCGTCGTGTGCGCGAAGGTCGCTCGCTATGCGGAGCGCGTCCATCACCCCGGCCGGCTGACCGTCCCGCTGCGCCGCAGCGGCCCGAAGGGCAGCGGCCGGTTTGCGGCCATCTCGTGGGACGAAGCGCTCGATGAGATCGCCGATCGCTTCCGGGCGGCCGCCGCCTGCCACGGCCGCGAGGCGGTGTGGCCCTACCATTACGCCGGCACGATGGGGCTGGTGCAGCGCGAAAGCCTGAACCGGCTGCGCAACGTCATGGGCTGGTCGCGGCAGCACTACACGATCTGCTCGTCGATTGTCGAAGCCGGCTGGCGCGCGGCCGTGGGCCACAAATTCGGTCCCGACATCCGCGAGGTGGCGGACAGCGACCTGGTCGTGATCTGGGGCTGCAACCCGGTGCATACCCAGGTCAACCTGATGCACCACATCGCCCGCGCGCGGAAGGCGCGCGGGGCGCGCCTGGTCGTGGTCGACCCTTATCGTACTGCTACGGCGGCGCAGGCCGACCTGCACGTGATGCCGCGGCCAGGCACCGACGGCGCGCTCGCCTGCGCGATGATGCACGTGCTGTTCCGCGACGGCCATGCCGACCGCGCCTACATGGCGCAGTACGCCGACGACCCCGCGCGGCTGGAGGCGCATCTTGCCCACCGCACGCCGCAATGGGCGGCGGCGATCACCGGCCTGCCGGCGGCGACGATCGAGGACTTCGCCGCGCTCTACGGCCGCACGCCGCGCAGCTTTGTCCGCATCGGCTACGGCTTCGCCCGCTCGCGCAACGGCGCCGCGAACGTCCACGCCGTCACCTGCCTGCCGACCGTGACCGGCGCCTGGCGGCACCCGGGCGGCGGCGCCAGCCAGTCCTACACTGACCTCTACAAGCTCGACCGGCGGCTGATCGACGGCAACGACCGGCTCGACAGGTCGGTCCGCCTGCTCGACATGTCACGGCTCGGCGCCGTGCTGACGGGCGATGCGGACGCCCTGGCCGGCGGTCCGCCGGTGACGGCGATGCTGATCCAGAACACCAACCCGATGGCCGTGGCGCCGGATTCGGGTGCGGTCCATGCCGGCTTCCGCCGCGACGACCTGTTCGTCGCCGTACACGAGCAGTTCATGACCGAGACGGCGACGATGGCCGACATCGTGCTGCCGGCCACCACGTTCCTGGAGCACGACGACCTCTACTACTCGCTCGGCCACAGCCACCTGCACATCGGACCGCAGGCGATCGAGCCGCCGGGGGAGGCGCGGTCGAACCACGTGGTCAACGCGGCGCTGGCCGCCCGGCTCGGCGCCGACCACCCTGGCTTCGCGATGAGCGCGTGGGAGATCATCGACGCGACACTGAAGGCCTCCGGCCTGCCCGACGCGGCGGAAATGCGCGCCCGCCGGTGGATCGACCTGCAGCCCGATTTCGAGACGTCGCACTTCCTGACCGGCTTCGGCCACGCCGACGGCCGCTTCCGCTTCGCCCCCGAATGGTCGAAGTGGGGCCGCGACTTTGCGGCGATGCCGGCGCTGCCCGATCACCTGGCGATCACCGAGGAGGCGGACGACGCGCACCCGTTCCGCCTGGTCACCGCGCCGTCGCGCAACTTCCTCAACACCAGCTTCACCGAGACCGCGACGTCGCAGCGCCGCGAAGGGCGCCCGACGGCGAAGATTCACCCCGACGACTGCGCGGCGCTGGGCCTCGCGGCCGGCGTGCGCGTGCGCCTCGGCAACCGGCGCGGCAGCCTGGTGGTTCATGTCGAGCCGTTCGACGGCCTGCAGCGCGGCGTCGTGGTGGTGGAAAGCGTGTGGCCGAACGCCGCGTTCGAGGAAGGTATCGGCATCAACCTGCTGACCGGGGCGGACCCGGCGCCGCCGGCCGGCGGGGCGGCGTTCCACGACACGGCGATTTGGATGTGCGCCGCCTGAAGACCGGTGCAACGGCCTGCGACCCGGATGGGGACCGAGCCATGAGTGACGACAAGCTGCCTGCGAAGTCCAACAGCGCCGACGTCCAGGCGTTCCTCGATCGTCTGGCGAGCACGCCGTCGGTGAAGACTTCCGGCGGCAAGGGGCGGCTGATGTTCGCGCTCGACGCCACCGCCAGCCGCGAGCCGACCTGGGACCGCGCCTGCCAGCTCCAGGGCGAGATGTTCCAGGAGACCGCGGCGCTCGGCGGGCTGGAGGTGCAGCTGGTGTTCTACCGCGGCTTCGGCGAGTGCAAGTCGAGCTCGTGGGTCGACAATGCGGGCGACCTGGTGCGTCGGATGACCGGGGTGAAATGCCTCGGCGGGCAGACCCAGATCGAGAAGGTGCTGCGCCACGCCACCCGCGAGACGGAGAAGCGGCGCGTCAACGCGCTCGTCTTCGTCGGCGACTGCATGGAGGAGGACGTGGATCTCTTGTGCCACCTCGCCGGCAAGCTCGGCGTGCTCGGCGTGCCGGCGTTCATGTTCCAGGAAGGCCAGGAGCCGATGGCGATGCGCGCCTTCAAGCAGATCGCCAAGCTGACCAACGGCGCCTATTGCAGCTTCGATACGTCGTCGGCGCGCCAGCTGCGCGACCTCCTGAAGGCGGTTGCGGTCTATGCCGCCGGCGGACGGATGGCGCTGGAGGATTTCGGCCGCAAGGCGGGCGGCCAGGTACGGCAGCTCACCAGCCAGGTGCGCTAGCCGGGAAGATTGACCGGTCGGGCGGAAACCGATGCCCTATTTCATTCTCGGCATTGCTGTCATCGTCGGCCTGTTCCTGATCGTCCGCGGACTCGTCAACGCGGACCCCAAGGTCGTTATCCGCGTCCTGAAGTGGGGCGGCATCGTCGTCGTCTGCCTTTTCGTGCTTTACCTCGCCACCGTCGGCCGGCTCAGCCTGCTGACCGGGATCGTGGCCGCCGCGGTGCCGCTGTTCCTGCGCTGGCGGGCGCTGGCGCGGATGGCCAAGGGCTTCCGCGGGCCCAGCCCCGGCCAGACCTCCGACATCGAGACGCCCTATCTGCGCATGAGCCTGGATCACGACACCGGCGTGCTGCGCGGCACCATCCTGGATGGCCGCTTCCGCGGCCGGCTGCTGGAAGAGCTGTCGCTAGAGGAGCTCCTGCAGCTGCTCCACGAGCTGCGGGTCGAGGACGAGCAGTCGGCGACCATCCTGGAGACCTACATCGAGCGCATCCACGGCGCCGAGTGGCGCGGCGCGGGCGGCGAGGCCGGCGGCGGCCAGGCCGGCGGCGCCGGCTCGCGCTGGGGCGGGCGGGCGCCGCCCGGCGGCATGACGGCGGAGGAGGCCTGCGAGATCCTCGGCGTCGCGCCGGGCGCCAGCAAGGAAGAGGTCAAGGAGGCGCACCGCCGCCTGATGCTGAAGAACCATCCCGACCACGGCGGCTCCACCTACCTCGCCGCCAAGATCAACCAGGCGAAGGACCTGCTGCTGGGCGAATGAGCGGGCGGCGTGCCGACGTGTCGCAGCGGCGGGCGGCCGGTTGCCCTGCTTTTGTCCCATTAACGCGGCAATTTGGTGCGGGCGCACGAGTATGCGAGCCGTTAATGGTCGCGGAATAGTTTCGGGCGGGTTGCTTGCAAGGGAATCGAGCGGTGTGGCACAAG
>JBFWQM010000183.1:0-11633 GCA_050249455.1 Rhodospirillaceae bacterium | reverse complement strand
TGGTGCTGCGCCACTCGATCGGCGGGCACTGGATCGCCTCCGCCGCCAGGGTGCGCGGGATGAACACCGGCGACTTCGGCCCCTTGCCGATGGCGTACTCGATCATCGGGTTCAGCGCGATGCCGCGGTGGTCGACGTCGGTGTAGCGCGGCACCTGCGCGATCGACTTCTTGTAGAACGAGGGCGCGCCGGTGCGCAGGAACTGCCGGCCCGGCTTGCCGATCCCCTGCATGGCGAGGACGTAGGCCTCCAGCCGCGCCGAAAGGTGCGACAGCGTGCCGCGGACCTTCGGGCCGCCGAAATAGACCGACAGGGTGGTCTTCTTGGCCGCCCATTCGCGCGCCAGCGCCTTGATGGTGTGGGCGGGCACGCCGCAGATGCCTTCGGCCCACGCCGGCGTCTTGGCGACGCCGTCGTCCTCGCCCAAGACGTGGCTGCGGAACTCGTCGAAGCCGATGGTGTGGCTGGCGACGTATTCCTTGTCGTAGCGGCCCTCGACGATCCAGGTATGGGCGACGGCGAAGTAGAGCGCGGCGTCGGTGTTGGGCTTGATCGGGATCCACTTGTCGGCGTGGACCGCAGCGGCGTAGTTCAGGTCGGGCGCCAGCGCGATGATCTTGATGCCGGCCCGCTTGAGCCACTTCGGCATCTCCAGCGCCACCGAGCCGGACATGCCGAAGCCGGTCGCCTCCGGGTCGTTGCCGGAGAAGATGACCATCTCCGCGTGCTCCAGCACGTCGTCCCAGACCGCGTCCTGGTACGGCTCGCCCAGCGTGTTGTCGAAGCCCCAGACGTGCTTGGCGCCCCAATAGTAGCCTTCCCAGCTGTCGGGGTTGCGCACCTGCTGCGTCCACCAGCCCCAGCCGAGCTTGTCGCGGATCATGTCGAACAGGTAGTGGCCCCAGAAGTGCAGCGACTGCAGGTAGCCGCTCTGGCCGTGCCCGTCGGCCTGCACCAGCACCGGCTCCATCGAGCCGTACTTGTCCTTGATGCGCTTCAGCTGGTCCACGACGATGTCGAGCGCGCGGTCCCAGCTGATCCGCGAATAGCTGCCGTTGCCGCGCTCGGCGGCGTTCGGCTTGTCCGGGCTCCAGCCGTCGCGCAGCAGCGGGTAGCGCACCCGCGCCTGGGAATGGACGCGCTGCTTGGCCGCCATCGCCAGCGGCATCTGCACCTCCTTGCGCGGCCGGGTGAAGGTGCCGCGGGAGGTGGTCCTGATCTCGTACAGCCGGACGTCGTCGGGGATGTAGAACGGCAGCGACCGGGCGATGCGGTCGCCCTCGATCTGGGTGATCAGCGGAAAATTCGACCGCGCCAGCCCGCTGGCCGGATGCGAGACGTAGATGACCTTGTGGTCCCGGCCGTCAGGCATGAAACGTTCCCCAGAGCCTCGTTGACAGGGCCGGGCCGACCATGGCGGCCCGGCGCCGGCATAATACCCGGGCCGGCCCAGCTTTCCAGGACGATCGACGCAGCCCCGCGCGCTTGCCGGGAACTCGGGTCGCGCCGGGCGGTTGAGCGATGAGCGCTCCAACCGAGGGGGACATGGGCCATGCTGCCAGCCACCGCCGCGCGCGTTCCGGCCGCCACCGCGGACTCCGTCAACCGGCGCATCCGGCAGGAGATGCAGGACAGCCTGGCCTATTTCGCAATGCGGCCGGACGAGATCGGCCGGCGGCTGGACGAGCTCGACAGCGAATGGGACGTCGAGCGGGTCCTGGAGACCAACGCCTCCGCGCTGGCGCTGGCCGGCGTCGCGCTCGGCTACGCGGTCGACCGCCGGTTCCTGCTGCTGCCGGCCGCGGTGCTGGCCTTCCTGCTGCAGCACGCGCTGCTGGGCTGGTGCCCGCCGCTGCCGGTGCTGCGCCGCGCCGGCGTGCGCACCGCGCAGGAGATCGAGCAGGAACGCTACGCGCTGAAGGCGATGCGCGGCGATTTCGCCTCGCCGCCGCCGGCGGATGCGCCGGCGTGGGACCGCGCGTCGGGCATCGCCCAGGCGGTGCGCCGGTAGGGCGCGGCCGCACGGCGCCCCGCTGCGTCTTCATGAGCCGCGTCTTCATGAACGGTAAACCATCGCCGTGGGATGGGTCGGTCCGACGTTGCTGCATCGGGACGTGGCCGCCGTGATCGCATCTCTCCTGCCCCAGCAGCCCGCGCCGGCGACGCGGCGCGACCGCCGGCTGACCGCCCGATACCTGGACCCGGCGCGGCCGGCGCTGATGGCGCTGTTCCAGGCCCTGCGCGCGGAGACCGACGCGGCGATCGGCACGGCCTCGCCCGCGCCCTATGGCAAGCCCTATCCGCTCGGCTGCTGCCGCGAGATCACGGTCGACGTAATGGATCGCCTGCGCGCGCGGCTGTCGCGATCCGGGGACGATCCGGGGACGGCGGCGTTGCGCGCCTTCCTGGCCGCCGGCGGGACCTGCCGGTGCGTGTGGGGCGTGCTGCGCGAACGCTACTTCCAGACGGCGATGCAGCTCGGCGCCCTCTACGTCGACGTCGCGAACGACACCGTCACCGTCACCAAGCCGAAGGTCGAGATGCTGCCGATGGCGGAATCGGGCCTGGCGGCGATCGAAGGGCCGGCGCACTTCGCGCGGATCGCCAAGTCCTACTGGAACATGACGGTCGTTGCCAACCATGCCTTGCCCAGCCTCGCACCGGTCATGCCGATGATCGGCATCAGGGCCGGCGGTGCCGTCGGCCTGCAGTCGCCCACCGACTACATGATGGCGCTGTTCCAGCGCGACGGCTTCGCCGAGGCGGAGGCCTGGCTCGGCGACGGTCCTGCGCCGCAGGCGGAGGCGATGGCGCGGCTGCGGGCCGCCTGCCCGCCTGCGCTGATCGCCGCAAACCCCGCCACCGGCGCGGCCGCGGCCGTCGCCGCCTGCCGCGCCGCGCGGGCCGACAGTGCCGCGGCCACGCCGGCGTGGCTCGACGCGCGGCTGGCCGAGTTTCGCGCCATCGCCGCCCTGCGCCCGCCGCATCGGGCGGACGCGGCTGCCGTCGCGCCGCGGCGGAAGGTCGTGCTCGCGGTCGGCGGCGGGGCGCTCCATCCCGCCTTCGGCGGGGCGGACTGGCGCGCCGTCGCGTGCGGCGGGGGCGGGGCGGGCGACCTCGCGGCGGTGCCGGCCGGCGTGGCGGACGCCGTCTGGTCGCCGATCCGGCCCGAAGGGCTGCACACCGGCGGGCTCCACGCGGACACGCTGGCGGCCTATCGCCGCGTCCTGCGCCCCGACGGCCTGGCGCTGATCTCGCGGCGCGCCGGCGCCGTGCCTGATTCGCGCGCCGTCGCGGAAGCCTTTGTCGCCGCCGGGTTCATCCGGGTGATCGCGCAGCGCGACGGCGACGCGATCTGGGCCGTGGCCTATTGCCGCGAGCAGCCGCCGGAAGTGATCGCCGGCACCGGCCGGCTGCGGGAACGCCTGCCGTCGGCCAGGACGGCGGCGTAGCCGTCACGGCGCCAGCGCGTCGATTTCCGCCTCGTCGGGAAAGCGTCCCAGCGCGTGGCGCGACAGCCGCAGCGCGCCGTCCACCGTCACGTCGAACTGGCCGGACGTCCCGTGCGCCAGCTCGACGTCGGCGACCCCCTTGGCCTTGAGCCGATCCCTCGCACGGAGGGCGTGGGACTCGTAGCCTCAGCGGTGGCAATAGACGATCCGTACCTTCATCGTGCCGTTCTCAGGCCGTGGCAGACGCAGCCTAGCGCCATCCCGACGGTCAGCCCAGCAGCTTGTCCAGCGTGATCGGCAGGCGGCGCACGCGCTTGCCGGTGGCGTGGAAGACGGCGTTGGCGATCGCCGCCGCGACGCCGACGATGCCGATCTCCCCGACCCCCTTGGTGCCGAGCGCGTTGATCTCCGTGTCGGGCTCGTCGACGAAGATCACCTCGATGCCCTGCACGTCGGCGTGGACGGGGACGTGATACTCGGCGAAGTCGGCATTGACGATGCGGCCGTAGCGGTGGTCGAACGCCGTCTCCTCGTGCAGCGCCATGCCGATGCCCATCACGACGCTGCCCAGGATCTGGCTGCGGGCCGTCTTGGGGTTGATGATGCGCCCGGCCGCGACGGCGCTGACCAGCCGCGGGATGCGCACCACGCCGAGCTGCTCGTCGATCCGCACCTCGACGAAGATCGCCGAATGGGTGTTGCGGGCGAAGCGGTGGTCCTCCTTTGGCGCCGAGACGCCGTCGCGCACGATGCGGTCGGCGGAGCCATGGCGCATCGCGTCGGCGATCGGCACCGCGCGGCCGGGATCGGCGCGGCTGGCGATGCGGCCGTCGGCCAGCACGGTGTCGGCGACCGCGACGCCGGCCAGCGGCGAGCCCGGCATCCCCCGGGCATGGCGCAGGATCTCGCCCCTTATCTCCAGCGCCGCTGCGGCGATGGCGTTGGCCACGGAAGAGGCCGTCCACGACCCGCCTTCCACCGGCGACGGCGGCAGGGTCGAGTCGCCCAGCCGGGCGGTGACGTTCTCCAGCGGCAGGCCGAGCATCTCGGCCGCGACCTGGGTCATGACGGTGTAGGTGCCGGTGCCGATGTCGGCGGTCGCGCAGGTCACCTCGGCGTGGCCGTTGGCGGTCAGCGCGACGCGCACCGTCAGGTTGGTGTCGAGCGCCTCCCAGATGCCGTTCGCCATGCCCCAGCCGACCAGCTCGTTGCCCTCGCGCATGCTGCGCGGGGCGGCGCTGCGCCGCTCCCAGCCGAACGTCGCCGCGCCCTGGCGGTAGCATTCGCGCAGCGCCTTGCTGGTATAGGGCGCGTCGATGTTCTGGTCGCGGTCGGAATAGTTGCGCAGGCGCAGCTCGACCGGGTCGATCTTCAAGGCGACGGCGAGCTCGTCCATCGCGCATTCGAGCGCATGCACGCCGGTCGTCGCGCCGGGCGCGCGCATGTCGCACGGCGTCGAGATGTCGAGCCGGGCCAGCTTGTGCGTGAACGCGGTGTTCGCGCAGCGGTACAGCATCGCCGACCACGTCGTGTCGTTGCGCGCGAACGCCTCGTTCCGGGAGGTCATGGCGATCGCCTCGTGGGTGATCGCCGTCAAGGTGCCGTCGGCGGTGGCGCCCAGCGCGATCCGCTCGATCGTCTCGGGCCGGAAGCCGAGGCCGTACATCTGCTGGCGGGTCAGCACCAGCCGCACGGACCGCTGCAGCGCGCGCGCGGCGAGCACCGCGAGCAGCACGTTGAACTGCGGCCGCAGCCCGCTGCCGAACCCGCCGCCCATGTAGGGGTTGAGCACGCGCACGTCCTCCGGCTTCAGGCCGAAGACGCCGCACAGGTGGCCGTGGACGTTCTGCACGCCCTGGGTCTTGTCGTAGACGGTCAGGCGGCCGCCGCCGTCCCGGATGACGGTAGTGGCGTAGAGCTCCATCGGGTTGTGGTGCTCGGGCGGGATCACGTATTCCGCCTCGTGGCGCACCGCGGCGGCGGCGAGCGCGCCCGCCGCGTCGCCCCGCGGGTTCGACTCCGGGATCGAAGCCCCCTTGGGCAGGTCGAACGCGGCGCCGCGCTGCTTATCCAGGTCGGTGACGTGCGGCTCCTGCGCGTAGCGCACGCGCACCAGCGACGCGGCGTGGCGCGCGATCTCCGCCGTCTCGGCGACGACGACGGCGATCGGCTGGAAATTGAAATGAACCTGGTCGTCGTAGAGGGGCCGGAACGGCGTGCCGTCGGGCGCGACCTGGTCGCTGTAGGCCGCGTCGTCGTCGGGCAACGGCGGGCGGTTGAGGTGGGTCAGCACTTCGAGCACGCCGGGTAGACGTTTCGCTGCCCCGGTGTCTAGGTCGGCGATGCGGCCGCGCGTGATCGTGGCGGTCACCAGCGCCGCATGGGCAAGGCCCGCCTGGTTGAACTCGGCGGCGTATTTCGCCGCGCCGGTGACCTTGGCGCGCCCGTCGACTCTCGAGGTGGCGGTGCCGATATAGCTTGCCATGACCGTTCCTAGAGAATGCGCTTGTCGGACTGCGACTGCGGCGTCGCATTGGCCGCCTGGGTCAGCGCGCGCACGATGCTGCGCCGGGCCAGCTCGACCTTGAAGTCGTTGTGGCCGTAGCCGCGGGCGTCGCGCAGCAGCGCGTCGGCGGCGCGCGCGAACGCGGCGGCGCCGGGCGCCTGGCCGCGCAGCATGTCCTCCGCCGCCTTGTCGCGCCATGGCTTATGCGCGACGCCGCCCATCGCGAACCGCGCCTCGCGGATAATGCCGCCGTCGATCTCCATGCCAGCGGCGACCGACACCAGCGCGAAGGCATAGGACAGCCGGTCGCGGATCTTCAGGTAGGTGCAGTGGGTCGCGAAGCCGGCCGCCGGCAGCGCCACGGCCGTCACGATCTCGCTCGCGTCGAGGGTGGTGTCGCGGTCGGGCGCATCGCCGGGCAGGCGGTGGAAGTCGGCGAATGGAATGGTGCGATCGCCGCCCGGCCCGGTGACGTGCACGGTCGCGTCCAGCATGCGCAGCGCGACGCACATGTCGGACGGGTGCGTCGCGATGCAGGCGTCGCTGGCGCCGAGGATGGCGGCCATGCGGTTGTGGCCCTCGCGCGCGGAACAGCCGGTGCCGGGCGTGCGCTTGTTGCACGGCATCGCGGTGTCGTAGAAGTACGGGCAGCGCGTCCGCTGCAGCAGGTTGCCGCCGGTGGACGCCATGTTGCGCAGCTGCTGCGAGGCGCCGGCCAGCAGCGCGCTCGACAGCACCGGGTAGCGCCGCTCGACCAGCGGGTGCCAGGCCAGGTCGGCGTTCGGCACCAGCGCGCCGATCATGAGGCCGCCGTCCGCCGTCTCTTCCACCCGGTCGAGGCCGAGCCGCGAGATGTCGACCAGCCGGGCCGGCCGCTCGACGTCCTTCTTCATCAGGTCGATCAGGTTGGTGCCGCCGGCGACGAACTTCACCGCCGGGTCGCCCGCCTTGTGACGGACGGCCTCGGCGACCGTGGCGGCGCGGATGTACTGGAAATCGATCATGACCGCTCCATCGCCTGCTGGATCGCCGAGACGATGTTGGTGTAGGCGCCGCAGCGGCAGATATTGCCGCTCATCAGCTCGCGGATCTCGGTCGCGGTCTTCGCGCGGCCCTCGGCCAGCAGCCCGGCGGCGGAGCAGATCTGGCCCGGCGTGCAGTAGCCGCATTGGAAAGCATCGTGGTCGATGAACGCCTGCTGCAGCGGGTGCAGCGTCTCGCCGTTCGCCAGGCCCTCGATGGTGGTGACCTCGGCGCCGTCCTTCATGACTGCGAGCGTCAGGCACGAATTGATGCGCCGGCCGTTCACCAGCACCGTGCACGCGCCGCACTGGCCGTGGTCGCAGCCCTTCTTCGTGCCGGTGAGATCGAGCCGGTCGCGCAGCACGTCGAGCAGCGAGGCGCGCGGATCCAGCGCCAGCGCGTGGCGCCGGCCGTTGATCGTGATCTGCACGTCGACGGCGGCGCCGGATGGCGCCCCCTGCGCCGCCGTGTCGTGGGGAAGCCCCATGGCGATCGTTCCTATGGCTATCGGGACAGCAGCGGCGCCGGCGACGAACTCGCGGCGCGTCACGTGAACGATAACGCCGGTGTCGGCTGTGGGTTCATCGTCGTGGCTGTTCATGGCTGCGTTTCCCACCCCTGGCAAGCGGCCGATGCTGGCTTTGAAAAGGACCGGACAGATGGCCGGTTGCGCACGTCCCTGCGGTTGCCCACCGGCAATCGCTGGTGCCGTTCCAGTTAGGTCCGGCTAGTCGGCAGGCCAGCCGGATTGCGCAGGACTATCCCCATGACGCAGAAAAATTTCGGCGCGACGCAACTTTACTGTCGGGGACGCTGTCCTATTATCGTCGCCAGCCGCCGCCGGCTCCCACGCAAGGACGTGCCATGCGCACGCGCAACCTGGACGAAGCGATCGAGGCCGTGAGCCGGGTCTACTGCCCGCATTCGGTCGCGGTGGCACGGCCGGCCCGCGACATCGACGCCTTCCTCGACGTCCGGTCGATCGGCGCGCAGCCGCTCGTCACGCTGTCCTACAGCGCGGCGGTGGAGATCGATGCGCAGGATTTCTCCCGCCTGTTCCTGATGATGCACTGCGACCGCGGCGCCGCCGCCGCGACGCAGGCCGGCCATGCCGCCGATTGGGGCAGGGGCCAGACCATGCCGCTCTCAGCCGGCTTCGATACGCGGCTTCGCTTCGACCGCGACTTCGTCCAGGCCGGCCTGCGACTGGACCACGACCGGCTGGAGGCGCTGTGCGCACGCTGGCTCGGCCGCCCGCTCGATGCGCCGCTGCGGTTCGCGCTGCAGCCGTTCTCCGACGCGCTGGAGCGGACGTGGCGGCATACGATGAACTATCTCGCTGCCATCGAGCGCGACGGACTGGCGTTGCCCGCCCCGGTGCGGACGGCCGCCGACGACCTCCTGATGACCCTGGTGCTGCAGCACCACCCGCACAACTACAGCGCGGAGCTTGCCGCACCGGCGCCCGGGCCGGCCCCCGGATTCGTGCTCAGGGCCGAGCGCTACATCGCCGCGCACGCCGCGTCGCCAATCGCGGCGGCGGACGTCGCGCACGCCCTCGGCGTCAGCGTGCGCACGCTCCAGGCCGGCTTCCGCAACTGGCGCAACACCACGCCAAGCGCGGCGCTCCGCAAAGCGCGCCTGGACCTCGCGCGCGACGCGCTGCGCCGGCCGGACGGCGACACCACGGTCGCCGCGGTCGCGTTCAAGTGCGGCTTCGCCCATCTCGGCCGCTTCAGCGTGCGCTACCGCGCCGCGTTCGGCGAGCCGCCGGCGGCGACACTGCGCCGCGCGCGCCGCCCGCTTCAGGGCAGCGCATAGGCGATGATGTAGTCTCCGATCGGCGTCTCCATGAAGTGGTGGCCGCCGGCCATGAAGCCGACATACTGCTTGCCGCCGACCTCGTAGGTCATCGGCGTCGCTTGGCCGCCCGCCGGCAGGACATCCTGCCAGACGGTCTCCCCCGTGCGGATGTCGATGGCGCGGATCAGGTTGTCTGTCGCCGCGGCGATGAAGACCAGGCCGCCCGCAGTGACCAGCGGGCCGCCGTTGTTGGGCGTGCCGATGTCGACCGGCAGGAAGGTGGGCAGCCCGAACGGCCCGTTCCTGCGCGCTGTGCCGAGCGGCCGGTCCCACAGGGTCTTGCCGGTCGCCAAGTCGATCGCGCGGATGCCGCCGAACGGCGGGCGCTTGCACGGCATGCCGGTCAGCGGCGCCCGCCAGCCGGCATTGACATCGATGGCGTAGGGCGCGCCGGTCTGCGGGTCGCCGTCGCCCTCGGCGCGGCCTTCCTTGTCGCTGCGGTCGTTGCGCTCGTAGATGGGCGCCAGGCCGCGCTCGGCGGCCTCGGCGCGGCTCAGCAGCCGGTTGAAGTTCGGGATGTCGTTGTAGTTTGCGACGATGACGCCCTTCTGCGGGTCCACCGCGATGCTGCCCCAGTCCGAGCCGCCGTTGTAGCCGGGATACTCGATGTAGTGCCGGTCGGCGGTCGGCGGCGTGAAGAGACCGTCGTAGGCGGCGCGCCGGAACTGGATGCGGCACCACAGCTGGTCCAGCGGGCTCATGCCCCACATGTCGGATTCCGTCAGCCGAGGGAAGCGGATTGCGTGATATTCGGACGTCGGCTGCGTCGGCGACAGCCTGTCGGGCTCGACGCCGCCCTTCGGCGCCTCGATTTCCTTGACCGGCGTCAGCGGCTCACCGGTGCGACGGTCGAGCACGTAGATGTCGCCCTGCTTGCTCGGCAGGACGACCGCCGGCACCGTGCCGCCGTCGCGCGGGAAATCGACCAGAGTCGGCTGCGAGCCGAGGTCATAGTCCCACACGTCGTAGCGAACGGTCTGGAAGTGCCACACCGGCCGCCCCGTGGTCACGTCGATGGCGACCAGCGAGGTCGCGAACTCGTTCTCGGCCGCGCTGCGATTGCCGCCCCAATAATCGACCGAGGAGTTGCCGAGCGGGAGATAGACGTAGCCGAGCCGGTCGTCGCCGACCGCCGAGGTCCACATGTTGGGGGTGCCGCGGGTATAGGTCGCGCCTGCCGGCGGACGGCCGGTGAGGGCGGGGTCGCCCAGGTCCCAAGCCCACGCCAGCGCGCCGGTGACCGCGTCGTAGCCGCGGATCACCCCCGAGGGCGCATCCTCCGCTTCGCCGTCCTTGACCTGGGCGCCGGTGACCAGGATGCCGCGCACCAGGGTTGGCGGCGCGGTCACCGCATACCAGCCGGGCACCTTCTTGCCGATGCCGTCCCACAGGTCGACGATGCCGCCGGCGCCGAAGCCGGCGCACGGCTTGCCGGTCGCCGCATCGACGGCGACCATGCGGGCGTCCAGCGTGCCCTCGATCACGCGGCGGGCGCACGGCGCGTCGGACGCCGCGTCGGGTACCGCGTAATAGGTGACGCCGCGGCAACTCGCGCCGTAGGGGATGGCCTCGTTGGCGACGACGGGATCGAACCGCCACAGCTCCTCCCCCGTCGCCGCGTCGAGCGCGATCAGGATGTTCTTGGCCGAGCAGAGATAGAGGCTGCCGCCGACCTTGATCGGCGTCGTCTCGGCCGCGTACTTGCCGTGCGCCGCGCCGGTCGGCATGTCGCCGGTGCGGAAGGTCCAGGCGCGGACCAGCCGCCCCACGTTGTCGCGCGTGATCTGCTTCAGCGGCGAAAAGCGCCGGGCGTTCGGCCCACCGCCATAGGCCGGCCAGTCGCGGCCGTTCTGGATCGCGGGCGACGCGGCGACAGCCTCGTCGCTCTCGGATGCGGCGACGGGCGGCGCGGCGCGGGCCGGCAATGCGCATAAAACGGCGGCGCAGGCGATGACGACGGCGGCGTAGCGCTGGGTTCGGATCATGACGTTCCTCCCGTCCGCCGTCACGGCCGCGCGGCCGGCGCGGGCGCCGGACGCCGGCGGAGTGTCGGAATGGCGAGAAGCACGAGGATGAGGACGACGGTCGGCGCGACCAGCCGCGGCACCTGCGCCCAGCCGTCGAACCCCGCTTCCCAGACCGCCCAGAGCACCGTCCCGACATAGGTGGCGAGGTAGATCCAGACGGCTGCCATCGCGCGCCGGAACAGCAAGGCCGCGGTGGCGATCAGCCCCAGCCCGGCGGGGGCGTAGTACCACGACCCCCCGAGGACGATCAGCCAGACGCCGCCGGCGAAGATGGGAATTCCGAACAGGAGCAGGACGACGGCGAGCGAAACCGGGGCCCAGCGGCGCGCCGGCCGAGGATGCGTCGGTGCCGGGTTGGCGATGGCGTTCATGCGCATCACACCTTTGCTGGAGCGAGCGCCTTCGGCCGTCCCTTACGGGTGCGGCCGCATGACGAAGGGTTGCAATGTCAGGCTGTCGTCGCGGTAACGGAAGGTTGCGCAGATTGTTCCGCCGATCGGCCGCCGAATCCCTGCGCCGTCGGAACAATCCCGTGAAGGCATCCGTTGGCGTTGCATCAACCGCAGCAAAGGAGGCCGCAATGACTGTGAAAACGGGTGCGCTCGCCTGCGCCGCCGCCCTCGCCGTGACGGCCACGGGCAGCGCCGCCGCACAATCCCCGTCGTCGCAGAAGCCGCTCACCGAAGCGCAGGTGCGCTCGTTCTTCGACGGCATGGAGACGCAGATGACCCAGTGGGTCAACGCCGGCTCGGCCGACAAGCT
>JBFWQM010000182.1:0-11686 GCA_050249455.1 Rhodospirillaceae bacterium | reverse complement strand
TCGGCCGCGTCCGGGTTCTTCTTCTGCGGCATGATGGAGGAGCCGGTGGTGAACGCGTCCGGCAGCTTCACGAAGCCGAACTGCGGCGTGCACCACAGCACCAGCTCTTCGCCCAGCCGCGACAAATGGACGGCGCAGATCGCCGCCGCCGCCAGGAACTCCAGCGCGAAGTCGCGGTCGGACACCGAATCCAGCGAGTTGGCGGTCGGCCGGTCGAAGCCGAGCGCGGCGGCGGTCACCCGCCGGTCGATCGGGAACGAGGTGCCGGCCAGCGCCGCCGCGCCAAGCGGGCATTCGTTCATCCGCCGGCGGGCGTCGGCGAAGCGGCCGCGGTCGCGCCCCAGCATCTCGACATAGGCGAGGAAGTGGTGGCCCAGGGTGACCGGCTGCGCCGGCTGCATGTGGGTGAAGCCCGGCATCACCGTGGTGGCGTGGCGCTCCGCCTGGTCGATCAGCGCCGTCTGCAGCCCGGCCAGCGCCGCCCCGGTGGCGTCGATGGCATCGCGCACCCACAACCGGAAGTCGGTGGCGACCTGGTCGTTACGCGACCGGGCCGTGTGCAGCCGCCCGGCCGCCGGCCCGATCAGCGCAGCGAGGCGCGATTCGACATTGAGGTGGATGTCCTCCAGCTCGGTCTTGAACTCGAACGTGCCGGCCTCGATCTCGGCCAGCACCTTGTCGAGGCCGGCCTGGATCGCCTTGCCGTCCTTCGCGGCGATGATCTTCTGGCGGACCAGCATCGCACAGTGGGCCTTGGAAGCGGCGATGTCCTGCCGGTAAAGCCGCTTGTCAAACCCGATCGAGGCGTTGATCCTCTCCATCAGCGCATCGGGGCCGGCCGCGAACCGGCCGCCCCACATGGGATTGACGGCACTCGACCGGGCGCGCCGCGGCTTCCGCGACGCGCTCATGCCTGCGCCGCGGTGAGGTGTATGCGAAAGAGGCTTGGCATCGCGTCCGTCCTGGCGACTTGCGCCCTGGTATGGTCCATCTGGGGCGGCAGTTCAAGCATGGCCGCCGACCCGTCGCAACCGACCGGCGCGCTCGACCGTTTCGAGGCGGCGGTGAAGCCGGAAGCGATCCCGACCCTGCCGATCACCGCGGCGGACGGCAGCGCGGCGAGCCTGTCGGCGTTCGCGGGCAAGGTGGTGGTGCTGAACTTCTGGGCGACCTGGTGCGCGCCGTGCATCCGCGAGATGCCGTCGCTCGACCGGCTGCAGGCGGTGATCGGCGACGACGACCTGGCCGTGGTGGCGCTGTCGCAGGACCGCAACGGCTGGCCGGTGATGCGGCCCTTCGTCGAGCGTCTCGACATCCAGCGGCTGCATGTCTTCCACGACCCCAACGGCGCGATCGGCCGCGCCGCCGGTACGCGCGCGCTGCCGACCACCGTCGTCTATGGCCGCGACGGCAGGGAGGTCGGGCGGCTGATCGGCACCGCGGAGTGGGATTCGCCCGAGGCGCTGGCGCTGATCCGCAAGCACCTCGGCTCCTGACCGCATGCGCGTCGCCATCGTCGGCACCGGCGCGATCGGCGGCTTCGTCGGCACTCGGCTGATCGCCGCCGGGGCCGAGGTCGCCTTCCTCGCCCGCGGCGCGACGCTCGACGCGCTGCGCCGGACGGGCCTGCGCACCTACAGCGCCACCGGCGACGTCGCGGTCGGCCCGGTAACGGCGTCCGACGACCCCGCAGCGCTCGGCCCGGCCGACGCGGTGCTGTTCTGCGTCAAGCGCTACGATACCGCCGCCGCCGCCGCCGCGTGCCGGCCGCTGCTGAAGCCGGGGACGCCCGTGATCTCGCTGCAGAACGGCGTCGGCGCGGCCGAAGAGATCGCGTCCGTGCTCGGCCCGGGCCGCGCGGTCGGCGGCGCCGCCTACATGACGGTGTCGATGACCGAGCCCGGCGTGGTGCGCCATACCGGCGCGTTCACACGGCTCGACCTCGGGCCGGGCGAGGGCGCGGCGGCCGCGACGATCGCTGCGCTGCGCGAAGTGGCGGCCAATGCAGGCATCGACGCCACGGTGCGCCCCGACATCGAGGTCGCGCTGTGGCGCAAGTTCGTCCTGCTCGCCGGCACCAGCGCGCTGACGGCGCTGACCCGCCAGCCGCTCGGCTGGGTCCGCGACGACCCGGTGGCGCGCACGGTGCTGCACGCCGCCGTCGCCGAATGCGCCGCCGTGGCCGCCGCCCGCAAGGTCGGCCTGCCCGCCGACGCGGCGGCCGAGACGATCGCCGGCATCGACCGCCAGCCCGCCGGACTCAAGGCCTCCCAGCTCACCGACCTGGAGCGCGGCCGCCGCCTGGAGCTCGACTGGACCTCCGGCGCCATCGTGCGGATGGGCAGGGAGTCCGGCGTGCCGACGCCGGTGCACGCCACGGTCTACGCGGCGCTGGCGCCGTTCAAGGGCGGCCGCGTGGCGTCGCGGTAGGCGGTGCGCCTTTTTGTGGTTGTCGTCCTCCGGCTTGACCGGAGGACCCATGCACGAACACATCGATGCGCAGACGAATGGGCTCTCCGGTCAAGCCGGAGAGCGACAACAAAAAAAGGACGCGACGGGCCGGACAAAGACGGGAAGGAGGCAGCCTGCCTTACGCCGCCGCACAGACGTAGATCAGCCCCGTCACGTCCTTCCCCGCTTCCGTCCGCAGCGCCGCCTCGCCGGACTGGCGGACGGCGAGGCCGGCGGCCTGGGCCGTCGCGGCGACGTAGGCGGGCGGGTGGGCGTAGCGGCCCTCGGGGAGGAGGGCAAAGGTGGTGCCGGCGCCGCGCTCGGCGGTGAAGGCGAACAGGCCGCCGGGGCGCAGCGCGGCGCGGGCGGCGGCGAACAGGGGGCCCAGGTCGCCGAAATAGACCAGCACGTCGCAGGCGACGATGACGTCGTAGGCGGCCGGGCGGGCGGCGAGCGCGGCGACCAGCTCGCCGACGACCAGGTCGTCGTAGAGGCCCTTGTCGCGCGCCTTGGCGACCATGTTGGCCGACAGGTCGACGCCGTCGAGCCGGCGGGCGAACGGGCGCAGCAGCGGCCCGGCGAGCCCGGTGCCGCAGCCGGCGTCCATCACGTCGCACGGCGGCGCATCGGGGCCGCGGGCGTCGCGCACCGCGGCGGCGACCAGATCGGGAGCGCGGTAGCGAAGGCCGCCGACCAGATGCTGCTCGAACCCGGCGGCGTACTGGTCGAACAGCGAAGCGACGACGCTGTCGGGGGTGCGCGGCGGCGGCGCGACGGCGCCGGCCTGGGCGAGGAAGAAGCGCGCCGAATCGTTGCCGTCGATGGCGAGGCTGGCCTGCGCCGCGGCGATGGCGCCGGCCATGTCGCCCTGCATGCGCAGCGCGCCGGCGAGCTTCAGGTGCAGCGCCGCGTCGTGCGGCGCGGCGGCGATCTGGCGGCGGCATTCGGCGATGGTGTGGGCGACGAAGGCGGCAAAGCGCGGGTCGGCGACCGGCTTCGGCGGGGCAGGGGGCGGCGGTGCCGCCGCGGGCGGCGTGGGAACCGGCTTGCTCAGCCCCAGCTCGCGCTGCAGCCGGGCGAAATCGGGGGCGACGGGCTGGGACTGGCCGGCGATGCCGAGCAGGGTCGCGCCGATGCCGGCGGCCGGCTTCTTCGGCGGCTCCCTGCTGGCCACCGGCGGTCCCGCGTCAGCGCGTCGGGACCGGCTTGTCGCCGGAATAGTCGTAGAAGCCGCGGCCGGTCTTGCGGCCGAGCCAGCCGGCCTCGACGTACTTCACCAGCAGCGGGCAGGGCCGGTACTTGGAATCGGCGAGGCCCTCGTACAGCACCTGCATCACCGACAGAACGGTGTCGAGGCCGATGAAGTCGGCGAGCTCCAGCGGCCCCATCGGGTGGTTGGCGCCCAGCTTCATCGCCACGTCGATCGCCTCCACCGTGCCGACGCCTTCGTGCAGGGTGTAGACCGCCTCGTTCAGCATCGGCAGCAGGATGCGGTTGACGATGAACGCCGGGAAGTCCTCGGAGATCACCGGCGTCTTGTTCAGCTTGGCGGTGAGCTGGCGCACCGCCTCGAAGGTCGGCTCGTTGGTCGCGATGCCGCGGATCAGCTCGACCAGCTGCATCGCCGGAACCGGGTTCATGAAGTGCATGCCCATGAACTGGCCGGGACGGTCGGTGGTGGCCGCGAGCCGGGTGATCGAGATCGACGAGGTGTTGGTGGCGACCATCGCCTGCGGCGGCAGCTCCGGCACCAGCTTCTTGAAGATCTCGCGCTTGATCGTCTCGTTCTCGGTCGCCGCCTCGATGACCAAGTCGCAGTCGGCGAACTGCTTGTAGCCGGTGCCGGTCTCGATGTTGGCCATCGCCTTCGCCTTGTCGTCGGCGGAGATGCGGTTGCGCTGGACCTGGCGGTCGAGGTTCTGGCCGATTCGCGCCACCGACTTGTCGAGCTGGTCCTGGCCGACGTCGCCCAGCCGGACCTTGAAGCCGGCGAGCGCGCAGACGTGCGCGATGCCGCTGCCCATCTGCCCGGCGCCGATGACGCCGATACGCTGGATCTCGATCGCCGGGCCGGACGACGACTGGTCGTTCGGCATCGAGCGAAGGCTGGCGTGGAGATTCATGGACACGGGACCCTCGATGAAAAAGCGCGGTCAGCGCGGGCGGATGCCTTGGCGCTCCAGCTCGGCCGCGAGCTCGGGCACGGCCTTGAACAGGTCGGCGACAAGGCCGTAGTCGGCGACCTGGAAGATCGGCGCCTCCTCGTCCTTGTTGATCGCCACGATCACCTTGCTGTCCTTCATGCCGGCCAGATGCTGGATCGCGCCCGAGATGCCGATGGCGATGTAGAGCTCCGGCGCGACCACCTTGCCGGTCTGGCCGACCTGGAAATCGTTGGACTTGAAGCCGGCGTCCACCGCGGCGCGCGAGGCGCCGATCGCAGCGCCCAGTTTGTCGGCGACCGCCTCCAGCAGATGGAAGTTCTCGCCGCTCTGCATGCCGCGGCCGCCGGAGATCACGATGCGCGCGCCGGTCAGCTCCGGCCGCTCGGACTTGGTCAGCATGTGGTCCACGAAGGACGACAGGCCCGGATCGTCGGCCGCCGCCAGCGGCTCCACCGGCGCCGTCGCGCCGCCGGGCGCCGCCTTGGGGAAGGCGGTCGAGCGCACGGTGATGACCTTCACCGGGTCCTTCGACTGCACGGTGGCCAGCGCGTTGCCGGCATAGATCGGGCGGACGAAGGTGTCCTCCGAGTTCACCGCGACGATCTCGGAGATCTGCTGCACGTCGAGCAGCGCGGCGACCCGCGGCATGATGTTCTTGCCGACCGTGGTCGCCGGCATCAGCAGGTGGCCGTAGTCCTTGGCCAGCCCGACGATCAGCGGCGCTACCGTCTCGGCCAGCACGTTGGCATAGCGCGCGTCGTCGGCGACGAGCACCTTGGCGACGCCGTCGAGCTTCGACACGGCTTCCGCGACGCCGCCGCAGTCGTGGCCGGCGACCAGCACGGTGACCCCGCCCGGGATCTTCGAGGCCGCGGCCACCGCATGCAGGGTGGCGGACTTTAGCGCCTGGTTGTCGTGGTCGGCGATGACGAGCGCGGCCATCAGATCACCCCCGCCTCGTCGCGCAGCTTCGTCACCAGCTCGGCGACGTCGGCGACCTTGCCGCCGCCCTTGCGCGGCGGCGGCTCGTCGATCTTGAGCGTGACCAAGCGCGGCGTGACGTCCACGCCCAGCGCGTCGGGCGTCAGCGCCTCGATCGGCTTCTTCTTCGCCTTCATGATGTTGGGCAGCGAGGCGTAGCGGGGCTCGTTGAGGCGCAGGTCCGTGGTGACCACCGCCGGCAGCTTCAGCTTGATGACCTCGAGCCCGCCGTCAACCTCGCGGGTCACCTCGGCGGCGCCGTCCGCGGGCTTCACCTTGGAGGCGAAGGTGCCCTGCGACCAGCCCAGCAGGCCGGCCAGCATCTGGCCGGTCTGGTTGGAATCGTCGTCGATCGCCTGCTTGCCCAGGATGACGAGGTCCGGCTTCTCCTTGTCGACGATGGCCTTCAGCAGCTTGGCGACCGCCAGCGGCTGCAGCTCCTTGTCGGTCAGGACGTGGATGCCGCGGTCGATGCCCATGGCCAGCGCGGTGCGGATGGTCTCCTGGCACTGCTGGATGCCCATGGAGACGGCGATCGTCTCCTTGGCCGTGCCGGCCTCCTGCAGGCGGACCGCTTCCTCGACCGCGATCTCGTCGAAGGGGTTCATCGACATCTTGACGTTGGCCGTCTCGACGCCGGTGCGGTCCGCCTTCACACGCACCTTTACATTCGGGTCAACGACGCGTTTGACCGCCACCAGGACCTTCATGCCGCACCTGCGGTTGTTTCGTTGGCGCAATCGGCCCCGCGCGGTAGGGCTGCAGCCCGTGCCCCGCAGGGTCCATTTCGCAGGCGCGAAATATCTCGCGCTGCAATACGGATGTCAACGTTCGGGGGTGGGATATAGGGATGCGGGCGCCGCCCGGCACCCCGGACAAATTGTCACTTCTGGAAGATGAGGAAGGCGAGCCCGAGCAGGCAGATCGCCACGAACTGAAGCAGAACACGAAGCTGCATCAAGCGGTTGCCGTATTGCTGGTTGAACTTGCCGCCGCGCAGCATCGAGACCACCCCGACCCCCAGGACAGCCAGGGTGGCGAAGGCGGCGACGATGATCAGGATCGGCAGGACGCTGTTCATGGCCGTTAATATAGGCGCGGCGCCGGCCGCCTGTCAGCCGCCCGGCTTGCCGACGCCGCGGCCGGACCGATAAGAAGGGCTGCTGTTCACCATATCGGTTGTCCGGATGTCCTTGCTCGACCGCATCGAAGAGTGCAACGACCACGACCTGACCCACTTCCTGCCGTTCGAGGTCGACGGCGAATGGATCGGCTGGGTGAAGCGGCCGTTCGCGGCGATCCTCGCCCAGCATCCGGCGGCGTTCGCCGTGGAATCCGCCCGGGTCGGCCTCGCGCGCGGGCTCGACGACTATGCCTCCCGCACCGCGGCGGTCGATGGCGTGCTGCGCGGCCTTGCCGAGGCGGGGACGATCAAGGGCTGGCGCAACGAGCGCTACCCGGTCGGCACCCAGTTCACCGGGCCGCATCTGTTCGAGATGGAGCGCGCGGCGATCCCGTTCTTCGGCGTCCGCGCCTACGGCGTGCACGTCAACGGCTTCGTGCGCGACGGCGACGCGATCAGGATGTGGATCGGCCGGCGCGCCACCGACAAGCCGACCTTCCCCGGCATGCTCGACAACTTCGTCGCCGGCGGCCAGCCGGTCGGCATCGGGCTGATGGACAATGTCGTCAAGGAGGCCGGGGAGGAGGCCGGCGTTCCGGCGGACCTCGCCCGCCGTGCCCGGCCGGTCGGCCTGGTGTCCTATTGGACGGAGACGCCCGAGGGGCTCAAGCCCGACGTGCTGTTCAACTACGACCTCGAGCTGCCGCCCGACTTCGTGCCCAGGAACGACGACGGCGAGATCGCCGAGTTCTACCTGTGGCCGGCGGAGCAGGTGATGGCGGTGACCGCCGACACCCGGGACTTCAAGTTCAACTGCAACCTGGTCAACATCGACTTCTTCGTCCGCCATGGCCTGATCCCGCCCGACCACCCCGACTACGTCGAGATCGTGCGGGGGCTGCACCGGTAGGGGTGGTCGCTCTCTCCGCCGCGCCGACGCGCGGCGCCCCCTCCGCCCAACCCCCTCCCGCGAGGGGAGGGGGAGTGAAGGCGAGGCGCGGCAAAAAAGCCCCCCTCGCGGGAGGGGGTTGGGCGGAGGGGGCGCCCCCGCGCGTCGCTGCCGGCAAGCCGGTGTTTCCACGCGGTTCGACCGCGCGTATGAAGAGCCCATGCCCCGCGACCCCGTGCTCACCCGCGCCCGGATGGACGATGCGCTGGCCGTGCTGGCGGCGCGCGACGCCGACCTGCGGGCGGTGGTGACGGCGTTCGGGCCGCCGCCGATGTGGCGGCGCGAGGGCGGGTTCGGCACCCTGGTGCTGCTGATCCTGGAGCAGCAGGTGTCGCTGGCCTCGGCGCGCGCGACCTGCGAGCGGCTGACCGCGCGGGCCGGCGGGACGCTGACCCCGGCGGCGGTGCTCGCGCTCGACGACGCAATGCTGCGCGCCTGCGGCGTCAGCCGGCAGAAGGCCGGCTACGTGCGCGCGCTGGCGGACGCGGTGGCGGGCGGCGCGCTGCCGGTCGACCGGCTGCCGCGCATGGCCGACGACGCGGTGCGCGACGCGCTGGTGCAGGTCAAGGGAATCGGCCGCTGGACGGCGGACGTCTATCTCCTGATGGTGCTGCGCCGGCCCGATGTGTGGCCGTCCGGCGACCTCGCGCTGCAGGTCGCGGCGCGCGAGGTCAAGCGGCTGCCCGACCGGCCGTCGCCGGCCGCGCTCGACGCACTCGGCGAGACGTGGCGGCCGTGGCGGGCGGTCGCCGCGCGCATCCTGTGGCACCACTACCTCAACACCGTGCGGCGTCGCGCGCCGGCGGCCGAACCGGAGCGGGCGTGATGGCGCTGATCAGCGAAGCGTACCGGGCGCAGAACGCCGCGCTCCACCGCGAGCGTCCCGACTACGGCGCGCATGCCGCGACCGCCTGGGGCGACTGGGTCCGGCGCGTCGCGCGGGCGCACGGCTGCGCCTCGATCCTCGACTACGGCTGCGGCAAGGCGACGCTCGGCGCGATGCTCACCGCCGACGGCTTCGCGGTGCAGAACTACGACCCGGCGGTGGACGCGTTCGCCGCGCCGCCGCAGCCGGCGGACCTTGTGGTGTGCAACGACGTGCTGGAGCACATCGAACCCGACTGCATCGACGACGTGCTCGCCGACATCGCTCGGCTGTCGCGCCGGCTTGCGGTGCTCACGGTGGCGACCGTGCCGGCGGCCAAGACCCTGTCGGACGGGCGCAATGCGCACCTGATCGTGCAGCCGCTCGAATGGTGGCTGTCGCGGCTCTTCGCCCACTTCCGCATGGTGTATGCCCAGCGCGACGATAGCGGCGCCGCCAGCGCGATGGTGCTGGAGCCCAACAGCGTGCCGGACCCGCGCGCCGGCCGTACCGCCGACCACTGAAAGGAGGGCCCCGATGGCCGAAGTCACCGAGCTCAATGGACCGCGGCTCGCGGCCGCCTCCGGCGGCGCGCCCGACAGCCTGGTCATCCTGCTGCACGGCTACGGCGCCGACGGCCGCGACCTGATCGGGCTGGCGCCGGAGCTGGCCGATACGCTGCCCGACACCGCCTTCGTCGCGCCCAACGGGCCGGCGCGCTGCGACGGCGCGCCGTTCGGCTACCAGTGGGTCGGCCGCCTGACCACCGAGCCGGCGGCGCGGCTGGCGGAGCTGCGCGCCGCCGCCGCCGCGCTCGACCGCTTCATCGACGCGGAGCTGGCGCGCCACGGCCTGGCGGAGGACCGCCTCGCCCTGGTCGGCTTCTCGCAGGGCACTATGATGTCGCTCCATGTCGGGCCGCGGCGGGAACGCGGGGTGGCCGGCATCCTGGGCTATTCCGGCCGGCTGGACAGCCCGGAGCTGTTCGCCGCCGAGGTCCGCACCCGCCCGCCGGTGGTGCTCGTACACGGCGAGGACGACGAGGTGCTGCCGCCGGAGCGCAGCCGGCTGGCCGCCGCGCTCCTGGCCGACAACGGAATTTCGGTCGAAACCCATTTCCGCCCCGGCCTCGGCCACGGCATCGACATGTTCGGCGTCGCGATCGGGCGCGACTTCCTGGGCGGCCTGCTCGCGCGCTGAGCACGCGGCCTAAATCCATGCCATGAAAAGGAATTGCGCGATGGCGCGAGTTCCTGTACCAACGCGGCAGCAAGGGATAGAGCGTTGGTTACACCGCCCGACTCGCCTGCGTTGGTGTTGAATGCCGATTTCCGGCCGCTGAGCTACTTTCCGTTGTCGCTCTGGCCCTGGCAGGAAACGGTGAAAGCGGTTTTCCTCGACCGCGTGAACATCATCTCCGAGTACGACCGCGAGGTGCGCTCGCCGTCGTTCTCGATGAAGATTCCGTCGGTCATCGCGCTGAAGACCTACATCCCGGTGCCGCGCCGGCCGGCGCTGACCCGGTTCAACGTGTTCCTGCGCGACCGCTTCGCCTGCCAGTACTGCGGCGGCTCGTTCCCCACCGCGGAGCTGACGTTCGACCACGTCGTGCCGCGCTCGCGCGGCGGGCGCACAGCGTGGCGAAACGTGGTGACGGCGTGTCAGAGCTGCAACCTCAACAAGGGCGCGATGCTGCCGGTCGAATGCGGCATGCACCCGCGCCGCGACCCGATCGAGCCGTCGAACCGCCAGCTCCAGGAGAACGGGCGCCTGTTCCCGCCCAACTACCTGCACGAAAGCTGGCGCGACTACCTCTACTGGGACACCGTCCTGGAGCAGGGGTAGGGCCATTGCCGGGCGCCGGCGGCGCGGCGGCACCCACCTCACCCGCTCGCGTTGCTCGGACCCTCTCCCCCCTGTAAGGACGGAGAGGGTCGCCACGTTTCCCTCTCCGCCCTCGGGGGCGGAGAGGGTTAGGGTGAGGTGGGGGACTGCTTCGCCCGCCGCAAACAAGGAGGCCCGCCCGATGCCCCGCAAGACCGTGTCCGCCGGCAAGCCCTATGAGGAGAAGCAGCGCCACAGCCCCGGCGTGATCGTCGAAGGCCGGGCGCTGCACACCTCGGGCATCGTCAGCCGCGACGCCGCCGGCAACCTGGTCGGCGACGGCGACATGAAGGCTCAGGTGGCGCAGGTGTTCGCCAACCTCGCCGACGTGTTCCGCGCCGCCGGGACCGACGCGTCCAAGGTGGTGAAGTACACCATCTATGCGACCGACGTGGATGCGTTCCAGGCCGCACGCGGCGTCGCCGATCCGTTCTTCGCGGCCAAGCCGGCCTCGACCCTGATCCAGATCCCGCGACTCGCCGACCCGCGTATGCTGGTCGAGGTCGAGGCTGTGGTGGCGCTCGACTGATGCGGATCGGCTTCTGGCCGGCGGTCTACGGCAACTGGCTGCCGTCCGACCAGCCGGCCGAGAACGACGCCTCGTTCGCGCACGCGAAGCGGGCGACGCTCGCGGCGGAACGGCTCGGCTTCGACACGCTGCTGATCGCCGAGCACTTCATCAATCCGAACGGCGAGGGCCGTGACCAGCTCGACGCCTGGACCGCGGCTTCGGCGCTGGCGGCGCTGACCGACCGCATCGAGATCATCGCCGCGGTCAAGCCCGGCCTGCGCGCGCCCGGCGTGGTGGCGAAGATGGGCGCCGCCATCGACCGCATCGCCAGCGGCCGCTTCGCGGTCAACCTGGTGTCGGCGTGGTGGCCGCCGGAATACGAGATGCTCGGCGCGGAGTCGCTGGCGCACGACGACCGCTACGACCGCGCCGAGGAATACTTGGCGGTGATCCGCGGCCTGTGGACCACCGACCGCTTCGACTACGCGGGGCGCTACTACAAGGTCGCCGGCGCGACGATCGCGCCCAAGCCGGTGCAGCGGCCGCACCCGCCGATCTATGTCGGCGGCGAGTCCGAGCGCGGCCGCACGCTCGGCGCGCGGATCGCCGACATCTTCCTGGTCAACGGCCGGCCGCCCGACGAGATGGCGGCGATCGTCGCCGACATGCGCGGGCGCGCCGCCGCGCTGGGCCGCAGCCTGCGCTTCGGCACCACCGGCTTCGTCGTCTGCCGCGAGACCGAGGCGGCGGCGCAGGC
>JBFWQM010000181.1:0-11781 GCA_050249455.1 Rhodospirillaceae bacterium | reverse complement strand
CCTTCCCGCCCGACCCGCGCTGGCCGCAGACGCCCGAGCGCATCTCGCCGCACTGCAAGAGCGTCATCGTCATCGTCAAGCGCATCCCGGTCGGCGCGTTCCGCTGCAAGACCAACGTGCCGGTGCAATACCTCGACATGCTGGTGCTGCGCCGGATGGACCGCATCGCCTACGGCATCGTCCAGGCGCTGGAGAACGCCGGCCATCCCTCGTTCGTCACCGCGGCGCAGGAGACCGACTGGAACTACAAGCGCGCCAGCTACGGCCGGCTGTCGACCCGGCACCTCGGGATCGAGGCGGGGCTCGGCACGTTCGGCCTGGAGGTCAACATCCTGACGCCGGAGTTCGGGCCGCGGCTCTATCTGACCGGCATCCTGACCGAGTTGGAGTTGGAGGCGGATTCGCCGATGACCGAGCAGGTCTGCATCGGCGAATCGTGCAGCCGCTGCCTGCAGTCGTGCCCGTCGGACGCGGTGCTGCACTTCGGCATCGACAAGCGCGCCTGCGCCACCGAGGCGCAGGAATTCGGCTTCTCCACCATCGTCAAGTTCTGGGAGAAGTTCAGCCGCGCCGCGCCCGAGGAGCAGCGCGAACTGATCGCCGACCGCGAGATCTTCGGGTTCTGGCAGGGGCTGCTGCGCGTCGTCGGCTCGTTCGGCGACTGCCCGCGCTGCCTCGCCGTCTGCCCGGTCGGCAACGACTATCACGCGCACCTCGCCGACATCCAGAAGGCGATCCCCGAGCGCACGCCGGAGAAGACGGCCAAGGCGCAGGGCTTCAAGGAGGCGCGCAAGAACGGCGCCGAGATTCCCGGCCTCAGCGACTGGAACGTGAGATGGGTCGGGCCGGAAGGCTACAAGGGTATCGTCGCGCGCCAGCTGCAGGCGTTCAAGAAGCTGCAGGCCGAGCGCGCGGCGGAAGCGGAAAAGACGGAAAGCTAGTCATGGTCGGCGTATTCAAGGCCCCCCTCACCGCCACGGCGATCAAGGACAAGGTCCGCGCGCTCGGCGCCGACCTGGTCGGCATCGCCGACGGCGCCGTGATGAACGCGCACCCGCCAGACCCGCACCGGCCGCAGCGGCCGTCCGACATCACCGCCCACGATTCCGACCGGGTCATCGTGATCGCCAAGCGCTACACCGCCGGCACCACGCGGCTGACCCGCTGGGACGAGCGGCACAAGTACTACAACGACGAGCTCACCCTGACGGCGCTGGAGGAGATCTCGCTCGACCTGGTCTACTGGCTGGAGGACCACGGCTACCCCGCCATCGTCATCCCGCCGACGCATGTCGACCCGTGGCAGTACCGCAACGATCCCGGCGAGCACCTGACGACCTTGCTGTCGCTCAACCACGCGGCGGTGGAGGCCGGCCTCGGCACGCTGGGCCTCAACCTGCAGCTCCTGACGCCGCAATACGGGCCGCGGGTGATGTTGACGGCCGTCATGTGCTCGGTGCCGTGCGAGACCGATGCGCCGATGACGGAAGGCCTGTGCCGCGGGCCGGAATGCGGGCGCTGCCTGCGCACCTGCCCGGGCGACGCGGTCGAGCACTGGGCGCGCAACTGGCCGGCCTGCGACCGCCACCGCTCGCCGCACGGCTTCGCGCAGCTTGCCGACCACCTCGGCAACATCCTGGCCGCGCCGGACGCGGACGCCAAGGTCGCGCTGATCCGGTCCGAGAACAGCTTCAACCTGTGGCAGAGCATCCTGCGCGGCGCCGGCGTCATCACCGGCTGCCGCCGCTGCCAGGACGTCTGCCCGGTTGGCGCCGACTACGCCGCGATGATCGGCGACACGCTGGAGACGATGCCGGAGGATAGCGCCGCCAAGCAGGCGCGCCTCGCGTCGATGGCCGCGACGGAAAAGGCCGGCACGCTGCCCGAGACCTACGAGGCGCAGAAGCGCTGGATCGGCACGCTGCCCTACCTGAAGAAGGGCGGGTCGTGAGATCGCGAACCCCGCCCAAAATAACGGTGTGACTGTGGTCTCCCCGTCGAGCGAACTTCTGCCGGTTCCGAAGTCGCGCGCGGAGATCGAGGCGATCCAGCGCCGCCAGAAGCGCGCCGTGGTGGAGCGGGTGAAGCGATCGGCGTTCTGGAAGGGCCGGCTCGACCACGTCAACATCGACCGGCTCGACGACCCGGAGGAATGGGCGAAGATCCCGATCCTGCACAAGGACGCGCTGCGCGCGCTGACCACCGAGCAGTTCTACACCGACTTCATGATCGCGCCGAAGGACAGCGTCTGCGAGTACTGGCGCTCCGGCGGCGCCACCGGCAAGCCGCTGTTCTACGCCCGCACGTTCGAGGACATCCGCTACTGCATGGTCGGGTTCACCCGCACCTACGAATGCACCGGCACCGCGGCGGGCAACGTCGCCCACCTGTCGTTCCCGCTCGGCATCCACCCGGCCGGGCACATGTGGGCGCGCGCCGGCCGCGAGGAAGGCATCGGCATGGTGTGGGCCGGCTCCGGCGCCGCGACGCCGTCGGCGGTCCAGCTCGAGCTGCTGCGCACCATGCGCCCGACGGTGTGGATGGGCATGTCGAGCTATGCGCTGCACCTCGCCAACCTGGCGGACGCCAGCGGCATCGACCTCGCCGCGCTGCCGGTCGAGCGTATCCTGTGCACCGCCGAGCCGATCTCGGCCGCCAAGCGCGCCAAGATCGAGCGCGAATGGGGCGCCCGGCTGTTCGACTGCTTCGGCATGACCGAATGCTCGATGATGGGCGCGGAGAGCCCCTACGACGAGGGCTTCCACATCTGGACCGACCTCGCCTTCATCGAGGTGCTGGACCCTGAGACCTGGAAGCCGGTGCCGGAGGGCACGCCCGGCACGCTGGTCGTCACGCCGCTCTACACCAACCACGCGACGCCGTTCCTGCGTTGGAACTCCGGCGACATCGTCGTCTACCGCGACCGCGGCGAAAATCCCGGCCCCTACGGCGTGTTCCCGCTGATCCGCCACGCCCACCGCACCGCCGGCTTCTTCAAGGTGCGCGGCGTCAACATCAACCACCAGGAATTCGAGGACTTCCTGTTCGCCAATCCCGCCGTCAACGACTTCAAGGCCGACGCGGTCGCCGACGCACGCGGGATCGACGGGCTGCACCTTTCGGTCGAGCTCAAGCGCGGTGCCGACCAGGCCGCGGCGGTCGCCGCGATCGTCGCCGACACCAAGCGCGTCTTCGAGCTGACGCCCGGCGTGACGATCATCCCGGTCGGCACGCTGGCGAAGGAGTTCGAGTCGTCCGTCAAGGCGCCGCGGTTCACCGACAAGCGGGGTTGACCCGCGCCGCAGCGGCGCGCACTTGGCACTCAGCCACCCCCGCGCTCCCTGGGATCCGACCATGTCCAGTCATGCCCACAAGTCCGAACGCTGCCAAGTGTGCGGCCAGGCCAAGCCGGCCGGCCAGCTGGTACCGGCGAGCCTCGTGCGCAACAGCGTCGCCGAGCTGATCCGCGACCGGCTGCCGTCATGGTCTGCGGAGGGGTTCATCTGCCATCCGTGCCTCAACGGATTCAGGATGGAATACGTCCAGGCGCAGATCGAGCGCGACATCGGCGAGCTGACGGCGAACGAGCGCGACGTGCTGCGCAGCCTGCAGGAAGCCGAGCTGATCGCCGACGACGTCAACCGGCAGTACGACAGCCGGGCCAGCGTAGGCGAGCGGATCGCCGACCGCGTGGCGTCGTTCGGCGGCAGCTGGCGGTTCATCATCCTGTTCGGCGGCTTCTTCGCGGTGTGGATCGCGGTCAACGCGACCGCCCTGATCGTGCAGCCGTTCGACCCCTACCCGTTCATCCTCCTGAACCTCGCGCTGTCGATGGTCGCCGCCTTGCAGGCCCCGGTCATCATGATGAGCCAGAACCGGCAGGAGGCGCGCGACCGGCTGCGCGCCGAGAACGACTACAAGGTCAACCTCAAGGCCGAGCTGGAGATCAGGATGATCAGCGAGAAGATCGACCAGCTCCTCCACCACCAGTGGGCGCGGCTGATCGAGATCCAGCAGATCCAGACCGAGATGATCAAGGACCTGGCCGAGCGGCGGGGGCGGTAGGCGACCGACGCCAATAAAACGGAGTCATTCGCGGACCTGATCCGCGTATCCAGCGCGCGCGGTCAGCGCGCAAGAGACTCTTCTGCGCGGCAGAGCCGCGCTGCTGGATACGCGGGTCGAGCCCGCGTATGACCCCTTTACTTCATCACGTCGAACAGGGCTTCGCCCCCCACCTACTCCGCCGCCTCGCGCGGGCGCTTGCCCTTGGCCTCGCCGCCGAGGCCGGACTTCAGGCGGTCGGAGAACTCGGTCTCTTCGATCTTCATCGTGAAGATGGAATCGACCGAGGTGTAGTCGTGGTAGCCGAGCCGTGCGATCGGGCGGATCTTGAGCACGTCGATGCGGCCGTCGGCGGTCAGCACGTCGTCGCGGATGTGGACGCCGACGACCCGGCCGATCACCACGTTGCAGATGTTGTTCACGGAATAGCCCGGCAGCACCACGGTCTGGTGGAATACGCATTCGAGGTGGATCGGCGAGGCGGCGACGCGCGGCGCGCGCACCAGCATCGAGGGCGCCTTCTCCAGCCCCGCGTACTCGAACTCGTCGACGTCGGCGGGGACGTGGTAGGACGACTTGTTGACCGCCTCGCGCAGGTCCCAGGTCGCCATGTTGACCACGAACTCGCCCGACATCTGGGCGTTGCGCACGCTGTCCTTGTTGCGCGCGCCGTCCGGGTGGGTGGACGCGGAGAACATCACGTAGGGCGGGTCGTAGCCGAGGTTGTTGAACTGGCTGAACGGCGCCAGGTTGACCACGCCCTCGTGGCTGACCGTGGAGATCCAGCCGATCGGGCGCGGGATGACGATCGACTTGTAGGGGTTGTACTTCAGCCCGTGGTTGTTCTTCTCGGTCTCGTAGAACATCGCGACCTCGCCTGTTGTCGTGGTTCGATTATAGCACCCTAGACTGGGGAGTCCGGCCCGAAGCGCGGGCCCCGCTTCTCGCGCAGCGCCGCCAGCCCCTCGCGCGCGTCGGGGCCGGTGAAGCCCATGAACTCGAGCGCCAGCGAGGCGTCGAAAGACGGGCCGGCCATGCGCAGCCAGTTGTTGAGCGCGTACTTGGTCCACCGCATCGCGGTCGGCGAGCCGGCCGCCAGCCGCTTCGCCACGTCGAGCGCGGTGTCGGACAGCTTGTCGTCGTCCACGCACAGCGAGACCAGGCCGATGCGCTCCGCCTCCTCGCCCGACAGCGGGTCGCACAGCAGGAGGTAGTATTTCGCCTTGGCCATGCCGCACAAGAGCGGCCAGACGATCGCCGCATGGTCGCCGGCGGCGACGCCGAGCCGGGTGTGGCCGTCGATGATGCGCGCCGTCTTCGCCGCGATCGAGACGTCGGCGAGCAGCGCGCAGACCAGCCCCGCCCCCACCGCCGGGCCGTGGATCGCCGAGACGACGGGCTTGCCGCAGTTGATGATGTTGTAGACGATGTCGCGCGCCTCGCGCCAGACGCGGGTCAGGGTCTCGAAATCGCGCGTCATCTCGTCGACCATGTCGAGGTCGCCGCCGGCCGAGAAAGCCTTGCCGGCGCCGCGGATGATCGCGCACGACACCTCCGGGTCCTTGTCGATCAGCCGCCAGATCTCGGCGAGCTCGCCGTGCATCTTCGCGTCCGTCGCATTGAGCCGGCCCGGGCTGTCGAGCGTGATCTCCAGCACGCGGTCGGCGACGAAGTCGAGCTTCAGCCGCTCGATGCCGGGATAGGTCTTGGTCATGAGAGGCCTCCAATCACCCGCCGTCGTTCGGACATCCGTAGGGGCGGGTCTCAGACCCGCCCGCGGCGCGTCCGTACGCACGGCCGTCGATATGACAAAACCGAAAACAGGGCGGGTCTGAGACCCGCCCCTACGCAACGGCGATGCGCGGCCACAACCGTGTCAGCCCGCCAACCGCTGCAGCGCCTCGGCCAAGCGGTCGCGGACGGCGGCGTGCTCGTCGCGGCGCTCGCGCTGTTCCTCGACGACCTCCTCGGGCGCGCGGGCGACGAAGTTGGCGTTGCCGAGCTTCTTGTCGATCGCGTCGATCTCCTTCGCCGCCTTGTCGATCTCCTTCTGCAGGCGCGCGCGCTCCTGTGCGATGTCAATCACCGCGCCCAGCGGCAGCACCACTGTCGCCTCGTCGAGCACCATCTGCGCGACGCCCTTGGGCAGCGCCCCCGCCGCCGCCTCGGCGCGCTCGAGCCGGGCCATGCGCAGGATCAGGTCGCGGTGGGTCGCCAGCCGCGCCAGCGTTTCGGGCGCCGCGTCCTTCAGGAGCAGGTCGAGCTTGGCCGCCGGCGGCACGTTCATCTCGGAGCGGATCGCCCGCACGCCGGAGATAAGACGCACCACCCAGTCCATCTCCGCCGCCGCGGCGGGATCGACCAGGCCGGGGTCGAGCTCGGGCCAGGTCTCCGCGACAAGCGCCTTTGCCCGCGCGCCCTCGGCCAGCGCGCCCCACAGCTCCTCGGTCACGAACGGCATGATCGGGTGCAGCAGCTTCAGCAGCATGTCGAGCACCCAGGCGGTGGTGGCGCGCACCTCCGCCTTCGCCGCGTCGCTGCCCTCGGCGAGGATCGGCTTGGAGAACTCCAGGTACCAGTCGCAGAACGTGTGCCAGGTGAAGCGGTAGGCGGCCTGCGCCGCCTCGTTGAACCGGTAGTCCTCGATCGCCTCCTGGATGCGCGCGGCGGCGGCCGCGGTCTCGCCGACGATCCAGCGGTCAACCTTCTCCTGCACCGTCCCCGGATCGAACCCGGCCGCCGGCGCGCAGCCGTTCATCTGGGCGTAGCGCGCGGCGTTCCACAGCTTGGTGACGAAGTTGCGGTAGCCCTCGATCCGCCCCGGCGACAGCTTGACGTCGCGGCCCTGCGCGGCGAAGGCGGTCAAGGTGAAGCGCAGCGCGTCGGCGCCGTACTGGTCGATCAGCACCAGCGGGTCGAGCACGTTGCCCTTGCTCTTCGACATCTTCTGGCCTTCGGCGTCGCGCACCAAGGCGTGGATGTAGACGGTGCGGAACGGCACCTCGTGCCTGAAGTGCAGCCCCATCATGATCATCCGGGCGACCCAGAAGAAGATGATGTCGAAGCCCGTGACCAGCGTGTCGGTGGGGTAGTAGCGCGCGAGCTCGGGCGTCTCCTCCGGCCATCCCAGGGTCGAGAACGGCCACAGCGCCGAGGAGAACCAGGTGTCGAGCACGTCGGCGTCGCGGGTCAGCGCGACCGCCTTGCCGAAGTGCGCGTCGGCCGCCGCCTGCGCCTCGGCTTCCGTCATCTCGACGAAGATCGTGCCGTCCGGCCCGTACCACGCGGGGATCTGGTGGCCCCACCAGATCTGGCGCGACACGCACCACGGCTGGATGTTGCGCATCCAGTCGAAATAGGTGTTCTCCCAGTGCCTCGGCACGAAGCGGATGCGCCCAGACTCCACCGCCTCGATCGCCGGCTTGGCCAACGTCGCGGCATCGACGAACCACTGGTCGGTCAGCCGCGGCTCGATGATCACGCCCGACCGGTCGCCATAGGGCGCCATCAAGGTGTGGTCCTCGGTCTTCTCAAGGAGGCCGAGCGCGTCCATCTCGGCGACGATCTTCTCGCGCGCCTTGAACCGGTCGAGGCCGCGATAGGCTTCCGGCACGTTGTCGTTGAGCGCGGCGTTGACGTCGAAGATGTCGACCATCGGCAGATCGTGCCGGCGCGCCACCTCGAAGTCGTTGAAGTCGTGCGCCGGGGTGATCTTGACCGCGCCGGTGCCCTTCTCCGGGTCGCTGTGCGGGTCGGCGACGATCGGGATACGCCGCCCGACGATCGGCAGGATGGCGTGCCGGCCGACCAGGTCGCGGTAGCGGTCGTCGTCGGGGTGCACCGCGACCGCGGTGTCGCCCAGCATCGTCTCGGGCCGCGTCGTCGCGATGGTGATGAACGCGCCGTCGGCGCCCTCGATCGGGTAGCGGAAGTGCCACAGGCTGCCCTTGACCTCGCGCTGCACCACCTCGAGGTCGGAGACGGCGGTGTGGAGCTGCGGATCCCAGTTGACCAGCCGCTTGTCGCGGTAGATCAGCCCTTCCTTGTGCAGGGTCACGAATACGCGGCGCACCGCCTGCGACAGCCCGTCGTCCATCGTGAACCGTTCGCGCGCCCAGTCGCACGAGGCGCCGAGGCGGCGGAGCTGGCGGGTGATGGTGCCGCCCGATTCCGCCTTCCATTTCCAGACGCGCTCGATGAAGCCGTCGCGGCCGAGGTCGTCGCGGGTCTTGCCCTCGGCGGCGAGCTGGCGCTCCACCACCATCTGGGTGGCGATGCCGGCATGGTCGGTGCCCGGCTGCCACAGCGCATCGCGCCCGCGCATCCGGTTGTAGCGGACCAGGATGTCCTGCAGCGTGTTGTTGAGCGCGTGCCCGATATGCAGGCTGCCGGTGACGTTGGGCGGCGGGATGACGATGGTGAAAGGGCGCGCGTTGCCCTTGCCGGCCGGGCGCGTCGCCTCGCACGCGAAGGCGCCCGTTTCCTCCCACCGCGCATAGTGCGCGGCCTCGACCGTCTCGGGCCGGTAGGTCTTGTCCATCACGTGACGCGGTCCAGGTTGCGGGGCGGCGCTGCCGCGGTGCGCCGTTCTACCCCGAGGCGCGCGGGCCCCTCAATAGGCCGGCGGCCGCCGGCCCGCAGAGCGGTCAGTCGTCGTCGACGCGGCGCGCGATGCGGTCGATCTCGCGGCGGACCAGGCGCTCGACCATCGACGGCAGGTGGGCGTCGAGCCATTCCTTGATCATCGGCCGCATGACCTCCTTGACGAGGTCCTCGATGGTGCGGTTGCCCTGGCCGAGCGGGAACCCGGCGTTCATCTGGGCCACCCGCGAGGCCAGGGTGGCGAAGGACGCGGCCGAGGCGTCGGACGCCGGGTCCGAAATCAGGCCGCCCTTGTCGGGCGCCAGGACCGGGGCCGGCGCCGGCGCGGGCGGTTCCTCGACGGGCTCCGGGGCCGGTTCGGGCTCCGGCTCGGGGGAGGCCGCCGGGGCATCGACGATCTCGATCTCCTCTTCCGCGGCCGCCTCGGGCGGCGGGGGCGGCGTCGGCACGGCACGCGGCGGCGGCTCGGGCGCCGGCGGCTCGTCGTCCGGCAGCGCCTCGGTCAGCTCGAGGACGTCCTCCTCCGGCGGCGGCTCGGGCGGCGGCTCGCGGGTCGCGGCCGGCGGCGCGCCGTCGGCTGCCTTGCCGTCTTCGGAGATGATGCGCCGGATCGACGCCAGGATCTCCTCCATCGACGGTTCGGACTGGGGTTTGGAATCGCTCATGCCATCAGGTCCCGTGTCCGGCGCGTCAGCGCGGGGCCGGTTCGGTCACGTCGTTGGCGATGCCCAGGCCGAACCAGCGGCGGCGGGTGTCCTCGTAGTGCTTGACGTAGTCGTAGATGTCGACCGGCAGCCGCAGCCGCTCCGCCGTCAGGTCGCCGACGGTGGACTTGAGCTGGTAGCCGGCGACGATCTCGTCGCGCTGGGCGCGCACCAGGCCGACCTGGGCGACCAGCAGCTCCTGCTCGGCGTCGAGCACGTCGAGCACAGTGCGCGAGCCGACCAGCGCCTCCTGCTGCACGCCGTCCAGCGCGATGCGGGCGGCGTCGATCTGGGCGTTCAGCGCCTTGATGCTGGCGCCGGCGGTCTCGTAGGCCTGCCAGTTCTGGCTCGCCTGCTGGGTCGCCTGGCGGATCGTCTGCAGCAGCTCGTTGCGGCGCTGGCCGCGCAACTCCTTGGCCTCGCGCACCCGCGCCTCGACGCCGCCGGCCTGGTACAGCGGCACGCGCAGCCGCGCGGTGATCGCCGCGGTGTCGACGACGCTGTCGTCGGAGACCCCTTCGACGCTTTTGTCCAGGACGCCGTCGACGGAAAGCTGCGGCAGCAGCTCGCCGGTGACCTCGCGGATCCGGTCGGCCGCCACCTGCTCGAGGAAACGGGCGCTGATGACGGCGTAGTTCTCGTTGCGCGCCCGCTCGATCGTCTCCTGCTCGGACGGCGGCACGCCCGGCACCGCGGTCACCGGCTCCAACGTCCCCGGCGATTCGCCGACCACGCTGCGGTACACCGCGCGCGAGGCGGTCAGGTTGCCTTCCGCCTGGATGCGGTCGGCGGTGGCGCGCTGCAGGCGCGATTCCGCCTGGGCGACGTCGGTGCGCGTCACCTCGCCGACCCGGAAGCGGTCGCGCGTCGCGTCCAGCTGGCGCTGCAGCACCCGCTCGTTGCTCGACGTCAGCTCGACCACCGCCTGGTCGCGCAGCACGTCCATGTAGGCGGTGGCAACGTTGGTCATGATGTTCTGCTCGATGCCGAGCAGGCGCGCGCGGTCGGACTGGACCTGGTTCTTGGTGCGGCTCACCGCCGCCGTGGTGATGCCGCCGCGGTAGATGTTCTGCGACACCCGCAGCTCCGCCCCGTAGGGCAGGCGCGAGTCGGTCTGGTCGATGCGCGAGACCGGGATGTCGCGCCGTTCGCGGCTGTAGCCGCCGTCGGCATTGATCACCACGGTGGGGCGCCAGTTCGACAGCGCCTGCGCCACCTGCTCGTCGGACTGGCGCAGCCGCGCCCGCTCGGCCATGAGCTGCGGGTTGGTCTGGTAGGCCCTGGCCATCGCCTCGGTCAGCGACTCGCCGTGCGCGGCCGCCGACACAAGGATCATGACGGCCGCCGTCGCCGCGCCGGGCCACGCCGCCCGTCCCCGTCCGCGCCCCGTTCCACGACCTTCCATGCACCTAACCCCCAAAGCCGCGGCCCCGCGCGCGCGCCGCGCCGCCGCCATGCACCTTCAGAACACGAAGCCTTCCTGGCGGGCGAAGCCCGGCAGCGGCGCCACGTTGGCGTCGAACACCACGCGGTGCGAGGCGGCCGCGCCGACCCGCATCATCAGGACCGCGCGCCCCTGCCCGCCCGGCGGGCAGACCACCGCGGCCAGCCGGCCGCCCGGCGCGAGCTGCCCGGTCAGCGCCGCCGGCACCTCGGCCACCGCGCCCTGCAGCAGGATGACGTCATAGGGTCCCTGCGCCGCGCAGCCCTCGGCCAGCGGGCCGCGCACCGTCACCGCGTTGTCGATGCCGAGCCGCGCCAGGGTCTGCGACGCCGTCGCCATCAGCTCGGCGTCGCTTTCGAGCCCGACCACGGTGGACGCCAGCCGCGCCAGCACGGCTGTCGAGTAGCCGGTGGCGCAGCCGACATCCAGCGCCACGTCGGTCGGCCGGACCTCCAGGATCTGGATCATCCGGGCCAGCACCATCGGCTCCATCAGCCAGCGCCCGTTGCCGAGCGGCAGGTCGTCGTCGACATAGGCGATGCCGCGCTGGGCCTTCTCCACGAATTCCTCGCGCGGGAGCGTCGAGAGCGCCTCGATCAGCCGTTGGTCGGTCACCTTGTTGGTCCGGATCTGCGACTCGACCATGTTGAGCCGCGCGCGCGCGTAATCTGCCATGAGGTGCCCGGGCCGATGGTTAAGGAGGGCGGCCGGCGCCGGCCGTGCGGGCCACGCCGGGAACGTCGCCGCCGATCCGGCGGCAGCCCGTTTATACTGGCGAAGCCCTTCAAACTCAACGGCGTGTGCCAACGGCCCGGCATCCTTGACCCGGCGGTCGCAGGTTCCTATAACCCGCCCTCACCGGGCCGGCGCCATCCGACCCGGTTTGGGTTAATATCCATTAAACGCGCGATTCGCACGACCCACGGCCCGGTGGGAGAGTGGCCATCCAGCAGACTGCAAATCTGT
>JBFWQM010000180.1:10416-11813 GCA_050249455.1 Rhodospirillaceae bacterium | reverse complement strand
GGGCGTTGTTGAGCAGCGTGTGGAAATAGATGCCGGTGCCCACCGCGACCGGGTCGCCCGACGCGGTGAACAGGCCGCAGTTCATGTCGCCCATGATCACGCCCTCGGAGATCGAGAGCGCGGTGTAAACGTCGCGCGCCTCCTCGACGATCGAGGTGAGCTTGTGCGACAGCAGGTCCACGTCGACGTCGGTGACCTTCTCCATGCCCCGGCGTTCGAGGTCGGTGACCGGCTCCAGGCCCCGGCAGATCAGCTCCGGGTCGCAGCCCGGCCGCCTGTCGTAGACGTCGCGCTCGTAGATGAAGCCCTCGAACAGATGCGCGTGGCGGTCGAACAGCTTGCCCATGGCGCAACTAGCCCACGCGCTCGATCCAGCCGACGTTCCAGTCGTCGACCCGGAACCGCCAGCCCGGCGGCGTCACGATCACCGTGTCCTCCGCCTCGCACAGCACCGGGCCGTCGAGCGTGACGCCGGCGCCCAGCGTCTCGCGCCGATAGGTCGGCGTCGGCATGAAGCCGTGGTCGGGGCCCCAGTACGCGTCGCGCGTGCCGGTGCGCGAGGCCTCGGGATCGGCGTCGGGCGCGATCTTCGACAGCTGGTACTTCTCTGCCGGCCCGACCGCGTTGAGCCGCATCTCCACCATCTCGATGCCGGCCTCCGGGTACACCGCGCCCTTGCCGTACTTGTCGCCGTACGCCTTGTTGAACGTATCGCACAGGTACCTGACGTCGGCCTCGCTCTCCAGCCGGCCGTTCGGCACGCGGATCGGCAGGGTCTGCCGCTGCTGGCCGTAGCACATGTGGATCTCGACCTGCAGGTCGATGGTGTTGAAGTCGAAGCCTTCCTCGGTCATGTCGCGCCGGGCGAAGGCCATCAGGATGTCCACCTCCCTGTTGAAGCGCTCGATGTTCTCCGCCGCGTAGCGGCCGAGGCGGTGCGAGTAAAGGTTGAGGTTGAGCGTCTTTTCGTAGGTCTGCAGCACGTCGAGCGTCAAGGTCGAGAACGCGCCGAACACCGACGAGAACGGGAAGGTCGCGATGCGGTTGACGTCGGTGCCGTCGGCATAGCCGGCCGCATGCACCGGCCCGGCGCCGCCGAGCGCGAACAGCACGAAGTCGCGCGGGTCCTGGCCGGAGGTCAGCGCGCAGATGCGGTACATCTCCTGGCCCATGAAGCCGTCGATCAGCCGCTTGATGTCCCAGGCCGCGCGCTCGACCGGGATTCCCATCGGATCGGCCACCTTCTCCTTCACCGCCGCGAACGCGCGGTCGCGGTCGATGCGCAGCTTGCCGCCCAGGAAGTTGTCCGGGTTGATGTAGCCCAGCACCACGTCGGCGTCGGTCACCGTCGGCTCCTCGCCGCCGCGGTTGTAGCAGGCCGGCCCGGGGTTGGAGCC
>JBFWQM010000180.1:0-10316 GCA_050249455.1 Rhodospirillaceae bacterium | reverse complement strand
ACGGCGCGGCCGCGGTCGTACTTCTTCTCGGTCGGCAGCCCGTCGCCCCAGTTGCGCGCGCGCCCGACATGCACCGTGTGCTCGAAGCCCTTGGTCGTGATCAGGCCGAGCTTGGTGCCGCGGCGCTCGATCAGCGCATTGGTGCCCACGGTGGTCGAATAGACGATGGAATCGGCGCCCTTGATCGCGTCTTCCAGCTCCAGCCCGGCGCGGCTCACCGCGACGCGCGTCGCGTTCATGAACCCGACCTTGAGGTCGTAGTGGGTGGTGTCGGACTTGCCGCGATAGATCGCGCCGTCCTTCAGGAAAACGACGTCGGTGAAGGTGCCGCCGACATCGATGCCCAGTCGCATGCTCATTTGCGCTTCCCTGCCACCGCCGCGACCTTGGCCTTCGCCTTGGCGGGCTCCTTGCCCGGCCTGGCGGCGCGCACCGCCTTCTTGCGCCCGGTCACGCCGTACTTCTCCTTGAGCTTGTCGATGTCGAGCTGGATGTCCCAGGTCAGCGGGTGGCCTGGCGGCAGGTACTCGTTTTCGACCATGATCGCGCAGCCGGGGCAGTAGAACTCCACGATGCGCATCCAGTCGGGATCGAAGGAGAAGTTGAACTCCTTGCTCGGCCCGATCGGGAAGTGGATCTCGCGCGGGTCGCGCTCGCGCACCAGGCAGCCCTTCTTGTAGGACTCCCGCGCGTCGCCGAGGTCGTGGCCGCAGCGGTTGCAGCACCAGCGCTCGGTATCGAGCTCGATGTCGAGATACTCCGTGATGCGGACCTGCATCGCCGCACGCCTCCCTGACTTGGCCGCTCCCTGACGACGCGGCGGCATATTCATGGCGTGCTTGCCCGGCGCGGTCAACCGCGCCGGCGGCTTTCGATAGATAACGCTCGAAATTTGCGCAGCGTCAGCCGGCCGGGAAGATCGCCCGGCCTTCCGCCTCGCCATAGAGCAGATAGTGCGCCAGCGGGTCGATACCGACCAGCGCCACGTCCGGATTGGCCTGCAGGTACTTGTCGCCGTCGAACGCGGCGCTGGGATCGCGGCCTTCGTGCCAGCCGTATTCGGCATAGTGCGTCAGCGGGTCCATGCCGGACCCGGCGACATCGGTGTTGTTGCCGATGTAGAAGCCGGTGTCGAACAGGGGATTCGGGTTGCGCCCCTCCTTCCAGCCGAAGGACAGGAAATGGTCAAGCGGCCGGATTCCGGCGACTGCCACGTCGAAGTTGGACCCGAGATAGAATGCCTCGTCGAACAGGGGGCCGAAATTGGCCCAGGTGTTGCCGGGCGGCGTCCACGGGGCCGGGCTCGATGGCGCCGACACGACAGGGCCGGACGGCGTCGGGACCGGTGCGGGCGCCTGCGCTGCGCCGCCGCGCGCGCCATAGAGGTCCTGGACTCCCGCGATGTCGTCGGCGGTCAGCCCGGTCAGGTTGTCGTTGACGTAGGAGTTCATCACCGCCACGACGTCGTTCTCGTGGGCGAGACCCAGCGCATGCCCGATCTCGTGAAGGGCCGTAATGAAGAAGTTGACCGCCGCCCCCGCGCCGTCCGGGCTGAAGGGTTCGTCGCTGTCGAACACGATATCGGAGTAGAGCGCCAGCGGGCCCTGATAGACCGTATGGGCGAAGGCGACGACGTCGTACAGCCCGTCGACGGGTGCCGTGCCGAACCGGATGTCGACGCTGCGAGAGTCCTCGACGCGCTCGAACTCGAGGTTGGCGACGGCCGCCCAGGTGTCGAATGCCTTTGCGATCAGGCCGGTCGCGTCGAATGGCAGCGAGGTCACCGAGCCGGTGAACGTCTCGCGGTCGGTGAAATTCCGCGTCCCGATCGACCAGGTGATGATTCCGTCGTCGAAGGTGCCCAGCGTGCTGGCGCCGAACCTCCAGCCGGTGGTCTCGAAGTAGCTCGTCTCCTCGTGGAGATCGTGGTCGCCGTGGTCGCCGCCGGGGGTGACGAGGGCGTGGATATCGCTGCTGACGTCGAACATTACGCGTCCTCGCGGCGTCGGCGGGGCCGTGCCAGGCACGGCGGCAAAACATGGCAAACGCCGCCGCCACGGCGGCCGCGGCCGCCGTCCCGTCGCGTCACAATGACCGCGGTGGGGTAAACATTCGGTCAACGGCCCGAGGGGCCGTAGGGCTAGAGCCGTGGGGCGAGAGCCGTCAGGCGGCCGGGAAGATCGCCCGGCCTTCGGCCTCGCCGTAGAGCAGGTAGTGCTGCAGGGGGTCGATACCGACCAGCGCCACGTCCGGGTTGGCCTGCAGGTAGAGCCGCACGTCGAACCCGGGACCGGGATCGCGGCCCTCGCGCCAGCCATACAAGGCGTAGTGCTCCAGCGGGTTCAGGCCGGCGGCGAGCACGTCGGGGCTGCGCGCGGCATAGTCGCTGGTGTCGAACAGCTTGTCCGGGTCTCGCCCTTCCGCGGCCCCGAACAGGAGAAAATGCGTCTTCGGGTCGAGGCCGGCCGCGGCGACGTCGGGGTAGCGCGACAGGTAGAACCGGTCGTCGAACAAGGCGATGAAGCCCGGCGAAACCGGCGGGGTCGCGGCGGCGACCGCCGCCGCGGTCCGGGCCGGGCCGTAGATCGCCTGGATCCCCGCCACGTCGTCGGCGGCCAGGCCCGCCAGGCTCTCGTTCAGGGTGGAATTCATGACGGCCGGCAGGCCGTCCTGGTGGTTCAGCCCGAGCGCATGGCCGATCTCGTGCAGCGCCAGCAGGAAGAAGCTGAACGGGGCGCCGGCGCCGGTCGGCGAAAAGCTGTCGCCCAGGTCGAACACGACGTCGGCGAACAGGATCTGCGCGCCGTTGAAGGTGGTCAGCGTGCGCCCCAGTACGTTGTTGGGGCCGTCGATGATGTCCATGCCGAACCGGATATCGACGGCATTGCTGTCGGCGACCCGGACGAAGCGCAGGTTGGCGACCGCCGCCCAGGCCGCGAAGGCTTCGGCGATGACCGCGCCCGTATCGAAGTTGAGCAGGGTCACCGGCGAGTCGAACGCCTCGCGGCCGGCGAAATTGGCCGCGGCGAGCGACCAGGTGACGTCCCCGGAAAACGTCCCGAAGACCGGTACGCCGAACTTGCGCCCGTCGACGACGAACTCGTTCTCCGCGGTCTCGATCGCGGCGGACCCGTTGGCGAAGACCGGGTGCATTTCGGTTTCGATGGTCACGCGGTCACCCGGGATGCGTGCCCAGCTAATGGGGGCGGGAGTGGGAGAAATGGACGGGAGGGATTATATGAATCCTATGCCGACCGACAAATGACATGAATGTGCGGCCGAAATGAAGGACGAGGGGGCCTCCGCGCGGGACGACGACCGCCGCGCCATGATCGAGACCATCCAGGCGGAAGCCGCGGCGACCGCCGGTCTGACCGGCCGGCCGGCGATCTCCGAACGGGTCGTCGCGGCGCTGGCGGCGGTGCCGCGCCACCGCTTCGTCCCCGAATCCGAGGAGCAGGTCGCCTATGTCGACTCGCCGCTGCCGATCGGCCATGGCCAGACGATCTCGCAGCCCTATATCGTCGCGCTGATGACCGAGCTGCTCGATATAAAGCCCGACGACACGGTGCTTGAGATCGGCACCGGCTCCGGCTACCAGGCCGCGATCCTGTCGTTGCTCGCCCGGAAGGTCTATTCGATCGAGCGGATCGCGCCGCTGGCGGATGCGGCCCGCGCCCGGCTCGCCGCGCTCGGCTACGCCAACGTCACGGTGCGGGCCGGCGACGGCTACCAGGGCTGGCCGGAAGCGGCGCCGTTCGCCGCGATCATCGTCACCGCCGCGGCGCCGGCCGTGCCGCCGGCGCTGGAGGCCCAGCTCGCCCCCGGCGGCCGGATGGTGATCCCGGTGGCGACCGGCCATGACGGCCAGTCCCTGATGCTGCTGACCCGCGAGGCCGACGGCGCGATCCGGCGCCGCAGCATGCTGGCGGTCGCCTTCGTCCCCATGCTCCCCGGCTCGTCATGAGGGGCCGCCCGCACGACAGTTGCCCGGGCCTGCCTGGCCGCGTATGAGAACCGTCATGGAGACAGGTCCCTCGGAGCTGGTGATCGTCGAGCGCGCGGCGCAGGAGCTGCGACGGGGATTGCCGGTCGCCGTGAACGGCGCGGACGGCGCCGTCCTCGTGGTCCTGGCCGCGGAATTCGCCGATCAGGCGCGGCTTGACGGCCTTTCCGCCCTGGCCGGCGGTGGGCTCGACCTCGTCCTGACCCACGACCGCGCCGGCGTCCTCAAGCTGATGCTCTACACCCCCGACGTCGTCCTGCTGCCCGTGAAGGGGCACGTGACGGCGGAGGTGATCCGCAGCCTGGCCGATCCTGCGCTCGACCTCGCCAACCCGCTGCGCGGCCCGTTCGCGGTCCGCCGCGACGGCGCGACCGGGCTGCACAAGGCAGCGGTCGCGCTCGCCAAGGTCGCCATGCTGCTGCCGGCCGTGGTGGCGGTTGCCGCCGACCCGGCACGGCTGCCCGCCGACATGATCCGCGTGGCGGCGGAGCCGGTGCTGCGTTACGACGTGACCAACGCGCTGTCGCTGACCCTGGTCACCCAAGCCAAGGTGCCGCTGCAGGCGGCGGAGAACACCCACATCATCGCCTTCCGCCCGCGCGACGGCGGCACCGAGCACCTCGCCATCGTCATCGGCGAGCCGGCGAAGCCGGGTCCGGTGCTGATCCGCATCCATTCCGAATGCTTCACCGGCGACCTTCTCGGCTCGCTCAAGTGCGACTGCGGCGACCAGCTGCGCGGCGCGATCGACCAGATCGCGGCGGAAGGTGCCGGCATCCTGCTCTATCTGCGCCAGGAGGGCCGCGGCATCGGCCTGCTCAACAAGCTGCGTGCCTACCAGCTGCAGGGCCAGGGCTTCGACACGTTCGAGGCCAACCAGCGGCTCGGCTTCCGCGACGACGAGCGGCTGTTCCTGCCCGCTGCCGAGATGCTGCGCCACCTCGGCTACTCCAAGGTCCGGCTGATGACCAACAACCCCGACAAGGTCGCCGGGCTGGAGCAGCTCGGCATCGCGGTCGTCGAGCGCGTGCCGCACGCCTTCGCCGCCAACGACCACAACGCCTTCTACCTCTCGATCAAGGCCAAGAAGGGCGGCCACCTGCTCTAGGCCTCGGCATCGCCGATGACCGTCACCCGCTTCGCGCCCAGCCCGACCGGTCTCCTGCATCTGGGCCATGCCTACGCCGCCTGGTTCGCGCAGGCACACGCGACGGGCGGCCGCTTCCTGGTCCGGATCGAGGACATCGACCGCGACCGCTGCCGCCCGGAGTACGAGGCGGCGATCCTCGACGACCTCGCCTGGCTCGGCCTCGACTGGGCCCGGCCGGTGATGCGGCAGTCGGCGCGCCTCGACGCCTACCGCGCCGCGCTCGACCGGCTGTCCGCCGACGGTCTCCTGTATCCGTGCTTCTGCTCCCGCCGCGACATCGCCGCGGCGTCGGCCGCGCCGCACCTCGTGCAAGCCGGCCCGGACGGGCCGCTCTATCCCGGCACCTGCCGCGCGCTCGCGCCCGATGCGCGGCAGGCGCGCATCGCGCGCGGCGATGCCTATGCGCTGCGTCTCGACATGCAACAGGCGCAGCGGCGGGCCGGGCCGCTGACCTGGACCGACCGGGGCCGCGGCGTGCAGGACGCGCGGCCGGACCTATTCGGCGACATCGTGCTGGGGCGCAAGGACACGCCGGCGAGCTATCACCTCGCCGTCGTCATCGACGACGCCGCCCAGGGAATCGACCTTGTCACGCGCGGCGACGACCTGTTCGCGGCGACCCACGTGCACCGCCTCCTGCAGGCGACACTTGGGCTGCCGGTGCCGCAATGGCACCACCACGGCCTGGTGCGCGACGACTCCGGCCGCCGGCTGGCCAAGCGGGCGCCCGCCTTCGCCCTGCGCGACTTTCGCGCCGCCGGCCGCACCGCCGCCGAAGTCCTCGACGAGGCGCGGCGACGGACGGCCTAGCGATCCGCAGGGGCGAGGCACTTCGTCGCGCGGCCGCGCGGCCGGTTCCCTTCGCCGCATGAGGGACGCGAAATTTAAGCTCTGCGTTCGTCGTCCTGGAGAATCATCGTGAACCATCGCCACCGCAAGGTCCTGCATGCCCTGTTCGCACACCCGACGAGCGCCAACATCGACGTCAAGGACGTCGAGACGATGCTCCATGAGCTCGGCGCCGCGGTCGAGACGATGAGCGGGAACCGCCTCGGGGTCACGCTCAACGGGCGCAACGCCGCGTTCCACCGCGCCGCACATGGGCTGGGGAAGGACGAGGTGGTGCGGATCCGCCACTTCCTGACGGAATGCGGCATCGATCCGGCCGCCTATCCGGCCTGATGCGCGGGACAGGCGCGTAGCGGCCCGCGCGTATTGCGGTCCCGCTTTATGCGCTAGGGGCGATCTAGCTCGGCTTGTACCGGTTCGCCGGGTCGAGCATCCAGCCGAACCGCTCGCGCGCGCTGCGCGCCTGCTCCATCGTCGGCGCGTTGACCTTGGGGAATTGGTCGCGCCAGTGGAACGGCCGGCACGCGTCGATGATGCAACGCGACGTGGTGAGTTCGCCGCTGGTGCGCTGTTCCGGCATCAGCCGTGCGTCGGCGGGGGAATTGCGCGCGCCCTTGATGAAATCGATCGAGGTCGCCGGGTCCGAGCGCGTGATCATCGCCCACATCAGCTCTTCGAGGTTGGTAACGTCGACGTCGTCATCAACCACCACGACGTACTTGTTGGCGTAGACGCTCGCGCCGACCTGCGTCGCGATCACGCCGGCCTGCTTGGCGTGGCCGGGATAGCGCTGCTTGATCGCGATGCCGTGCAGCAGGCGCGACGAGCCGATCTCGTGGCACCACACGCCAGTCACGTCCGGCACGCCGGCGTTGTTGATGTCCTGCTTCAGCATCGCCGAGCGCATGATGGCGCGGTAGCGCGACAGCTCGTCGGCGCCGGCGCCCATCGGCGGAAAGCCCAGAATGATCGGGTTGTTGCGGTGATAGATCGCCTTGATCTCGATCACCGGTGCCGGCCGCGCGCCGCCGGCGTAATAGCCGGTCCATTCGCCGAACGGCCCTTCCACCACCCGCGTCTTGGGGTCGATGTAGCCTTCCAGCACGATCTCGGCGTTGGCCGGGATCGGCAGGCCGGTCAGCTTGCCGCGCACGCATTCGACCGGCTTGCCGCGCATGCCGCCGACGACGTCGTACTCGCACACCTCATACGGCACCTCGGTGCAGCCCGAGAAGAAGGTGATCGGGTCGCCGCCGACGATCATTGCGACCGGGCACGGCTCGCCGCGCGCGAAATACTTGTCGCGGTGGATCGCGCCGTGCTTGCCGGGCACCATCAGGCAGCCGACCGTCTTGTTGTCGTGGATCATCGCCCGGTAGGTGCCGACGTTGATCCAGCCGGTGTCGGGGTCCTGCGTCACCGTGTAGGTGCCGGTGCCGATGTAGCGGCCGCCGTCGGCCGCATGCCAGATCGGCGTCGGGAACAACGAGACATCGACGTCGTCGCCCATCAGCACGTTCTCGAACACCGGCCCGTCGTCGACGATGACGTGCGGGATGTGCTTGCGTTCCTTGTGGTAGGACTCGTAGCAGGCGTCCGAGAGCTCCTGCTTGGTGAGCTCCGCCGGGAAGCCCAGGGTCATGTTGCGCCGCTTGCCGGCGAACACGTTGATGATCAGCCGGTGGCCCTTCGGGCAGCCCTCGACCTCGTCGAAGATCACCGCCGGTCCGTCGTCGGCGCGCAGCACGGCTTCCGCCACGTCGCCGATGTCGTTCTGCCAGTTGAGGCCCGTCAAGGTGCGCACCTCGCCCAGCCGCTCGGCCTCGACGATCCACTCGCGCAGGTCGTCGTAGGGTATCTGCGCGCGCTGGTTGCTCAGCATGACGAAGCTCCGCGGGATTCGGACCGGTTGGCTGAAGGACGAACAGCCGGGGTCGCGCGATCGACCCCGGCTGCGTGTCGCTGCGTCGGCGCCGGTGGCGCTGCGACGGGCTACTCGGCCGCTTGGTTGAGGATGTCCTGCGGCGTCGAGGAAACGATCTTGGCATACTTCGGCACGAAGGCGCCCTTGTCGAGGTCCACGATGTAATTGAGGAACTCGGGCTTCATCTTGCCGGCGAGGATCTGCAGGATGCGCGCGTGCTCGTCCACGTCCGACCACTCGGCGATCAGCCAGTAGTGGTCCGGGTCCTTCGTGTCCTGCAGCATCACGCCGTCCTTCACCTGGGCGGACGACTTGTGCATCGGGTTGTCGTCGGAATAGTCGAACTTCTCGAACAGCTTGACGAACTCGTCGCCCGTGCCCGGCTTCACGTAGAAATCGTAGATGTGGAAGAAGTTGCCCTTCTTGCCCAGCGGCTCCTGCGACATCTTGCTCTCCTCCGATTAGAATGCGGCTTCTGACTATACCCTACTGCCGCGGCATATCAACCCGAGCGCGCCGGCGCGCGGCTGTAGGCGTTGTTGGCGTCGACCAGCTCGGTCAGCAGGGCCAGGAACGCGCGGCGCCTGTCCGGCGGCAGCGGCGCCATCAGCCGGTCCTGGGCCGCCAGCATCCGCGCCTCCAGGCGGCGGACCAGCCCCTCGCCGGCCGGCGTCAGGTGCGCCCGCTTCATCCGCTTGTCGCGATCGCAGACCGCCCGGCGCAGCATGCCGCGCGCCTCCAGCCGCGCCAGGACGTCGGCGACGTTGGTGCGGTCGATGCCGACTTCGGCGGCGAGCGAGATCTGGTCCATGCCCGGCTGGGCGAACAGCACCGACATCACGCCGTACTGGACCGGCGTGAGCTCGTCGCCACATTCCTCCAGGAACAGCGCGACGTGGATCTGGTGCAGGCGGCGTATCAGATAGCCGGGACGCTCGCCGAGCTCGGTGCGCAGCGAACTGGCCGCATCGGGCTGTTCGGTGGCGACCTTGTTCATCCGCACTCCCCGCTGGTTCCGCGACCCGCGTCCGCGTTGACGGTCCGGGACGGGACCGCCACACTCGTCAGTATACTGTTTTTCCTGCCGGAGACCAGCCCGTGCCGCCAGCCGATCCCTACGCCTCCGCCGTCGACCTCGCCGACGCGATCCGCAACGGACGGACCAAGTCGGAGGACGCGCTGGAGACGTTGCTCGCCCGCATCGACGCCGCGCAGCCCACCCTGAACGCCTACATCACCGTCTGCGCCGACGAGGCGCGGGCCGCCGCGCGGGCCGCCGATGCCGCGGTCGCGCAGGGCGACAAGCTGAGCCCGCTGCACGGCGTGCCGGTCAGCATCAAGGACATCATCAACACCGCCGGCGTGCGCACCACCTTCGGCTCGAAGCTGATGGAATCGAACGTGCCGCCGGCCGACGCCGTGGCCGTGAAGCGGCTGAAGGCGGCGGGCGCCATCGTGATCGGCAAGACCACGACGCCGGATTTCGCCAACAAGCTGCTGACCGACGCGCCGCTGTTCGGCACCACGCGAAATCCGTGGAACCTCGACCTCACCCCGGGAGGGTCGAGCGGCGGGTCCGCCGCCGCGGTGGCCGCCGGACTGGGGCCGCTGTCGCTCGCCACCGACGCCGGCGCCTCCACCCGCCTGCCGGCGGCGTGCACCGGCATCGTCGGGTTCAAGCCAACGCTCGGCCTTGTGCCGCACAACCAGGTGCCGGACGGCTTCGCCAACTTCATCCACCTCGGCATCATGGCGCGCACCGTGCGCGACACCGCGCGCATGCTCGACGTGCTGTCGGGCCCCGACGCCTCCGACCCGTGGTCGCTGGCGACCACGCCGACGCGCAGCGAGGCCGGCCTCGCGCAGGCCGCCCGCCTCGACGGGCTGCGGCTGGCGTGGCGGCCGCTGCTCGGCAACACCCTGCTGTCCGCGCCGGTGCGCGCGGCGTGCGAGGCGGCGCTCGGCGTCTTCGCGGACCTCGGCGCCGCCGTGACGCCGGTGGACGCGGCTTTCGAGAACGCCGAGCCGACCTGGCGCGTGCTGCAGCAGTCGAACTGGGCCGTCCGCTTCGCAAAGGACGCGGAGACCGCGCCGCATCTAATGGACCCCGCTTTGCTCGCCGGCGTCAGGGAGGGCCAGACCTATACCGGCGCCACGGTCCAGAACGCGCTCTACAAGCGCACCCTGCTCTTCCGCGCGGTGCAGGCGTGGTTCGACACCAGCGACTTCGTGCTGACGCCGACCATCAGCCGGCTGCCGCTGCGCGCCGACCACGACGCGCTCGACCCGATCGAGATCGACGGCCAGCCCGCCGGCGACATGCGCCAATCGTGGTGCAGCACCCTGAACCTGTTCAACCTGACCGGCCACCCCGCCGTCAGCATCCC
>JBFWQM010000179.1:0-11919 GCA_050249455.1 Rhodospirillaceae bacterium | reverse complement strand
TCCGAAGGCCGCGTCTTCACCGCCGCCGACTTCCCCGACCTGAAGCCGATCCGCGCCGTGCCGGCGATCCCCGGCTTCAAGCCGTCGGCCTACCACGCCTTCGCCACCGACAAGGTGCGCTTCGTCGGCGAGGCGATCGCCGTGTGCCTGGCAGAGACGCGGGCGGCGGCCGAGGACCTCGCCCAGGCGGTCGAGGTGGAGTTCGAGGAGCTGCCGCCGGTGATCGACGCGGTCGCCGCGCTGGCCGGCGGCAACGCGCTGGTCCACGAGCACTGGAAGGACAACCTCTACGTCGAGCGGGTGATCCAGGGCGGCGACGTCGATTCGGTGAAGGACGCGCCGGTCAAGGTGGTGCGCGAGTACCGGATGAACCGCCAGTCCGGCCAGCCGATGGAATGCCGGTCGCTGCTCTGCTACTGGGACGACCGCGACGACGAGCTGGTGATCTACGACACCACGCAGTCGCCGCATCTGATGCGCGTCGGCCTCGCCGACGTGCTGGGCCTGCCCGAGCACAAGGTCCACGTGATCACGCCCGACATGGGCGGCGGCTTCGGCGTCAAGAACCGCCTGTCGTCGGAGGAGGTGATGATCGCCGCGGTGGCCAACAGGCTGCGCGCGCCGGTGCGCTGGAACGAGGACCGGCGCGAGCACATCCTGGCCGGCGTCCATGCGCGCGAGCACTACTACAAGGTCACCGCCTACGCCGACGACAAGGGCCGCATCCTCGGGCTGGAGGCCGACATCGTGATCGACGCCGGCGCCTACTCGCTGTGGCCCACCGGCCCGTTCATGGAAACCGGGATGGCCGCGCGCAACCTGCCCGGCCCGTACAAGTTCCGCCACTACCGCGCCAAGACCTTTACGGTCGCGACCAACAAGTCGCCGCTCGGGCCCTATCGCGGCGTCGCGCGGCCGGGAGCCTGCTTCGCGATCGAGCGCACCATCGACGAGGTGGCGCGCGCGGTCGGCCGCGACCCGTTCGAGGTGCGGCTGGAGAACATGGTCACCCCCGACATGATGCCGTACAAGACCGTCGCCGACATGCAGTTCGACAACGGCGACTATCCCTCGAGCGTCAGGAAGGCGGCGGCGCTGGTCGACCTGCCGGCGGTCCGCGAGCGCCAGAAGAAGGGCGAGCCGGACGGCCGGCGCATCGGCGTCGGCTTCGCGGTCTATTCGGAGCAGACGGCGCACGGCTGCGGCGAATGGGTGCTGCGCGCCACGCCGATCATCCCGGGTTGGGAAAGCGCCAACGCGCGGTTCATGTCCGACGGCTCGATGGTGCTGATGGTCGGCATCCACTCGCACGGCCAGGGCATGGAGACCACCCTGGCGCAGATCGCAAACGAGGAGCTCGGCATCGACCCGATGCGCGTCTCGGTCCGCTACGGCGATTCGGCGCTGTCGCCGTTCGGCATGGGCACCTTCGCCTCGCGCTCGATCGTGATGGCGGGCGGCGCGACGGTGAACGCCTGCCGCATCCTGAAGGAGAAGATCCAGCGCATCGCCGGCCACCTGATGCAGTGCGATCCGGGCGAGGTCAGCTTGCGCGACGGCATGGCGGTCGGCCCGCAGGCCTCCGTGACGCTGGCGGAGGTGGCGAAGACCGCCTATCTGCGCCAGGACGGCCTGCCGCCCGGCACCGACCCGATGCTGGACGCCACCGCGACCTACGAGCCGACCTTGACCACCGGCGTCTATTCCTACGCGACGCACGCGGCCGTGGTGGCGGTCGATCCGGTCACCGGCGCGGTGGAGCTGCTCGACTTCGCGGTGGTGGAGGACTGCGGCACCGTCGTCAACCCGATGATCGTCGACGGCCAGATCGTCGGCGGCGTCGCGCAGGGCATCGGCACCGCGCTCTACGAGGAGATTCCCTACGACATCCAGGGCCAGCCGATGGCGACCACCTTCGCCGACTACCTGATGCCGGGCGCCGCCGAGATCCCGATGATCAAGGTCGGCCACATGGTGACCCCGGCGGAGGCCACGATGTACGGCATGAAGGGCATGGGCGAAGGCGGCGCCATCTCGCCGCCCGCCGCCATCGCCAACGCGGTCGCCGACGCCTTCGCCGACACCGGCGCCCAGTTCAACGAGACGCCCTTGTCGCCGCGCCGCGTCCGCGCCGCCGTCGAGGCGGCGGCCAAGCGGCCGCTCGCGGCGGAATAGGGCGGCCGACGGCTCGTCCGGCGGCCACCCACCTCACCCGCTCGTCCGATTGACCGCGATCTCCGACTGCGCGCGCAATAGGCAGCCTTAACCGCTTCGCAACGCTCGCCCGACGATAGTCGCGACACGCGACTGATCGGGGGCAGCGCCGTGAAGGGCATCGTATTCACCGAGTTCCTGGAGCTGGTCGAGGACGCGTGGTCGCTCGACATGGTCGACACCATCCTGGCCGACGCCAAGACCGCGACCGGCGGCGCCTACACCGCGGTCGGCACCTATGACGGGGCGGAGATGGTGGCGCTGGTCGGCGCCCTCAGCCGCGCCACCGGGACCCCGATGGGCGCGCTGATCGAGACCTTCGGCCGCCACTTGTTCGGCCGCTTCGTCGCGCTCTACCCGGCGTTCTTCGAAGGCTGCGCCACCACGTTCGAGTTCCTGCCGCGGGTCGACGAATACATCCACGTCGAGGTGCGCAAGCTCTACCACGACGCGGAGCTGCCCAGCATACAGGCCCGGCAGGAGGGGCCCGACACGATGCACGTCACCTACCGCTCGCCGCGCTGCATGGCCAAGCTGGCGCGCGGGCTGATCGACGGCTGCCTCGCGCATTTCGGCGATCGCTGCGCGGTGACCGAGCACGACGACACCGGCGGCGGCAGCCAGGTCACCTTCACCCTGCAGCGGCTGCCGGCCTAGGCCATGACCGAGGTCTGGCAGGCGCGCGTCGAGCGCGAGCGCCGCGCGCGAAAGGAGGCCGAGCGCCTGCTCGAGGAGAAGAGCCGCGCGCTCTACGCCAAGAACCAGGAGCTCGCCGCGCTGACCCGCGGGCTGGAGCACGAGGTCGCGTCGCGCACCCAGGAGCTCGCCGTCGCGCTCGCCGCCGAGCGCGAGATGAACCAGAAGCAGCGCTCGTTCGTCACCGTCGTCAGCCACGAGTTCCGCACCCCGCTCGCCGTCATCGACGGCGCGGCGCAGCGGCTCGCGCGCAACGCGGACGCGCCGGACCCGGCCGACGTGCGCGAGCGCGCCCGGCGCATCCGCCTCGCCGTCGGCCAAATGACGGCGCTGATCGATCGCATTCTGTCGAGCGACGGCTTCAACGAGGGCCGCATCGAGATCGACCGCAAGCCGACCCCTCTGCTGCCGCTGGTGGAGGCGGCCTGCGCACGCCAGCGCGGCCTGTCGCCTGACTTCGAGATCGCCGTCGAATGGCGCGGCGCGCCGGACACGCTCGACGTCGATGCGCGGCTGATCGACCAGGTCCTCTCCAACCTCCTGTCCAATGCGGTCAAATATTCCGGCGACAGCCGGCGGGTGGAGATCGACGCCGGCGTGGACGGCCGGTTCCTGCGGCTCACGGTCCGCGACCACGGCGTCGGCATCCCGCCGGACGAGGTCGGCAAGCTGTTCGCGCGGTTCTTCCGCGCCAGCACGGCGAAGGGCATCCCCGGCACCGGCATCGGCCTCAACCTCGTGAAGCAGATCGTGGAGCTGCACGGCGGCGGCATCCGCGTCCAGCCCTGCGCGCCGCGCGGCACGGCCTTCGTCGTGCGTCTGCCGCTCGCCGCGCCGACGGAGCAGGCGGCCTGACGCGGGCCGAATGGAAAGGCGACATGGCGAAGATCCTGGTCATCGACGACGAGATGATGCTGCGCGACGACATCGCGGACGCGCTGCGCAGCGGCGGGCACGTCGCGCTGGAGGCCGCCGATGGCCGAGAAGGGCTCGACGTGATCCTGCGCGAGCGGCCCGACCTCGTCCTGTCGGACATCAACATGCCGGGGATGGACGGGCGCGAGCTGCTGTCCACCCTGCGCGAGACGCACCCGGAGCACAGCACGCTGCCGTTCCTGTTCCTGTCGGCCTACTCGGACCGTGAGGACGTGATCGCCGGCAAGAAGCTCGGCGCCGACGACTACCTGACCAAGCCGGTCGACCACGACCTGATGCTGGAGACCGTCAACGCGCGGCTGCGCCAAGCCGCGCGGTTCGAGGACCGCCGCCGCGACGAGCTGGCGGCGATGCAGCAATCCGTGCTGTCGGCGCTGCCGCATGAGCTGCGCACGCCGCTGAATTCGATCCTCGGCTTCGCCGAGCTGCTGTGCGAGGAGATCGACGCCGCCGGCGGCCCCGCCCATGCTGCGGAATACGCTGCCGCCATCGCCGATTCCAGCCGCCGGCTCCACGCCCTGATCGAGCAGGTCCTCGACCTCGCCCGGATCACCGCGGGCCAGCTCGCGCCGAATCTGGTGCCGGTCGATGTCGCCGACGTGGTGGAGGCGTGCGCCGATGCGCTCCGCGTGCAGGCCGACGGCGCCGGCGTGGCGCTGACCGTCGAGCTGCCGCCGGTCCTGCCGCCGGTGGCGGCCGATCCGTCGCTCCTCGGGCGCGCGATGCGCGAGCTGGTCGTCAATGCGATCAAGTTCACCGACCGCGGCGGCGCGGTCGCGGTCTCCGCCGCCGTCGGCGCCGACGGACGCGTGCGGATCGTCGTCGCCGATACCGGCCGCGGCATCGACGCCGAATGGCTGGCCCGCCTCGGCGCGCCATTCGCCAGGCCGGATGTCGCGATCGTCGCCGGCGGCGACAAAGGGCCGGGGCTCGGCCTCAGCCTGGCGCGCGCGTTCGTCAACCTGATCGGGGGCGAGCTGTCGCTCAGCAGCCGCGTGCGCGTCGGCACCCGGGCCGAGATCGTGCTCGCCGCCTAGAGGAGGCCCAGCGCCGCGTCGAGCGAGTAGGGCCCGCCGCCGCGCGCCAGGAAGTAGAGCGCGGCGATCGTCCACATCAGCGTGTATTCCATGCCGAGCTGGTTCCAGAACCAGCGGCCGACCCGCCAGCGTTCGACGTTTGCGACGATCAGGAAGATCGCGACCGGCGCCGCGACGACGTGGGTGAACAGGCCCAGCGCGAGCAGCGGCCCGCACACCAGCTCGACGAAAGAGATCAGCGGCGCCCAGAACCGCCCCGGCCGCCAGCCGCCGCGCTCCAGCGACTCCGCCAGCATCGACAGGTTGCGGATCGGCAGCCCGGTGTCGGCGAACAACCCGAACGTCATGCGCAGGCCGTGGGGCACCAGGTGCAGCCCCACCGCGACGCGCAGCAGCGCCTCGAGCAGGGGCGTGAGGGTGGCGGCGATGCTTTCCATTGCGGGGGATCCAGGTGGCGGCCGGGCAGTCTATCCGCAATGTCCGGGCGCCGGCCAGGGCGGTTGTCGGCCCGCTGCGGCAGAATGTCTCCGTGGCCGGGAACGGTCGCTTAACGCTGAGCCGCTAGCCTGCCGCACGGGTCATTGCTCGGGCGCCCCTCCCCCGTGCGCCCGGGAGAGCCGGTTTCATGAACACCAGAGTCGCGCGTTTTCAGGCTGCCCTGGGGCGGCTCATGCGCCCGGCTTACACCGGGCTCGTCACCTCCGTCGTCGCCGCCGTCTTCCTGGTCGTCGGGGCCTGGCTGATCGCCGGCCGCGACCGCGCGCACGAGCTCCAGGACGCTGCCCTCGACCAGGAGAACATCTCGATCGTTCTGGCCGAGCAGGTGCGTCAGGCGATCACCGCCGCCAACCTGGTGCTCGACGCCACGGCCGAGGACGTCCGCCAGGCAGGCGCGCAGACGCCCGGCGAATTCCGCACCCTGATGTCCGACGTCGTGGTGTACGACCGGCTGCTGCAGCGCATCCGCGGCGTCCCGCAGGTCGACGTGGCCACGATCGTCGCTTTCGACGGCACCGTGCTCAACTTCAGCCGATCCTTTCCGCCGCCGCCGATCAACCTGTCGGACCGCGACTACTTCATCGCGCATTCCCGCGGCAGCGTGAGCCCGCTGTTCGTCAGCAAGCCGGTGCAGAACCGCGGCAACGGCAACTGGACTTTCTACCTGAGCCGCGCGATCCGCAGCGCGGAGGGTGAACTGCTCGGCCTGGTGCTGACCGGGATCCGCGTCGGCTTCTTCGAGGAGTTCCTGCGCACCGTACGGATCAGCGATGCCGCGACCCTGTCGCTGTACCGCAGCGACGGCGTCCTTCTCGCCCAGCACCCGCACGACGAGGCGGCGATGGGGGCAAGCTTTCTCGACACGGCCTCGTTTCGCATCCTGCGCGGACCGCCGCGCGTCGCGTCGCGTGCCGCCGATCCGGATGCCGCGTCGGCTTCGATCGTGACGCCCCGGCGCGTCCCGGGACTTCCGCTCGTCGTCAGCGTGGCCGACCGGGAAAGCGTCGTCCTCGCCGACTGGCGCTACCGGACGGGAATCCTCGCCAGCGGCGTGGCGATCGCCACGCTCTGCCTGCTCGCGCTGAGCGCGATCAACTTCCATCTTGCCGGCGGGCGCGAGCGCATACTGGAGGCGCTCAAGAAGTCCAAGCAGGCGGCGGAGGAGGCGTCGTCGGCGAAGTCGCGCTTCCTGGCAGTCATGAGCCACGAGATCCGCACGCCGATGAACGCGGTGCTCGGCATGGCCGGCGTGCTTCTCGAGTCCCCGCTATCGGACGCCCAGCGCAAGCAGGTGCGGCTGATCCGCGACTCCGGCGACAGCCTGCTCGGGCTCCTCAACGACATCCTCGACTTCTCGAAGCTGGAGGCGCGGAAGGTCGAGATCGAGCGCATCCCGTTCGATCCGTCGACGCTGACGACCGACGCCGCCAGCGTGATGGGCCCGCGCGCCGATGCGAAGGGCGTGGCCTTCACGGTCTCGATCGCACCGGACCTGCCCGCCGCGGTGCTGGGCGATCCGTCGCGGCTGCGCCAGATCCTGTTCAACCTCATCAGCAACGCGATCAAGTTCACCGACAGCGGCAGCGTCACGGTCGCGATCCGCCGCGCGGCCCACGTGGCCGGCGCGCTGGAATGGACCGTCGCCGATACCGGCATCGGCATTCCGCGCGACCGGATCGACCGCCTGTTCGAGGAATTCGCCCAGGCCGATATCTCGATCACCCGCCGCTTCGGCGGCTCGGGTCTCGGCCTGGTCATCTGCCGGCGGCTGGTCGACCTCATGGGCGGCACCATCGCGATCGAATCCGAACCCGGTCGCGGAACCGTCGCGGTCGTGACGGTGCCGATGGACGAAGCGGACGCCGGCGCCCTCGCGCATGCGGATGGCGACGCCGTCGATGCGGCCGCGGCGCTCGCCGCGGTGCTTGCGCGGCTCGGCCGCCCGATCCGGCTGCTTCTGGCCGAGGACAACGTCACCAACCGCCTCGTGGCGCTCTCGATCCTGCAGCACGACCGCGTCCGCGTCGATGCCGTCGCCAACGGCCTGGAAGCCGTGGAGGCGGTCGCCCGCTTCGACTACGACCTGATCCTGATGGACGTGTTCATGCCGGAGATGGACGGCATCGAGGCGACGCGCCGCATCCGCGCGCGCGGCGGGCGCGACGCGACGGTGCCGATCGTCGCCTTCACCGCCAACGCGTTCGACGACGACCGCGAGGCCTGCCGCGCCGCCGGCATGAACGATTTCGTCGCCAAGCCGATCCGCAAGTCGTTGCTGCTGGGCGCGCTCGCGCGCAATCTGGCCGTCGCGGCGGCGGACGCGCCGGCGCCGCACCAGGACACGGCGGCGCCTGCGTTCGACGAGCACGCACTCGTGCAGCTTGCCGCAGAGATCGGCGCCGAGGCCGTGCAGCGGGTCGTGCGCGCGTTCGTCGGCACGACGACCCGGACCCTGCAGGCGCTGTCGGACCCCGCCGGCGATCCCGCCGAAGCGCTGCGCAAGGTCCACTCGCTGAAGAGCGCGGCGAGCTATGTCGGCGCATCGCGGCTGAGCAGGGCCGCCATTGCCCAGGAGTCCGCGATGCGCGGCGGACGCGCCCTCGCGCCGGCCGACGTGGCGGCGCTGCAGGCGGCGTTCGAAGCGTATTGCGCGACAACTGCCGTGCAGGCGCAGCTCAATACTGCAGACGCGGCCTGAATTCGCAAATCGGGATAAAAAAAGGGCAGCCCCATCCTGGTGCCGCCCCCTGACTGATCTTGTTCTTGTTATGTTGTTGTCTGTTGTTGTTCTGCAGAGACCCTATTGGCGTCTCCCCGTGACGGTGTAAGCCCGTCCGTCGACGTTCATAATACGGACGGACGGGCTTGTCGAATCGATTCTATGCCGAAAGGTCCACATCCATTCGGGCGGTCAGCCGATCGCGGCGATCGCCTGGACCTCGACCATGAACTCCTCCTTCACCAGCCGGTCGACCATGAGCAGGGTGTTGGGCGGGTACTTCCCGTCGGGGAAGAAGCGCGGGAAGTTCTTCAGCCGGTAGTCCATGAATTTCGGGATATAGTGCGAGTGCACCAGGTAGGTGGTGAACTGCACGATGTTGCCGTAGCCGGCGCCGGCGTCCTTCAGGGCGGCGAGCAGGTTGGCGAACACCTGGTCGCACTGCTTCTCGAAGTCGCCGATGCCGACCGAGTTGCCGGCCTCGTCGGCCGCCAGCATGCCGGCGATGAACAGGAACTCGCTCGCTTTCACCCGCGTCACGTGGGAGTACTGGCCCAGCGGTGTGCCCAGCGTCTCGGGGTTGTATATCTTGAGGTCTACGGCCATCGCGCACTCCATCGGTTGTGGCGCCGAGAATAGCCGACCCGCGGCGTCGCGCAACGACGTCGCGCACGGCGGTTGAGGCCGCGGCGCGCATGGCGCATCATCCCGCGCTGCGGGAAGACGCGCGGAGGCAGGCCATGACGAGCTTCACCGACGGGACGTTCCCCAGCACCTGCTGGGAATGCTCGACCCGCTGCGGCTCGCGCATCACCGTGGCCGGCGGCGCGGTCGCGCGCATCGACCCCAATCCCGGCCATCCCGGCTCGCTCGGCGCGTTCTGCGTCAAGGGCATCCGCGGACTGCCGGAGCTGACCGGCCACCCCGACCGCCTGCTGCACCCGATGCGCCGCGCCGGGCCGCGCGGCTCGGGCCGCTGGCAGCGCATCGGCTGGGACGAGGCGCTGGACGAGGTCGCCGACCGGCTGCTGGAGGTGCGCGACCTGCACGGCCCGAAGTCGATCGTCGGCGCGGTTTCCAGCGCCCTGTTCAGCCGCGGCACCTCGCTGGTGCTGATGCTGCGCTCGCTCGGCTCGCCCAACTGGATGATGAACCAGGACCTGTGCGGCGGCTGCCGCGCGGTGTCCGACCGCATCACCGGCCTCAACATGATCGGCGGCGAGGACATCGACGCGGCGCGCTGCGCGCTGGTGGTCGGGCGCAACCCGTCGGCCGCCGACCCGGTGCAGTGGATGGCGCTGAAGCGGGCGAAGAAGCGCGGCGCGAAGATCGTCGTCATCGATCCGGCGCGCACGCCCGCCGCCGACATCGCCGACCTGTGGCTGCGCCCGCGGCTCGGCAGCGACGCGGCGCTGGCGCTCGCCATGATCGACGTCATCGTGCGCGACGGCACCTATGACCGCGATTTCGTCGCACGCTGGTGCCACGGCTTCGACGAGCTCTGTGCCCGCGCCGCCGCGTTTCCGCCGGAGCGCGCCGCCGGCCTGACCGGCGTGCCCGCAGTCGACATCGTGGCGGCGGCGCGGCTCTACGCCGATGGCCCGTCGACCTTCGTCTCCGGCCACGGCATCGATGCCGCGTCGGCGGGCGTGCAGACCTTCCGCGCCTTCCACGCGCTGGTCGCGATCACCGGCAACCTCGACCGCGCCGGCGGCAACCGCCGCGCCAAGCGCCCGCCGGGGTTCAAGTCCTATCTCGACGTGCTGCACGACCCGGCGTTCCGCCTGCCGCGCGAGGCGGAGGAGGCGACCATCGGCGCCGACCGCTTCCCGCTGTGGGCCGGGCCGCGCGGCTGGCAGTCCGCCTGCCACAACCCGTCGGTGATCGACGCGATGCTCACGGGGCAGCCCTATCCGGTGCGCGCGCTCTACGTCACCGGGGTCAACATCGCCGTCACCTATCCCGACACGCCGAAGACGTTGCGCGCGATGCGCTCGCTCGACCTCATCGTCGCCGTCTCGCACATGATGACGCCGACGACGGAAATCGCCGACATCGTGCTGCCCAAGACCACGGCGGTGGAGGAGGAGGAGATCTCGCTCGACCCGTCCGGCCCGTGCGTCAGCTTCACCCGCGCCGCGGTGGCGCCGCGCGGCGAGGCGCGGTCGGACTTCGACATCGCGGTCGCGCTGATGGACCGCTTCCGCGCCCGCGGCGCGCTGGCGCACGACTTCGTGCCGTGGCGCACCAAGCGCGAATTCAACACCTACCTGATGGGCCCGATCGCGGAAAAGTTCGACGAGCTTGCCGCGGTCGGCTGGCTGAAATTCCCGTTCGCGACCGGCGACTTCGAGACCGCGGGCTTCAAGACCTCCACCGGTAAGCTGGAGCTCTACTCGGAGACGCTGAAGGGCCTCGGCCTCGACCCGCTGCCCAACTACGTGCCGCCGCGGGCGGAGCGCGAGGGCGACGCGGTGCGCGCGGCGTATCCGCTGGTGCTGCTCAGCGGCGCGCGCGAGAAGACGTATCACCACTCGCGCTTCCGCGAGCAGGCGTGGGCGCGCAAGGTCTCGCCTTATCCCGAGCTGCAGATCCACCCCGACACCGCGCTCGCCTGCGGCCTCGCGGACGGCGACTGGGTGTCGGTCGAATGCGCCAACGGCCCGGCGCCGTGCACCCTGCGGCTGGAGGTCACCGACGTCACGCCGCCCGGCGTGGTGCGCACCGGCATGGGCTGGTGGCTGCCCGAGGCGCCGGGGCCGGAGCGCGCGGCGCTGGAGATCAACGTCAACGCCGCGATGTCCTATGACGGCCCGTGGGACCCCGTCACCGGCTCCGCCGACACCCGCGGCCTGCCGTGCCGCATCGCGCGCTGCGCCGCGCCGGCGGCGTTCGCGGCGGCCGGCGTGGCGGCGGAGTAGGGGGCGACGTCTTTCGCGCGGAGGCGCCCCCTCCCCCAACCCCCTCCCACGAGGGGAGGGGGCTGTTCTTCTCCCCCTCCCCTCGTGGGAGGGGGTTGGGGGAAGGGGGCCTCTCCGGTCCCGGAACCCCTCAGTACCGCTCCAGCAGCGACCCGAACCCCGCAACCCGATCGGCAACCCCCGCACGCCGCAGCGCGGCCCAGTACGCCGCCGTGTTGACCGGGATCACCGGCTTGCCGTGCCGCGCCTCCAGCGATGCGGCGAAGCCGGCGCAGACCAGGTTGGTGCCGACCTGCACCAGCGCCTCGACGCCGGCGACGTCCACCGCCTCGAACACGCCGCGCACCTGCGCCTCGGTCAGCCGCGCGGTATGCACCTTGCCCTTGGTCGAAAGCCCGCCGATCGCCGCGACCTCGAACCCCAGCGCCTCGAAATAGGCCTTCACGTTGGCGTCGCCCGCCGGCGTGTACGGCGTCACCACGCCGATGCGCCGGGCGCCGATCGCGTGCAGCGCCTCGGGCACCGCGTCGGAGGCCATTGTGGTCGGCCGGCGCACGGCGTCCTCGACGAAATCGCGCAGCCGGGCGGCGGCCTCCAGGCCGTCCGGCAGGAACTCGGTGGTGTAGCCGACGATCACCGCGTCGGGCTCGCACTCCAGCATCAGCCCGACCGTCGGGCGCATCATGTCGAGCAGCGCGTCGAGCGTGTCCGGCATGCCGGGGAACGGGAACCGGTAGGTCTGGTTGCTGACGCCGGCCGGGCGCAGGCTCGCCAAGTCGGGCTCGGTGATCGTGTTGGTCGCCGGCAGCAGCAGGGCGAACACGCAGCGGGTGCCCATGGCGTCGGTCATGGCGGTCTCCGGACGGCTTGGAGGCGGGGCCGCGGCCCCTTATCTATC